>NZ_JBVVQC010000025.1:0-20538 GCF_055811515.1 Mesorhizobium sp. WSM4841
TCGACAACCCGTTCGGCACGAGGTTGTCACCCATGTCTTAGGTACAAACTGTTACCCATGTCTCCGGGCCGTACAGTGAATGAATGGTCGGAGTGGAGAGATTCGAACTCCCGACCCTCTGGTCCCAAACCAGATGCGCTACCAGGCTGCGCTACACTCCGAGTCCTTGCGGGCTATAGGGTTCCGGGCTTTGGAAGGCAACCCCCGAAACGACAAAAACGGAACGAACGCAATACAGTGACAGGGAGTTGCACGAAAAGTCCACCAAAAGTCCCACGGCTGTTCATCGCGCTCCTCATGGATAGAAAAATGAAGTAGCCGCGCCTTGTCGCCCTCTGGCGCTACCGGCTCGCGTTCAACTAGTCGGCGGCGCGTCAACCGGCGGCGGTGCTTGGAACATCAACCGCTTCGCCAGCAAGAAAGCTGCTTGAATTGAGCGATCCACCAACGAGACCATCCTCAGAATTCTGCATCTTGTTCTCGAAATCCGCGCGACCGACAACCTGGAAAAGGCTTAGCTAGCCAATCGCAAACACCCCTCGGGCAGCCAATAGCTTGTGCTTTTCAAAGATCGCTAGCTTCTGCGGGTAAGTGATCCGCACCTTGGCGTTGCACCCGTCACATCTGAAGTGCGCGATCGTTTTTAGCGCAGAGCCCTTCCTTACCGCCGGATGCGAGCAATCCGGACATTCGAATGTGAGCGCAACATCAGACAAGTCTTCGGCTAAGCCCATTTCCGTCCCCTTCGCAAGCGCTGTGGCTGGCGAGACTCAATTAGCAATTCAGATGTAGCAATTCAGATGCCAATCCATTGTCCCAAAGCGAGACGAGAACGATTTGCTTTGGGATTGGCCAAGCGCCTTGGGCGCCCGACACAACGTGCTCGTCGGCAGCTCCCGCTAAGAGCTGATTACCGCGGCCCGAGTCCTTGCGGGCTATAGGTTGCGGGCTTGGCTGCGCAACCCCTTGAAAAGACGAGAACGGAACAAACGGTAGGCCCGAGCCGAGAGCGGGGCCGGAAATGCAGCCAGCCGGGTCGCAACGGTTTCGCAGCGCCGTCTCGGCGCCCAGGTTCCTGTCCGGTCAGACCTTCACCAGGCGGCTGTCGCATACATGAAGGCGACGCCGGCCGCCAGCCCACCCAGGACCGGCGGCGTGAAGAAGGCATCGAGACCCTTCTGGCTGCGGCGCATCAGATAGGCGCCGACCTCGACGATGACCTGCAGGATCGTCCCGGCGCCGATGGCAAGCGCCAGCGCCGACCATTGCGGCGCATAGGCCAGGCTGCCGAGCCACATGCCGAGAACCGCAGGCCCGCCGGCTAGCAAGGTCAGGCCGGCGAACGTCCACAGCGGTGGCCGCTCCTTGTTAGTTCTGCGTTGTAGCAAACTGCTCAGGCTGATTGAGGGGATGGGTTCTTTTGCCGTGAACCCTCGCGCGATCATCGTCGGTGGCCCGCCGTACCGAAGGGGTACGGCAGGCAGCGGCCTTGCCGCCGGCGGCATTGCGCAGTAATGACGGGAATACAGCGGCGGTGCCGCTTGCACGTAGCAACGAGGTGTCCATGTCCGCGCGCATTTTCAGCCCAGCCAAAACCGCGATGCAGTCCGGCAAGGCCAAGACCGGCCACTGGGTGCTGGAATTCGATCCCGAGATGCGCAAGAAAATCGATCCGCTGATGGGCTATACCACGTCGGGTGACATGCGGAGCCAGATCAGGCTCACCTTCGATACCCGGGAAGAGGCGGTGGCCTATGCGGAGAAAGAGGGGCTGGCCTACCGTGTCGAGGAGCCGAAGGAATCCAAGCGCCGCCAGATTTCCTATGCGGAAAATTTCCGCTATGACCGCAGGACGCCCTGGACACATTGACCGGCAAATGCCGGGCAGCCGTCCCAGCGCATAACTCAGCCGGCCCTTGGCGTCGGCCCAGCGGTCCCGTAGCTCAGCTGGATAGAGCACCGGCCTTCTAAGCCGATGGTCACAGGTTCGAATCCTGTCGGGATCGCCAAGTTTTCAGTTATCTGATTGAAAATACTCGATATTACCGAAATGGCGCCCTCACTGGCAGCGCATTATCGACCTTTGATTCCGTTGAGCAATCCCGGTCTTGCCCCGCACCTTTCGATCCTGAAATTACCCGCTCTAAGGTTCAGATCTTGCATGCTAGATCTGCGCTAGACTTGCTCCAAGAGCAGCGCCGGGCAACCTTGGAAGGCGCGGGGATGATGCCAGACCGCTCGGAGGTCAATCACTAGTGCCCGCCTCGAGACTCCAAAGCGCTGTTGCGAGATACAATAATAGTTTGGATCCATAAAAATGGCTCAGCAACGTCAGGGTGCGTTGCCGGGCCAGTAATCAACTTCGTAATTGCACGGAATCGAGGGAGTTCTGGGAAAACTTGCAAGAAAAATGCGCGAACAGCGCGCAGATAGAACCATCATGCGTAAGCGCATTTTTTTCATAGCCAGCCCTCCGTTTGGGCCGATCGTCGGGAACATGACCGACGTTGCATCTCCCTCAAGGGCATGAGGTATATCTAACTCCCCACCGTCGAGCTCGTGTTGGAATGGCACGGACATGGTGTGGGAGAGGAGCTTGGCAAAAAGCACAAGCGCGCGACACGGGGTTTTCAGGACCACTCCGACTATGCCGCTGCCGTCATGAGCCCGAAAGAGCTGCGAATAGGGAAGAACAGGCCGACCGCATGACCCCGGCCTTCCGAAAGGTGCTTCCGGTCCAGAATGCCTTGTCTTGGCAAATGTTTGTCCCTGGTAGGGCGAACTATGCCTGCCGTCGAAGACGGCTCTTTCCAGATCCAAGACAAACAGTCCGCGGTGATGCACAACATAAGAGGTGCTGAGCGAAGCGAAGAGCCGAAGGCCGCCAAAGGCGTTTCACCTCGACTCGTAAAGACTATGCAAGCGCTGTCATGACGTGCGGCAGTCGTTCAACAGATGATTGGCTATCGGACTACCTTGAAGGAGTTCCGGAAGTCTTCGCTCATGCCGGCGCGCTTCGGCGGATAGCAGAGGCCTTTTTCGCGCAACGCGCCGACTATATGGTGATGCCGCGCCGAGCGGGCGTCATCGTAAAGAATTTCCTCGTCTGGGCATGAGCCGATCCAGCCCTCGAATGCCTTGGCAGCTTCACGCCCATATGCGGCCGCGAGGCCGATGGCAACGTGGGAAGCAATCTGGTTGATCTGATCACGATCCATCTTGCCGCCCCTCGCAACGCATTGGTCGGACGACAGCCGGCGCAGCTGGACGAAGGCCTTCCGAATGCCGATTGCCGCCTCTGTCTCGGCAAAGCTCATTCCGTCGGCTCGGCACTGGCGGCGGAACTTGAGCGCGGCATCTTCAGCGGTTTCCGGGATAAGGCCGATCACCACCACAATGGCGATCACTGCGAGCACGATCATCGGGCCAAATGTGAGCATAGATGGTCCCCTGGTTCAGTTCTCGGGATAGTGTAGGGCCGCACCTTGGTCTCGTCAACAAATAACACTTTGAAAATAAAAGAGAAACCGGCGCAGCTATTCCCCCTCTCTAGGGGGCTGAGGGAATCAAAAGGCGCCAGCTTTTTTTGCCGCCAAGACCGGGTAGTAGGGGGGTCGAGTTAATTTTTGCGAACTCGAGGATCCCGGACCGTCTGCTGAGCCATTTTCGCGAGACTCCAGGGAAAGAATTTTTTGCCGCCGGGGGTGCCGCACCGGGCCACCGTGTTTCGCGTGCCTCCTCCCAGGGTGCGCTTGGCGCCAGCCAGTCGCGGCGGCTGAAAAAGTCGACCTGTTAGCTGCCAGTCCGCTTGCGGCCAAATCCGATCATTCCCGAGCACCAGGCTGAGATGACCGCTCCTGGCGCAAAGTGGACTTAGCGTGCGACGGCATGGTTGTGGTCGTCATTGGACAGGCAAGCGAAACGCAAAACTGCCCGCAGCAGGGCCGGTGCTATCGTATTGATATTGCTGGCGTCAAACCTGGGGATTTTTGGGGCTAATCCACAGCTTCGAAGAATGATCGGCTTTCAGAGAGCAATTTGCACGCTCGGGGCGCTGCGGCACTCCCCAGCCGTTGGCCACACACCCTGCAAACGCAGGGCTTCAGAGCGCCTGCCAGCGGAGCAGAGAATTGTTTGGACTTTGACGGTGGTAGAGGGAGAGGACCTGAAATCCAACCTTCTCCACGAACTGCGATCACCTTCGTAGTTGGGGTGTTCTGCTGATGCTGTTCAGTCGACCTGTTCAATCTGTGGACCTGGGTCAACCGGCGGAGCCGGCGTGCAATCTTGCCCCTTGCATTCCTCGACAGGGTCATCAGCTGGTGGAAGGCAGTTTTGGCCCTCGCAATGAACTGCCGGCTCTGGCGCTTCTTCGTGGTTAGGCAGAACAAGCTGATCCTCAGCGCGAACGGCCGGCATTGCTACGCTGATCATGCCCGTGCACAAGAGCGCAATCCCAAGCAATTTCATTTTCGCCTCCCTGTCTGGCAGCGAGCTGTACCCTACACTTTCAAGCTGCGGCCGCATCCTCTAAGCCGCGAACGACGTTAACACCGGGTTTCAGTGCTGGCCTGAAGGGAGCAGGCCGAATGATGCCCGAGGGGGCCGCTGCGGAACTCATGAAGTGGACCAAGCGGGGACCCAAGTGGACGAAGGCGGTCGAAGCCTGCATGGCCTGCATTGAAGGTGAGGGCACACCCGAGGACGTAAGGAAGGCCTTCGAGATTGCTGCCAAGGAGGAGGGGTTGCTACGCTCCTCCTCTAATTAGGCTCCTTTGCGTGGGCGCTGTTGAACACCGGATGCCGCAGAGTCAGCTGCACTATTTGCGTGCGAGCACGACGTGAGCCTCTTGGGGGAACATCAGCTCCCCTCCAGTTGAATAGATTGCCAGCGAAGAACTTACATCACCCATGATCGCTGCGATGACTGCGTCGCGATGTCCGGCATCCATTCCGCTGACCAGCCCTGCCTGCGGAGTCGCTGCCAGCTGTAGTCGCACATATTCCTTTGACGAGGGGAATCGGATGTTCTGTGTCGTCGTGTGGATGGTCACCTGACGAAATCCCGCCCCGGCCACCAATCGGTAAAGCTCGTCTGCATCGGCGAGTGAATGCTCGGACCGTTTCGTTGCCGAAGCGCCTGGACCGAGGTGTCGATCCAAGGCATCCGCCAGCGCCTTTGCCGCAGGAGTGCGCTCAATAGCTCTGAAAACGCTTAAGGCCAGTCGGCCGTTAGGCACCAGAACCCGGAACATCTCACGTAGCGCACTCGATCGGTCCGGAAAAAACTGCAGTCCGAGTTGGCAAAGAACCAGATCGAAGGTGGCGTCAGGGAACGGCATTTCGAGCGCGCTTCCCTCGTGCCAGCCGATGAGCGGTCCAGCGCCTCTCGGGAGCGATCGAGCAACGGCAAGCATGCCCGTGTTGATGTCGAGGCCGACGACCTGCCCACTTCCCATACGCTCGGCCGCCAAGCGTGCCACCACGCCGGTGCCGCAAGCTACGTCCAGAACCCGCTCACCAGATAGAGGCGCGGCACGATCCACCAGGTCGGCAGCCCACAGGGCTGTGATTGCCGGGACCAGGTAGCGCTCGTAGAGTTCCGCGGCGCTGCCTTCCAGCTGCCACTGCTCCTGCTCGGCCATAGCGTTCCTTTCCGCACAACGAGCCGCTCGGCAAAAGGCTCGATCGGCGCTTTTAAGCAGCCATCATAAAGCGCGTGTCTGTCAAACAACCAACCGCGCGCCAACCGGCGGTTGGTAGACGCGACGCAGCCGGCGCGCATAGGATTTCTGCGCACCGGGCACACCACCCCCGCCCACCCCTCGTGCCTGGTGAACCGACTTGTTGCCCGCCGTGCCGAAAGGTGCGGCGGGCTTTTTTGCTGTCCGGGTGGAACCCGATCTGGCCACAAGCGTTCGGTGCGGCAACAAAGCGCCGTGCGTCAAAGTGGGAGGAACAATGCGGGAAAGGCAAGGCTTCACCGATAAAGAAAGACACGACAGGCAGGAGCGCACGTCGGATGCTGCAAGGGCATTCACAGACTTCGAGCGTGTGGCACGAGAAGCAAAGACGGCTCGGCTGCGGCAGCAACGACTAAAGGCCGAAACCGCTCTTCCTGCTGAATTGGCAGCGAAACCGAAGAGGAACCGAAAAGACAAAAGGTCTAGTAGGCAAGCGGGTTAGGCTTCTGCAGCATGTTCTCGCAGACATTGCTGTGGAGATCGCATTGCCCGATCAGCCGCGCTCTCCGGGCGAGGACGCGGGTTCCCTTTTCGGCCTGGCGCTAAGTGCGACTAGCTCCAGGCACCTCGTCGAGGAGATTTGGACCTTTGCTCACAGGCATTTGGCCGTCGGGAGTAAGCTTGTCCACCGCGTCGGGCAGTTCTCTTGTGAGCCGGTCGAGAAGTTCGTCGCGGGACAATCCGGTTTGCTCCGCGAGATCGCTCAACGTTTGCGGGTCGATGGCTTTCTCAACCTGATCGCGCTGAACGGGGCGATTTGATCCTGTACCGACCCAAGAATCAACTTGATCGCCCGCACCCGCATTCCTGAGACGGTCCAGGATATCGCCGAGGCCGCCGGGAGAGCCGGCGCTTTTGGGATCTGTCGAGTTCCCACCGGCGATTAACTCGCCGATCTTGTCCCTGTTCTTGTAGGCAAGCAGGCCTATGGCGACTTTTCCAATGTCAAGGCTCATTTCGCGTCTCCTTCCATGGAGGAGGGACAAGGCATGCGGCTTTGAAAGGTTCCACTGTGTTGCTACTGGGCTGGTTTACCGTTCGGTGAGCCGAGCGATTGCGGCTTCGCGGTCGGCTTCTGGCGGGACTTCAGCACGCGCCCCGCGGAGAATGATGGACGATCCGTGATGCCAATCGTCTCGATCGGTTCGGGCGCTTGAGCTTGCGCCAAATCCTCCCAACGAGGAACTCGACGGGTTCTCCGATCGTTGAATGCCTTTGATCGAGCCGCCGTCCTGCCGTCCACCTCGATACGCAAAACGGAATACGATCCGGAGCGTAGAACCCTCTCGGTGTGGTTCATGGCCAGCGGTTAAGGGCCGCTATTTCAACGACTACATCCGCAATCACTTCCGATACCGTGTGGTTACGACCGGCGATGATGCCGGATGACGTCCTATGGACCACGCCCGTCATTCAGGCTGGTGGCGACGCTATGAGTTGGTAGAAGACTCGTCCGACGACCCCGGCAAACGATCGCGAATGGCTTCCTCGGTTCGCTTTGCGGTCGATTCCACAACTTTGCCGACCTTGCCTGCTAGCGTGTCGGCATCTCCACCCGAGCCTTGCCGGTCGGCCTCTTCCTTGACCGTTTCGTAGGCCTCGGCGGCAACTTGCTTTGCTTGCTCCAGGCCCGTTTCGAGAACCTCCTCCGCACTGTCGCGAATTTTGTCGCGGTAGGCGCCAAGTTGCTCGTCCTCTGTGGCTGTGTGGGGCAGCATCACCCCGATAGCAGTGCCCAGCGCAAGGCCGACTGCGGCGATAGCCAGCGGTTCGCGCTCGAAGAGGTCCTGTGCCGATTGGCGCGTCCGAGCCGCTATCTCGCTGGCGCTTGAGCCGAGCTGTCCGGCGGTTTTTGTCATCCTCGCCTTGGCGCCCGTTGCAGCGTTTGCTGCAGCCTCGGCCGCGCCGCTTGCTGCTGATGTAACCGAACCGGCGGTATCGGAGAGCATCGCAGTGATTCCGGACCCTTCGTTGCCCTGGCTGAAATCATCGCCGCGCAAGTTAGAGAAAGCGTCGGGAGCCGTGCCTGTCCGATAGGCGGCGGCAGCTGAGTTGCTTGGCGACGTGCCGTTGCCAAGCATCAGCCAGGCCAGGCCGGCTCCAATCAACGTCAGCGGCAACGGGTTGTCCCTGACTTGCGACTTGAGGTTGCCAAGCATGGCGGATCCTTCGCCGGCGAACATTCCGGTAAATTCGTCGATCAATTGACCCGGTGTCATCTTGCTGCGGATCGAATCGGCGGTGTCTGCTACTTTCGCCCGGGCGATGTCGGCATCGCGTTCAAGCTCGGCTGCGGATTTGTCGCTCATCTGATTTGATCCTTGATCACGCGCGCGTCGCGCTTGAGTTGGTCTTGTGTGCGATCGGGCGTCAGCTCGGAAGGAGCCATGCTTTTCGTGCCAGAGCGCAAGAGAATGATTCCCAGTATCGCGACGACGATCCCGACCAGCAGCGAGGACCATCCCGCTCCCAAGCCGGCACTCGCCAGGGCGATTACGAGTGCTTGCAAAAGCACTATCAAGGCCGCGAGAAGGCATATCGCGCCGCCCAGAACCTCGGCGGCGCCTGTGCCGGCCTTGCTAATTTTTTCCGAAATTTCGGCCCGCAACAGCCTACTTTCGGTTTGAAGCAGGGTTGTGACCTGCTGTGCCAGATCGCTGACGAGGGTTGCGAGGCCGCGACTTTCCTGATTGTTGGTCATGGGTTCTGCTCCAGGCTTGCGCCTGCCCAGTCGTCGCCGGCCAGATCATCGCCGGCCAAGTCATCGTCGCGCTGGCTGGAGCGGGCCGGCGTCGGGTCGGATGCCTCTGCCGATCGCGTAGCGGACTCATCCGAGTTCGAAGCCGTTTCTGAATCCCTGTGTGTTTGCGATCGACTCTGTGTCTCGGCCCGGGCAGATGGCGGCGAGCTCTTGATAAACCGCCCCAGCGCCAAGCCTGCCAATACTGAACCGGCGATCAGCGCTCCTGAGTTTTCGCGGCCGAACGACCGCATCTCGCCAAGAACATCTTCGAATGGTTTGTCCTTCAACGAAGATGAAAAGCGTTCAAGTGCGCCGGCGGCATCAAGGGTGAACTTTGAAGCGGTCCGTTGATCATTATTGGCCAGATGCTCGCTTGCCGCTCGCAACGCTCCGCTAAAGGCCTTTAGGTTGGAGCTGATATCGCGCTGTGTTCCCTCGGCTTTGTTGAATATTTCCTGCTTCGCTTCCGAAGCGTAATCGCCCGCCTTCCTGGTGAGTTCATCGCGAGCGTCATGTAGCGCCTCTGTCGCGGTGTGCGTTTCCTGCTGGAACCGCTCGGACAGTTCGCTTTTGGCTGTTTCGAAATCGGCCGGCTTACGGCCCTGATCGTCTTCGCGCTGCATGGTATCTCCTAATGGAATCCGAGGAAGGAGAGGATCGCAAGCACTACGACGACGAGGCCGATGAGATAGATGACATTGTTCATGGTGGCAATCTCCTCCATTGCCTAACGAACTTGCCTGCGGCAAACAGGTTCCATCATTTGGAGCTAAATTAGCAATAGCGCATCAGGCCGGCGAGCCTGTGGACTCTCTTGGAATTCGCACACGCCGTATGGGCGGCCGTGCGGCGCCTCCGCGTTCGGATTTCAAGGGCTCATGGTCAGGAAGTATAATGAAGCACTACGCCTAGGTCACATTAAGATCAAAGCTCACCGGAAGACCGTGGTCTATTGCACGACTAGCGATCATGTTCGCTAGGTCGGAATCAGAGACCGAACATGCCGGAACAATCTGTTTGAGCGCTTTAACGGCGAGCCCCGTCGATATGAAACTATGCCGCCGCCTCCGAACATCTACATACTGTTCGATGAGGTTTTCGAGTTCACGCATGTGCAATCCTTTTTGGACGTCAACTGTGCCAGTTGAACCCAGCTTTAATCCATCCGGAGCAAGGGCTCATTCACATTGTTTAATGGACGAGAATCTTGATGCCGCATTGGCGCGCTGGCGCGTCTTGGCCGAGGCGGTCACCGCGGTTCGTGAAAGAGATTTAGGTAGGTCGCATCAAAGTCGGCCAGTAATGCCAATCGCTGGAAATCCAGGATAACAATCCTCCTGTCTTTCCAGCTAACCAGGTCCTTCGCTCGAAGTTCCTGCAGCGTCCGATTCACGTGAACTACCGATAGACCAAGCACGTCGCCCAATTCCGCTTGCGTCAGTGGAATCGCGAACGTCTGGTCAGAGGCCAATCCAACTATTTCTAAGCGGACATACAACTCGCAAATTACATGTGCGAGATGCTGTTTGGCGGAGCGACGCCCGAGACAGGTTATCCAAGTTCGTTGGATTGAGGCATCGATAGTGGTTGAAAGCCAGAGCATCCGGGTGAGATGTGGACTTCCACCCATTGCTGTGAGCAGGTCTTTGTGTCGAATGAAAACTACATCGCACGAGCCCAGGGCGCTCACGCTGTGATCCATCACTTTGAGCAGTAAACTATGCAGATCGACAAAGTCTCCCGGCACGTGAATTGCCGTTATTTGACGCTTACCTTCTCGAATAGCCTGGTTTCGAACTGCGAAACCATTCGCAATAAGACAGCTTTCGGCGGGGCGGGAACCCTCCCTGACAATCTCCTCATCGGGTCCGAAAGTTACCGGCCGGACCGGAAGAGCCTCAATAAGCGTGATTTCGTCTCGCGGCAGGGTGTCGCGGCGGTCGAGCATGCGAACTAAAAGGTCTTTGCCGAACATCGCAGTCCCTGACCAGATCAGGAATCGAGTTCCAGCGGCTCGTGCCCCGGCTGATCGTGCCAGATGACGCGCCGCAGGTCCCGAGCATCTACAACTTGGTCGCCTGTCGGGCACAGATAGAAATGGTCGCTTTCATGCTCGACCTCTTCGCTATGCAGCTTGCCTGTAATGGGCGGCCCTAGTTGTGAAAGGTTGGTCATTGTTCGAGAATCGTTCTTTTTTGAGTCACGGCGTTCCGAGCCTCTGAGCCTCCCGACACAGGGTCTCGCGATCATTACCGTGCTTGCCAAAAAGGTCGCGGATCCTGCGGTATTGAGAGGCCGAACTTAATGGCGAAATAGCAGAACTCATATTTTTCGTCACCCGCGACGCGGTTTCCGCCCCAGAACCTCTATTGCACTTGTCGTCGGCCATTTTGATTTCCTCCCTGGCTGGCCTTCAGATCAAGCGCAACGCGGATCAGCAACATTTGTTGCCGCCTCCCATTAGAATCACGTTGTGTTCCGTCTAGCTAATATATACCGCCGACCCAGACTCGATCAGGTGGGCAAACCTGTGAGTGCCGCGCCGGCCGGCTCGAGTTCATTCCGCCGATGCCTACCTGGTAGCCAAGCCGCCCCAAGGTGACGACTGGATTCACGAGGCCCAGTTCGACAGCCACCGCTCGCAGATCGTTATGAGCCGCAAGTTTTGAGTTGCGTCTGCACGAGTAATTGCCTGGGGTGAGTTCGGGTAATTGCCATGTGCAGGGTCCGCGATTTCGCCCAGCTTCAACTGTCAGGAGGCGATGGAGCCTGGCTTTCAAGCGATGGTCGATTGCATGCTAGAGGCCGGCTGGACGCGCCGAGAGAGGCGCAGCTCGCGATCGCCCATGCCATAATCCGCGCCGGCCGGTCGCGCTAAGTTAAACGCAGTCAGCCGACTGCCGCGAATGGCCGACATGGTGGAAAGCTGGCGTATTCTCATTGGTCGCTCGAACAAGCCATTGAGGGGTCGTGGGCAGGGCAGTGTTGCTATTAAATCAACTCGTCGCATGGGATTGGCGCAGTGTTTCTGCAGTCGGCGGATGTTTATTTGTGAGCGCAGGTCTGCACCTGCATCCTTTGGCGCTATTACACGTTTGCCCCGCGAAGAAGATGCTCTGGGCCGGTAGCCATGTCGAAGAAAACAACCGACGATGCTTACGAAGTTCAAGTGCAACTTGAGCGGCGGGCCGGACGGGAGGGCCGCGGGCGCGATGCCGAATGGCCGTCAGAGATTCCCAGCCGCGGCTGGAAGGACGTGCTGTGGCGGCTCTTTGCTGAGGTAACCGAGGACCGTGTTATGCTGATTGCGGCCGGGGCCGCATTCTATCTGCTCCTTGCCCTCTTTCCAGCGCTTGCCGCGTTCGTGTCCATCTACGGTTTCGTCGCCGATCCTCAGACCATCGCTGAGCACATTGCGTTCCTTGGCGGCGTACTGCCTTCGGGCGGTCTGGATATTATCAGATCTCAGCTTGCGTCCTTGGCCGCTCAGAAGACTGGCGCGCTTAGCTTCGGCTTCATCTTCGGCCTTGCCGTCGCACTGTGGAGCGCCAGTAACGGCATCAAGACGCTATTCGAAGCCATGAACATCGCCTACGAGGAGAGTGAAAAGCGCGGCTTTATCTATCTGAATCTCCTGGCCTTGGGCTTCACACTTGGCGCCATCCTCATCGGTATTGGGTTTATCGTCTCGGTGGGGATCGTGCCGGCCATGCTTGCGCTGCTGAACCTCGGCGGCTGGACCGAAGCCCTTGTGCGGATCTTTCGGTGGCCGATGATGCTGATCATGGTCGGCCTCGGGATTATGCTGATCTATCGCTACGGCCCCAGCCGCGAAAGGGCAAAGTGGCAATGGGCGACATGGGGCGCCTTCCTCGCGGCTGTGGTCTGGATCGCAGTCTCGATAGGATTCTCCTATTATTTTGAAAACTTCGCCGACTACAACGCGACGTATGGAGCCCTGGGGGCAGTCATCGGCTTGATGATGTGGACCTGGATCTCCGTGATTGTCCTGATTGTGGGTGCGGAGCTGAATGCCGAGATGGAGCATCAGACTGCCAAGGACACCACCACAGGTGCGCAGCAGCCGATGGGTGCGCGAGGTGCCACGGTCGCCGACACGCTGGGCGGATCGGCCGATGCCGCCGACCAGCAGTCGCGGTCGGGCGAGCACAACACTTAGCGCGCAGATCACTTGGAATCTCCGCGCAACTTCGCTTGGCGCAATCACTGACATCAGCATTGGCGACGAGTTTGCAAGGACGGCTCATCATGGGCTATGGCAAGTCAGATCGCGAGCGTATGAATACCTTCAGGCGCAGTCCCCATCCTGCTCAGACCCCGCGGATGGCAAGCGCGACATCGGCGGAGAACGGCGGCACATCAAGCTTCAGCCAGCCGTCCGAATTCGCTTGCCATTCCGCTGTTTGCCTGCCGGCGTTGGTACCCCAGGCGATGACGCAATAGGTGCCGCGAGCCAACCCGGGCAGCTCCAAGGCAGCCGGAACCGGCACAGCGCCGGCACGAAACATACCGTTTCGCCCGATCGTGTCGCGGCGAACCAGCCAGACCACTGCCTGGGAATCGTCGCCGCAGGCGACAGTAAGTTAGCGGGTCGCCCGCCCAACCAGAAATATTTCAGCCGAAGGGGAACCTCACGGTCGCAGGCAAGTTCGGTACGCAATGTGAGGGAGATTGCGCCATCTCATCGGATGTATCGTTGTATCGTGCTTGCGATATTCTCCTTCCTCGGATTCCATTAGGAGAGACCATGCAGCGCGACGACGATCAACGAGGCTCGGCTTGAGAGCGCCAGTCTGTCATCCTGGGGTCGACCTCTGCTCACCGACAATACCTGGACTCGGCTCCGCTCACGCTCGCTTGGTCAACATTCGACGCTTGCACCCGTACCACTCAGGCGACGTGATGGCGGCCCGAATGAAATTGTGGTGGAGGTCGAAACTAGCAATGGCCGATCGCCTAGCGGGAGCGCTGGCGCGAGCCTTGGCCGACGGGTTGCACTTATGAGCAACGAGCCGGCGCGTCTGCCAGGCGAATATCCGTCCGAGTTTGCCAGTTTCTTCATGGCTGGCTTCGAATGTTCCTCGCATCGGCGCGGCGACGGAGTGCGCCTCGATTTGAATCGCGCAACCGCACACGACAAACATGCTCTCGGCGACTATCGCAGCTGTGCTGCCCTTGGGCTTCGCACGATCCGCGACGGCTTGCGCTGGCACCTGATTGAAACAGCGCCAGGAGTCTTCGACTGGTCGGGTTGGATCTCAATGATCGAAGCAGCCCACGCGGCGGGGGTGCAGGTCGTCTGGGATATCTTCCACTATGGCTCACCAGATCACGTAGACCAAGGCGCCCCAGACTTTACAGAAGCCTATGTCCGCTTCGCCGCTGAAGCTGTCCGGGTCCACCGCTCCGTCACGGGAGTAGCTCCCTTGGTGTGCCCGATCAATGAGATCTCATTTTTCGCATGGGCGATAGAGGTCGGCTATTTCCCACGCGTGGGGCCGAAGAAGCGGGGATGGTTCAAGCGACAGCTTGTGAGGGCAGCGGTTGCCGGCGTCAAGGCGATGCGCGATGCCGAACCTGATTGCCGGTTCATATGGGCTGAACCGCTAATTCATGTTGCGCCCCGTGACCATAGTCGTGCCGAGCAGCGGCGCGCGGAAAATGTTCGTCAGGGCCAGTTTGAAGCCTATGACATGCTGACGGGCCGTGCCGAGCCTGAATTGGGCGGCAGCGAGGACTGTGTCGACGTCATCGGACTTAACTTTTATCCGCACAACCAATGGTACTTTCAGGGGCCAACGATACCGATGGGCCACCACGAATATCGGGCGCTTTCCGAAATGTTGGTCGAAGTCGCAGAGCGCTACAGAAAGCCCATGTTCATCGCCGAGACAGGCGCTGAAGGATCAGGCCGGCCGGCATGGCTCCATTATGTGTGCGATGAGGTCCGTGACGCAATGAGCCGTGGTGCCCCGGTTCAGGGTATATGTCTGTACCCGGTGACCGCGTATCCCGGCTGGGACAATTTGCGCCACGCGGAAGTCGGCTTGTTCTCTACGATTCATGCCGACGGTTCGCGCAGTCTTCGCCAGCCGGTTGCCGATGAATTGGATCGCCAGCGCAGATTGTTCGCGGCAGGTGTTTCGTAGCGGTCGAAGAAGGAGCGGGCCACTTAGGTGGGGAACTGCTCCGAATGTTGGCCGAGCATCGTCCGCTGCGTAAGCATCTGCACGGTGCCGGTTGCCGGCAGGCTCTGTTGAATGCGCGCGAACGTCGCCAAAGCTTGACCGACGACCTGATCCATATTGTAGTAGCGGTACGTGGCTAGGCGCCCGACGAACCACACGTCGGAGCACGCCGCTGCCAGTGCTTCATAGCGTTTGTACAGCGCCTCGTTTTCCGCCCGCGGCACCGGGTAATAGGGATCGCCGATATCGGTTGGATATTCGTAAGTCAGGCTGGTCTTCGGGCTCTGCTGACCGGTCAGATGCTTGTACTCGGTAATGCGGGTATAGTTTTCCGTCTGCGGATAGTTAACAACGGCGACCGGCTGAAACTGCTCGCAATCAAGCGTCGCGTGTTCGAACCGCAGTGACCGATAAGGCAGACGACCAAGGCTCCAGTCGAAATATTCATCAATCGGCCCGGTGTGGATCATCCGCTGAAAGGGGATCTTGTCGCGAATTTCGCGATAATCGGTCTGCAGCATGATCTTGATCCTTGGGTTGTCCAGCATGCGCTGGAACATGCGTGTATACCCGCCAGCCGGCATATTCTGGAAAGTGTCGCCAAAGTAGCGATCATCGCGGTTGGTTCGGGTAGGGACCCGCGCAGTCACGGACTTGCTTAGTTGGGCCGGATCGACGCCCCACTGCTTCCTTGTATAGCCGCGAAAGAATTTTTCGTAGAGTTCTCTGCCAACGGTGCTCACAACCACGTCTTCGGCGGTTCGGACTTCCTCGACCGTTTCTCGCCGGGATGCGAAGAACTCCTCCAACTGCTCGGGCGTCAATTCAAGATCGTACAGGCGATTGATCGTGTCGAGGTTGATCGGTATCGGCAGCAGTTTTCCGTCGACCGAAGACAGTACGCGATGTTCGTAAGGCCTCCATTCGGTGAATTGCGAGAGATAGTCGATGATCGATCGGGCGTTGGTGTGGAATATATGCGGCCCATAGCGGTGGACCAGAATTCCCGCTTCGTCGTAACAGTCATAAGCGTTGCCGCCGATGTGATTTCGCCGGTCGATGAGCAGGACGCTTTCATGCCGTTGCGATGCGATGCGTTCGGCGAGCACGCTGCCAGCGAAGCCGGCGCCGACAATCAACCAATCGAACATGGTCAGGCTCCCCGGCGCAAAGGCACAATGCTTTTCATTGCATAGGCGCGCTGAATATGGGCAGCCATTGCTTCCCACGTTCGTTCCCAGGACATGTTAGCGAGGTAGGCATCGACTTCCTTCAGCAGGAAATTCCGGGGACGTGACAGAACGGACCGAAGCTTGGTTTCGATATCTTCGGCGTCGACGATGTCGACCAGGCCTTCAGCACCATAGGTGCGCACGACGTCCACAATCGCCGTGGAGACCACCGGCAGCCCGGCGGCCAGGAACTCAGGAGTTTTGGTCGGGCTGATATAGCGTGTCGCCTCATTGAGCGCGAAGGGCATCCAGCCGGCGCTCCAATGCCCGAGATAGCGAGGCAGGTCGGCGTAGGACTTGGCACCCAGCCAATGCAAGTTACTTGCGCGCGGCAGGCTTAGCGGGTCGATCTTGACCACCGGGCCGAGCATGACGAAATGCACTTCGGGCATTGCCGCAGCCGCCTGTGCGATCATTTCAACGTCGAGCCGTTCGTCGATCACGCCGAAGAAGCCCACTCTCGGTTGAGGTATGTCTGCCTGGTCTACAGGGTCATCGCCGGGCTCTCTTGCCTTGTGGAAATGCGCAACGTCGATGCTGCTGGGGAAGGGAAAAATCGACCTATGGAGGCTTCGTTTGGCCTCGTACAGACTCTGCCCGCCCGTGAACACGACATCAGCGCGCTGGAACAGCGCTTTTTCCATCTGCGTCAACTCTGCCGGTGCGTTCTTGAAGGCGGAGAGTTCATCCATGCAGTCGTAGACGCATACATCGCAGACTAGATGGTCACTGAAACGCAGCGCCATGGGCGTGTAGTACCATATAGTCAGCCGGTCATGCGGAGTTGAGTTGACGATCTGGTCGACGAACCTGCGCTGGATGGCGTCTGCCTTTGTTGCGGAAATGCCGACCGGAAGAACCGGGGTTACGATTGTGATCATTGCAGACGGATCGTTCACCCGCATCGAAGGATAGCGTGTTTCCTCGTAGACCGGCTCCTCAAAGTAAATTAGCTGCTGCTGTTTTGAGGCGTGCGTCAGAATATGCTGCGGGCGTTGGTGTACGAAATCCCACCTGAGGTGAGAAAAGCAAAGTAAAATAGACGATTTTAGGGGGATATTTGGTTTATTTTTTTTGCCGCCCGCTATTTTCATGTAAGAATCCCTTTAGTTATAGTTTACAATTCTCAGATTAACATATGTTAACCGAAGCTCGCTCCTGCTGAAGCCTTCATCCGTACATCTAACTTTCATTTGAGTAAGTTGTTCCACGGATTTTAATTGGCTGGAGCCGCCGAGCCGGCCACTAGCGCACTTGTTCGAAGAGAAGCGGCGCTGCTACCAACACCCGACGGACAGCGCCTCGGCCAAGGCGGGGGCCCTTGCAGCTTCAGATCTCGCCAAATGTGGCGCATTGCCACAGAACGGCTGAAATCCGCTCAGTCGTTCAACAACCATTCATGAGCGCAGGTATAAAAGTTAATGAGCTGCGCATGATTCGTTTTGGTCGCCACAAATGGCCCAACGCATGGGCCGATGAAGGCAGCCACCGTGAGAGAGCCGCAAGGAATGAAGTTTAACTTTGAAACCAACGTCTTTCCGTTGTTTCACCCGCAGTCCGTGGATGATCTGAAGGATCCTTGTCCGGTGTTCGACGGCACGCTTTGGCACGTCTTCGGTTCCAGCGGCACTGTCACGACCGAGAGCTGGAAAATACTACATGCCACGGCTCCGGACCTTTATGGGCCGTGGACTGAGCATGAGGCGCTCGACTTGGCGGTAACCGGATCGGGCATAGCGGCGCCCGGCGTCATCCATGAATGCGGCGTTTTCCACATGTTCATCCAGACCGAATTCATGAAGTCCGGCGGACGTTGCGAGCATGCGGTGTCCAATGATGGCTTTCATTGGGTGGTGCTGAATCCGGCGATATTGTCCCTGCCGGACACCGATGAGGACGGGATCTACGATCCCCATCCGGCGATCATCGGCGGCAAGCGCTACATCGTCTATTCAGGCATGCCTAAATTCACCAGGGTGCCGCAGCCTGACGTCTATCTGGCGCGCAGCCAATCCGATTCCTGGTTCGGGCCGTGGAAACGTCTCGGTAAGATATTGGACCATCTCGACGTTCCCCATCACAACGCGCGCGAGCATCCGGACTACGAATGGGGGATCGAGGGCGCCCAACTGGTCGAATTACCTGACGGTCGCGTGCTTCTCAACGCCACCTGCTTCCTTCCCGACGGTCCGCGCGGAAGTCGTCAGCGCGTATTCTTCGCCATCGCCGACGAGGTCCAGGGTCCCTACGTGTCGGTCGGCCCCGTGCTTGATCCTGGTGAGCCTGGGGAGAACGGCCATTCGACAGTGATGATCGACGGCGGGAAACTGACCTTGTTTTACCAGAGCAGACGTGAGGCAACGAACCATCGCTGGCGTTTCGGACTGGCTAGGTGCGACCTGGATCAGCAAGTCCTTTCACGAGTCGCCTAACAGGGACGACCAGCCCACTTCAGATAATCATCTTTGTAATCGGGTTGCTGCCGCGTCCTCAATCAATCCCGATCGGTGAGGCCAGGCGGCGTCACGATTGGCGGGAGACATCGTTCTCGCAGAGAATTCTTTTAGGTGGAAGGGCTGGTCTCGCCGCCGGCGACTTTGGCGAGCAGCATCCCCAAGGTCAGGCGCGCTCGTTCATGGCTGCGCCGACAAAAATATTCTCAAGAATCTCGATAGATAGAGACGCCAAGTATCAGAGCATCACGCGATCCCTCGATAGCGAAATGGCTGGCGGAGCGGGAAGTGAATTGAACCAGGGGTTGACCCACGAAGTCAGAGTGACGTGCAGCGAGACGTCTCAAAGGAACCTTTCCGGCGTTGCGAGCTTGTTGAGCATGCGTTTCACAACCCCGTGAACGACAACAAAAAAACGCTGGAACCAAAAGGAAATCCGCCATGGCGAAAGAAAAGACATTGGATGATCTCTTCCTCGATACGCTCAAAGATATCTATTACGCGGAAAAGAAGATCCTGAAGGCGCTTCCCAAGATGGCGCGCGCCGCCTCATCGGCCGATCTGAAGGCAGCCTTCGAGAAGCACAAGGACGAAACCGACGGTCATGTCGAGCGCCTGCAGCAGGTTTTCGAGCTCCTTGGCAAGCGGGCACAGGGCAAGACGTGTCCCGCGATCGACGGCATCATCGAGGAGGGCGAGGAGATTATGGAGGAGTTCAAGGGAACTCCCGCACTGGACGCCGGTCTGATCTCCGCTGCCCAGGCTGTCGAGCACTACGAGATCACCCGCTATGGCACGCTGAAGCGCTGGGCCGAGGTTTTGGGCATGAGCGACGCCGCCAAGCTGATCGAACAGACGCTCGGCGAAGAGTCTATGACAGACGAGGCGCTCACCGGATTGGCGGACGCCTCGGCCAACGAAATGGCCAAGGCCGCCTGATCACACACCAGCCACCCCAACTGTGTTGGGGTGGCTGTTTTACTTCCAACATCCGTTCTTTCGATAGGAGACAATCATGGGTCGAGGCATTCTACTCTGGCTGCTCGGAGTTCCTATTCCGATCATCATCCTTCTCGCGCTGTTCATGCGGTAGGAGGAATTCATGGCATCAACCATCCTGGGGACGGACGTCGCCGCGCCGGTCGAGTCCTCGTCATCCGCAGTCAACTGGGGACCGATCATCGCCGGCGCCTTCGCTGCCTCGAGCCTGACGTTCATCCTGATGCTTCTCGGGTCCGGCCTCGGGCTCACGATGGTGTCTCCATGGTCCAACGAGAGCGCCAGCGTGACGACCTTTGCCGTGTCCACCGCGATCTGGCTGGTCATCGTTCAATGGCTGTCATCGGGTCTGGGCGGCTATCTGACCGGGCGCCTTCGCACCAAATGGGTCGGCATTCACAGCGATGAGACCTTCTTCCGGGATACCGCACACGGCTTTATGGCTTGGGCACTCGCCACGCTGCTGGTTGTGTTCGTGCTCGGCTCGACCCTGTCCGCGGCAATCGGCACCGGCGCTCAGGCGGCCTCGACAGTGGCCTCGGGAGTAGCAATGGGTGCCTCGGCAGGCGCGACCGCAAACGCCGGGAGCGACGGAGGCAGCGACGCGACGTCGTATTTCGTCGATGCGCTGTTCCGCCCGACCGATCCTTCCAGGCTGGCGGCGCCGGGCGCGGAGGGCGATGCGACAGCAGCCGCACAAGCTTCCCGCATCCTCATTACGAGTGCGGCGGCCGGCGAAGTCTCGGCCGACGACAAGACTTATCTAGGCCAACTCGTGGCCGCTCGCACTGGCCTGTCGCAAGCGGATGCTACTGCCCGGGTTGATGCGGTGCTTGCTCAGGTCGAGGCGGCCAAAGTCCAAGCACAGGAAGCAGCCGACACAGCTAGAAAAGCCGGCGCCACCTTCGCGCTGGTTGGCGCGCTTTCTCTCATCATCGGTGCGTTCATCGCCAGCGCAGCGGCTGCGTTAGGCGGCAAGCAGCGTGACGACGAAGAAGACGCGCTCTATCTCACAGCTAGTCGAGGCTGAAGACCTCTACTCCCGGCCGACCCCGAGGGTCGGCCGGGCCTCCCCTCTCCCGCCGCGCTCCCGTGCGATTGTGCAGTGCAGCCACGCTATTGCTGCACGCGCGGTGCCCAGATTGCCGGCCCGTCCGG
>NZ_JBVVQC010000025.1:20548-103505 GCF_055811515.1 Mesorhizobium sp. WSM4841
CCCCCCCCCCCCCCCCCCCCCACCCCCCCCCCCCCCCCCCCCCACCCCCCCCCCCCACCCCCCCCCCCCCCCCCCCCCCCCCCCCCCCCCCCCCCCCCCCCCCCCCCCCCCCCCCCGGGACTCCCATCTCCCGCCGCTCTCCCTTGCTATTGTGCAGTGCAGCAACGATATTGCTGCACTCGCGTTGCACAGATTGCCGTCCATTCCGGGCGTCAGAACAGGGACGGCGCCATTGCGAAAAATCTCCGACACCATCGCCCGCCTCGCCGCGCTGCAGGCGCGACATGGCGCACATCCCGCCGACCTCGGTGCGTCAGACCATCTCCGGACGCTGGCCGACTTCGGTACCAATCCCGGCGGGTTGGGAGCGAAGTTCTACATTCCCAATGACCTATCCAAGGGCACCCCGCTCGTCGTCGTGCTGCATGGCTGCACACAGAACGCGGCCGGCTATAACCATCATTCCGGCTGGTCCCCACTCGCCGACGAGGCTGGCTTCGCGCTGCTCTTTCCCGAACAGCAACGCGGCAACAATCCGAACCTCTGTTTCAACTGGTTCCAGCATGGCGACACCAAGCGTGGTTCGGGCGAGGCGCTTTCGATTCGCCAGATGATCGAGACGATGGTCGTCACCCACGGTCTCGACCGAAGGCGAATCTTCATCACCGGCCTCTCGGCCGGAGGCGCAATGGCAGCGGCCATGCTGGCGACCTATCCGGAAGTGTTTGCCGGCGGTGCGTTAATTGCCGGCCTACCCTACGGCAGCGCAACGACCATCCCGGAGGCCTTCGATCGCATGCGCGGCCACGGCGGTCCTTCCGAACAGGATCTGCAACGGGCCCTTCGCGGCGCATCGGATCATCGGGGACCGTGGCCGAGGAT
This sequence comes from Mesorhizobium sp. WSM4841, assembly GCF_055811515.1. Lineage (NCBI taxonomy): Bacteria > Pseudomonadati > Pseudomonadota > Alphaproteobacteria > Hyphomicrobiales > Phyllobacteriaceae > Mesorhizobium > Mesorhizobium sp. WSM4841. Next base: position 21,431 of record NZ_JBVVQC010000025.1, read on the forward strand.
TTCGATTTGGCACGGTGCCGCTGACCACACGGTTTCGCCTTCCAACGCGGAAGCGATCGCAGGCCAATGGCGGGGAGTCCACCGGCTTGAGAAAGCGCCGACGCGTCGGGAAGCTGCCGGATCGCACGCAAAGCAGGTCTGGCGCAACGGCGCGGGAGAAGCCTTGATCGAAATCAACATGATCGCCGGGATGGGCCACGGCACGCCGCTCGGCAACGGCCTCGGCGCTCCGGGACCTTATATGCTTGATGTCGGCATCGCCTCCACACGCGAGATCGCGCAGTTTTGGGGAATCGCGGCAACCGAGGATAGCGCCTCCCGGAAATCGAGGCCGCAAGTGCCCTTCAACCAACCGCCACTACCCCAGTCACCGGCGCCAGGTATAGAAAATGCGAAGACGAAGCCCCCACAGTCGACTGCCATCCATCAGTTCCCGCGTCACCCGGAATCGGGCCAACCCGGCGTGAAGAAGATCATCGAGGATGCCCTGCGGGCAGCGGGCCTGATGCGCTAGGCGGGCGGCGCAAATCGCTCGCCGACTGTCTCGCCGGCCCGCGAAGGTCGAGCGGCTCCGACCAGGCAAGGGAACGCGTCGTTCTTTGGAATCTGTCCGCTTTTCAGCGAGCAGTCGCCATGCACCTCGTCCAGATCCTGCTTCCCCGCGCGGAGACGGCGATCGGTGATCCAGTGTTGGTAGTAACCGACTTGGCTGATAGCGCCATGAAGGCCGCGGGTGCACAAGGCATCGCCAGTGGCGACATCAACGAAGAGATCGGAAGCGTTTACGAAGTGATTATCCATGCCTTGCAACGTCGACGTGGCGGACGAGCGGATTGAGGGCACGCACAGGGACAGCGCGGTTACCTTCTGGAAATCTGACAAACACCCGAGCGAAGTATTCACCGCGGCTCCCGCACCATGCTGAGATAGGTTGGATCGAATTCGGCAATTTCCTGCAGTCGGTGCCAGTTCAAAATGGTCACAGTGTAGTTCGCCCAGCTTATCACCCCAACTTTACGCAACGCGCCGATCACCCGGTTCATATGAACAACAGACAGGCCAAGCACGTCGGCCAGCTCGGCCTGTGACAGTGGCAGGTGGAAACTCATGCCGCTGGTGCGCTTCACGACCTGCAGGCGCACGAAAAGCTCGCAGACAAGGTGAGCAAGATGCGCTGTCTTCGACCGCCGCCCCATGGCCACGATCCACTCGCGGTGGATCGCGCCGTCTACAAGAGTATCAAGCCACAATAGCCGGGTCAGATGTGGAGCTTCCTCTGTGATGACCCGCAGCCGGCTATGCTCTGCGATAATCACTCGACAGGGCGACAACGCCACTATGCCGTGGTCCATCGTTTTCAGAAGGAATGCGTGAAGGTCGACAAAATCGCCCGGCACCTGCAATGAGGTGAATTGCCGCCCGCCGTCTTCGAGCACTTTATAGCGGGCGGCCAGGCCCTCAAGAATCAACGTGCTGTTGGTTGGCCTGGATCCCTCCGAAACCAGGTCCTGTCCGGTCGAAAAATCCTTCTCGAACGACATGGCGCCGGCCAACAAAGCCTTTTCCGCATCGGAGAGGGCATCGTGCTGGCCGAGGTTGAGATATAGGGACTCAAGCATCCTAGCCTCCAGCAATCGCGCCTGAACGCCGATCGCCGAGAGGTTATTTGGAAGCGCACTGCACGGCTTCGGACTCTAGGCCTTCGGAAGATGGCGCACACTAACAATTGTTACAATGCACCCCATCATACTGAAATGCCATCGCCGCGGAACAATGGCGATCAACCCGAATTAGAACACGATGATAGCGTCGGGTTTTCCGAAGATGCAGCGCTTCTATTTTGACGTCTACGACTCGGATGGTCCAGAGACGGACACCGAGGGGCAATTGTTAGAGACGCCCGAACGAGCAAGAAGAGAGGCGCTTCGGATATTGCACGACATCGCACACGACGAGATGCCGGATGTCAATCTTGTGACGATCACAGTCAAAATCCGAACCGACGGTGATCGGCAAATTTTCGAGGCGTCACTCACCCTGACATCAGATTGGAGTCGTTAGACATACTAACGGTAGTCGGGAGCACGCGCAGCTAAACTCGCGCCTGCCGCGCCGCCTTCTCAAACGCAATGAAGGCGATATCCGGCGTACAGGTTCCTTCCCTTGCTGCGACGAGAAGGCGAGCGGCCTCCCTGTAGACGTCTGCCTCATTGTTCGGCCATTGCCCAGCCAATGCTAGCTCAGCCTCGGTGATCAAGCGTCCATCCACAAAGCGGATCAAGAGCGGTAGAAACTTACCCATCGTGCGCGAACCCCGTTTTGCGAGATCGGCATATGGAGCGAGACAATGGCTGACCATAACAATGCTCGGGAAACCGGCGCTACCAAGTATCCAGCGAAGAGGGTGCTGATCCCTCTGACCGATTTTCTCAGGATGCCGCTGGAAACAGAGGCCGCGCAACGGAATTGGGTTGACGAGGCGCCGAGGCCAAGTGAACGACAAGACGCACCAGTCCGATGGCCAAAACATGACGATTCCCCCTGATGCTCCTAAGCCTCGCGAGTAGCGCGGGTCGCATCCATGCTTTGCAATATTGTTGTGCGCTTCTACTTTGGCGCGAATGGCGGTGTCCGGTGAAACGCGCGGCCGTTTTAGGCCGCGCTAAGAAATCAGCGCGAAGCTTTGTAGAGCTTGGCTGCAATTTCCATCATTTCTTCGGGTGCATAGTCTGGAGTGAAGGCAGAAGGCACGCCGCTTAATTGGTGTATCTTACCTCCATCAGGCATACCTTCGATGACTTCAAGCTCGCCGGGCGGGTCACCGGGAAGCGCCGTTTCGCCCTGTCCCCATATTCCGGCAATGTCCTTGTAGTCCTCCGGACTGAATGTATAGAGCCGTCGGTGCGAACCCTCATCAAGGTATTTCTGGCACTCCGGAATGTTTCCGAGATAGATGTTTGGAGTCGGCAGCATCTTCTCGATTTCAATGCCTGTCAGGTTCTTGATTGCCAGCGCATAGGCGTGCGCGTGAACCGAACCCCGCACGAGGAGATAGCCGCAAACCTCACGGCCGGTCGGATCAGTTAGGGACTCGTAGACCCGCAGCTTGTGCAGTCTGGCCCCGCATTCCAGGTGGAAATTATGGAGCAGATCAACGATGACATTTCCCGTCGTCGTGACAAAATCCATGTTCCAGGACGAACCGTTACTGTTCATCGGCATGGCCCCGCCGGCATTGGAGAAGAATGCCCCAGCCAGGCGAATGTCCTTCATTGCCTCATAAGGTGCGCCTGAGATGTCCCCGCCGTCCTTCTCATCCGCGCCTTCGAGGTCAGGGCCGTTGTTCAGCATGGCAACGCCGTTACTGACGAGCTCGACGTGACCAAGCTCCTCTGCGGTTATTGCTGCCACCAGGCCGTAAAAGGGCTTGAGCTTCGACTTGCTACGAAAATTGAAGCTTTGGAAAAGGTAGTTTCCCAGGGTCGACATTTCACCGTATTTGCCCCCGAGCAATTCTTGCAGGGCGGCACCCGCGTTGGGATCCACCTGGGTAGGAGCGGGTAGTTCAATCTGTAACTTGTCCACGCGCAAAAACATTTGGAGCTTCCTTTGATTAGAGTTCAGTGAAGCCCAACTTCCCCGCATAAGAGTTGTTCCGCAGCCGTCGCGGCGAAAGGTCGATTACAAATTGACGAATTCTGACTAGCAGTTCTGCAAAGATTCGACGCTAAATTCGGCATCGGCCAGGCCGGCTAGGAGCGTGAAGAAGGGGCCGCACCAAGCTTCTTCGCAAATACGTGTGACGCCGGGGTACCTACATCAAATGCAAATGACCGACGGGCATTCAAGGCCCACGGTGGATGAGTCGCTGGCACATCGAACGGGCGCCGGTGCTTGAGAGTGAACATCGTACTCCCGCCCTTAAAAGGAGTTCCGCGATGGACAAACGCGAGGAATGCGCCGCCGTTTCTGCTCATGACTATTCGGTCATCAAGGGTGCCTTCAAGGCTATGGTGGCTGAAGGGCTGCCTGAACATGTGTGGGCCGAAGTTGCCGAGAGAATGGTTGGCGATTTGACCAGGTCGATCGACATTGATCCCGAGCTAGTCATGAGGATAATTCGCAGATGACTCAACGGCGCGTCGACAAGGAGAAGTTTGAGCGGGCCGACCGCGAGGCGAAGCTCGCGCTCGAGACAGAGCGGCGTCATCGTGAAGCGAAAACCGCGCGTCTTCGTGAGCAGCGGCTCGCTGCCGAGGCGAATGCCAACCCAGAGCGAAGCTACTCGCCGAAGCTCTCATCGTAGCCAAATTTGAACACTTAGCCTTGCCGTTCGTCGACAATCTGAACCAATGACTTTGCGAGTGTCGGACACAAGCGCGCGACCAGTAATTATTTCTTAGCGCGTCGAGCGCAGTTGGACTATTCCCAACGGACCGAAAGGCTCAGCCCACGTTGTCAGTGCTGTTCGGATCGATCTTCGTCAGTCGCTCTCTGGCATCGATCACGCGCCTTTGCTCGGCCCTTATCCGGCCGCACAACGCGAGATTAAGGGCGACGCCACCGTCCTCCTCCCGTAGAAGTGTAAGAAGTAGAACGCCGCACGTGCGACGCAGCCTCTCGATCAGGATGCTTCCTGCACTTCCTCGACTTGTGGCGTCACGGGTGCAGAATTAACGACGTAGGTGTTCGAGGTCAGGTCGCTAGTAGATCGGATGATGATGCCATCGTCTATTAATCGGGCAAAGGTCGCCCTTGCGATACGCAGGGGCTTGCCTTTGGCATCTGCGGCGGTGACTTGTTCGACCAGGGAACGTGAGTGATGGTGTCAACGCGCTTGAGAAAGCGCTTTTCCTTCTCAGTCAACTCGATCACGCCCGTTCCTCCATACCATTTGGCAGCGTCTGGTTGGCCGGTAACGCCGATGATGCGACTCCGTTCCAAGGACCCACGGCACCAAACCCATGGTGGGAGCTAGCGGTCCGCCGGGCTTGCTTATCATTTTCCAATGTGGAGCGGATGGCTGCTAAATTGTTTGCGATCGGCTGGCGCTTGCCGGTTTCGAAATAAAGGGCTGCGGGACAGGTGAGAAAGGCAAACTTGAGACGGGATACAGGGGCAATTAACTGAATTTCCCGCCTATAAAAGCAAGTTCGCAGAAATTTGTCGCGCCAAAATGTTGCGTACATTCGAAACTTGCCATTGGCCGTTGCGCGCTGTTCGAACGCCTCGATTGTTCAGGGCGATTGCCAGGCCACGTAGGCTGGTGATGCCGGAGCGCTGAATGGAAGCGATGATTGGCAGCACGGTCTGGGCAAACCGGTCGGCTTCTTCGATCGACATCTTCCGACCTTTCGCCGCAGCTTCGGCGGTGTTGGTCGGATTGCCGAGCTTTATGCTCGTCCTGCGTGAGGCGAGGGCGGCTTTGGTGCGCTCCGAGATCAATCGACGCTCCTTCTCGGCCAAAGCGGCGTAAAGGTGCAGCATAAACGGGTCGGCGTCAGCGCCGAGTTCGGCGACGATGAAAGGAACGCGCTGGACCATCAGTCCGGCAAGGCGACATCACGAGAGAGGCGATCGAGCTTGGCCACGACCACCGGGCATTTTGTCTGGCGGGCAAGGGCGAGGGCGGCATTCAATTGCGGCCGTCGATCAAGAGCATCCGCGCCCTTTCCGGTTTCGATCTCGGTGAACTCCTGGAGGATGATCATCCCCTCGGCCTCGGCAAAGCGGGCGACCGCGGCACGCTGGGCCTCAATGCCCAAGCCCGAGCGTCCTTGCCGTTGTGTGGAGACACGATAGTAGGCGACTGCTCTCGTCATCTTTGGTCATCCCGGGGTGTGCAAACTGCAAACCACCGTTTGCAGTGTGCTCACACTGCCTTGGATAGCAAGCTAACCGTCGGATCTGGCTCGTTATTTATTCATTATCGCGGGGGCGTGTAACAGGACTCTCAAGCAAAACCCTCTGGCGTGAGCTGACCGGTTCCCATTGGACCGGCTCAGGTTCAATTGCGATGGCGCGTCTTGCTCGAAGAGTTTGCGAATCCGGCGGAGAGATGATGATGCGAGTGATCTTACGCACTGGCTCACCGCTGTGTTCGTTCACGATCGTTTCCTTCCAGCCCATGCGGGTCTTGGCCCAGAAGATCGCCGCGGTAACGGATTGAGGGCCTTCGCCTGTGGCTTTGCGGAACAGACTCTGGGCAACAGCTAAGTTGGCCTTTGTGTGGCCGATCTTCAACTCCTGGCGGTAGTGCTTGCGCAGGGTCTTGGGATCAACCCCGATCATGGCTGCAATGCCGGGCTCAGGTACGCCGCCAAGATGGGCCTTTCCGCGCTGCTCTGCCGCCATGGGGCCATGCGTTGGCTGCCTAGCGAGGTGCGGGAGATCGTTGGCAAGGGATGGAACGCCGAGCGGCTTAGCGCTGCCTTGGAGGGGCGTCACCCGGCTATGCCCCATTGTTCGGCACGGGGATCGGCCTCAGGCTCATGTTCACCGAGAGCCGCATCCTGATCGTGGTGATGAGCATCCTCATGGGCCAGGGCATCCCGGCGCTGCCGATGCATGACGGAATCATGGTGCCGCGCTCCAAGTCCGACCAGGCGATGATTGCGATGATCGGAGCCTCGGAAGAGATTGCCGGCGTTCCCCTGCCGGTCGCGATCAAGGCATGAACTTAAGGTTGCTATCACCAAATCTGCAACGAGGATTCGACAGTCTCGTCCGCTGGCGCTAGGCTGCCTTTTGGGGGTGTTCTTGGGCCATGTCTCGCAGCTTTTCCGTTCGCGTCCTGTTGTGTCTTGCGTCGGTGCTGCTGGGAGCTACGGCGGCCCAGGCCGGATTGCAGTTCCGGGCCGGGCAGACCGATGCCGGACTCCGCTACATCGTCGTGTCGGGCGATTTCGCCTATCAGGACGACCTGTCCGTCTTCGAGACGCTGGCGCGGTCCAATGCCTCAGTGGCGGTCACATTCCAGTCTCCCGGTGGCCACGCGTCGAACCATCCTGATTTCGGCAAGCCGCCTAACCCGAATGCCCTGTCGTTCTCGCGCTGATGGGTTTTGCGTCTCAACGTGCATGAACTCGTTCTTGCCGCACCGCTCGCAACTCATTTTGCTCCCCACCAACTCGGCCTCAACATCCCCGAAGATTTCCCTCAGGTCCCCCCCGGCTGATACCAGCGCTTGACGTTGCAGAGCCCGCACTGAACTCGCACGAGCTGCCCAACCTCTTGGGCATTTCTGAGCCCCATTCGCTGCCGCGCTTATGTCTTCCACCAGTGTTAGGAATATCCAAATAGGAACTCATTCCTTCTCTGGTCAATTTTCTCTTGACAGTTTTGTTCCTATTTTGTTCACTGTCTCCATGGAACGCTTGGAGGGCACTGCCATGGACCGCATTGTCATGCTGGACAGTCGCCAAGAGGCCGCCCTTAAGGCCATCACGGACAAGTTCATTGCCCTCCAAAAGGGGGACGCATGAAGGCGCTCAAGGAAATGATTGTCCTCAACGGTCGCTTTCAGGACCAGCTTGACGCACTCTCGGCACCGCGCCGGGCGACACGGTAGGAGGCACCAAATGGGCATCATGCATCTGGACCCCGAGGCCAAGGCGGAACTGCACTCCGAAGCCGAGAGACTCATCGCTCGCTACGACAGCCCGCTTGAGACAGTGAAGGCGCTGATGGCCTACAACTGTGAGCTTGAGACCCAGATAGTCGCCCTCGCTCACCGGCATCCGGGGCTGGTGCATGTCAGCTACGACGACACGCCGCCAGTCCTGGGGTGATAGCCGTGGGCGCTCACGCGAGGCCGATGTTGCCCGATGCATGACCTTATTGCTTTCCTAGAAGCCAACTCGGCGCTGGTGCTGGCGAACCCGGCCGTCTTTGCGACGTTTGCCGTTCTCTTCGGAGGCGGGGGCTTCCTAGTCGGCCGCTACTTGCTGACCGAGCGTGTCGCCAATCTGGAAAGCCGAATTACAAGGCGCGACGAGGAAATCGCAGAGCTAAAGGCCGAAGAGAAAGCGCCAGAGCGGGAACTGCCGATGGTGCCTATAGCCGGTGCCGTTGCGACTGGTCCGAGTGCAGCGGGCGACTCAGTACGCCAAGTCCTGCCAATGAGTAAACTCGCGTTCTTGGCGTCTGAGCGGCGGTTCAACGAAAGACAATGAGCATGTCAGAGAACATCCTCCCACAGCACAAGACCCCCAAGCTGATCGTGGTCACCGCCTTCGACCGCGACGAGACCGGCGACCTTCAGCCTGTCTTTGGGCCGGCCGAGCAGCAGACAGAGGACCGGGCGATAAGGACTGCTAAGGGCTTGGCGGGAAAGCATGCGGGTGCACGCTGTGGGCGGCGTGGCCGGTCTGACTCTACAGGTTAAGGATACCGGCGCGCGCTCTTGGTTGCTTCGAGTCTCTATAGGTCAACGACGGCGCGAGATCGGGCTGGGCGGATACCCGTTGGTTCGAGGAACTGTCCGGGATTAGATTTCATTCCGCGCATGACGTGCGGGCAACTGCTGTGGCTTTGCTACGGCAAGGGCCTGGCCGTATATGTCGCTATCTCACGAGATATTCTATTCGGTTCACGACGTCGCGGAGCGTTACCGCATCTCCGTGAACAGCGTTTGGCGCTGGGCTTCAGATCGCCAAGAGTTCCCCAAGCCTGTCAAGATTGGCCCCGGTTGCACACGCTGGCGGCTGACCGAACTTGAGGCTTTTGAGAGCGGTTCGGGAGCTTGCCCAAAGTCCCGGAAACGCCCGCCCTAAGTTAGCTCAACCCGTTTAGACGTCTGCGACTGGGGCAGCCATTGGCTCCAGAGCCATCACTCTACCTTTCGTAGGAATTTTCGGATGGGCTGGAAAGCAACCTCCTCTGCTGCCGGAGCAAGCGGAAAACTCGTTTTGCTTGCCTCGGCCCGCGCTTCTGACAGGACCCCAAGGTGGAATGCTGCGGTAGCATCATGTTGTATGCAGACGACCACAGGTCTTCGGCTGATACGGCTCGACGAAGCCTCGGTTGACGGCTTCTGTTGCGCGGTCCACGGGCGTCACATGGGCTCCAACGGTCTCTCGGCAAACTGTACGAGGGATATGTGAGTTCAGAAGCTACGATCAAGCGTGGGCCACGCAATGCGCGCTACACAGCCGTTCCGAACCATGTGTTTGAAGACAAGCGCCTTTCCATGGAGGCGCGCTGGCTGCTCGGATATCTGCTGTCGAAACCTGACAACTGGACCATCCGTATGGGTGACATCTGCAACAAGGGTGGATGTGGCCGTGACAAGGCACGGCGGATGGTCAATGAGCTTGTCGAGCGAGGATATGCAGACAAAGAGCAACCACGTGATGAAGGGCGATTCGCTACCCTTCGGCTAGTTATTTTCGATGAACCGAGGTCTCAGCGCAGCGGCGATGCGACGTTGGAAAGTGTTGCATCCTTACCGCAGACTGAAAACCCGTCGACGGTAGATCCGATGACGGAAAATGCGGCACTAGCAAAGACTGATACTCAAGCAATAACTAATCATAAAAAGAGAGGCCGAACCCGCGACGATGGGCGAAAGCGTGAGCCATTGGCGGACGATCTAGGTAGGTTCGAAGCGCGGGTTATGCATCTTGCGGATAGCTTGAAATGGCCGCATTGGGCAAAATCGTCAAAGGATTGGACAGTAGCGCGCTTCGCGGAATTGTCAGATTCGGAGAGAGCTGAGGCAGAGGCGAAAGCACCTGCCTATCTCGCCTATTGTGGGCGCAAAGCATTGGCGCTCGGGCTCTATCTCAAAGATCGGAAGTGGGAGCATCTCCCCGCGTCAGCAATGTCCGCGGTTAAGGCGCCACCAATACCAATGCCCCAGCCTTTCGGAAAAGTTTGGTGTGCGATCAGGCTTTACTGGTTACTTCAACCGCCAGGACCGTTGCCAAAACCAACATCCTTCCTTGAGAAGTTGATGGCCGACGAGGGTGCCACTAGCCATCACGAGCGTTTGGCACATCAGGCGCGCTACGGCTGGCCGAGGGTCAATCTCATGGATAGTCAGGCCGACAACGGTTCCGGAACGCCCCTTCCCGGAGACATGCTTCAGCTGGAAACCGTCGTGTCGTCGTTTGAACAAGTTCGCATAGAAACGCCACTCTGGACTGCTTGGGAGGCCGAACACCAGAGGCGCGGCTGGCCGTGGTTTTCGTCCCTTGGCGATCGGCAAGTGGGCTACTTTCCGGCAGGCGGGCCAGCCGGATTGCGGGCTTTCGAAGGAACCCTGCGAGCAATGCAGGACCATGCTGCTCAGCACGCGAACGGGCCAAAAAATTTGAAAAGGCATGCTTTCTCATGAAGTGAACTGTCAACCGACGGGCTCGCAAATGCCGGGGTGTCGGGGAATGCATGCCCGGATGGGCCTGGTACAAAAAGTTGGGAAAAGTTGGGTTATGAAAAAACTTACCGAGAGGCAGCGACTGTTTGCGCACGAGTATCTCGTGGATTTGAACGCGACCCAGGCCGCGATCCGGGCCGGCTATTCGGCGAAACGGGCCGATGCCGAAGGCAGTGATCTACTCAAACACGCGGGTGTAGCCGCCCTAGTTGAACAATTGAAATTTGAACGCTCTGAGCGAGTCCAGTTCGGCTCAGACGCCTTGCTGGTGAGCTTGAGGGCGCAGGCGGATGCTGATTTGGCGGACATTTTCGATCTAAATGGGACGATAAAGCCCATTCACGCCTGGCCTCTCGTTTGGCGCCAAGGTCTTATCCGAGGCATCGAGTCAGAGGAGCGCTACGAACGTGGCAAAAGCGGCAAGAAGATCGTTGTCGGGCGCGTCACCAAAATCAAACTCAGTGATCGAGGCCGGCTTCTCGAACTCATCGGCAAGCATGTCAAAGTGAATGCCTTCAACGTCAAATATGGGCAACCTACGGCTGACACAATTGAAGAGTTCTTCGCAGAGATAATGGGCAACGCGATACGACCGAAGTCCAACTGAGAATGAGTGACCGATGCGTCTGTACGCGAACTTTTGGGAGGCCCGATGATCGTTCTTGTGTGTGGAGGTCGCGGATTCGGAGTCCTTCCCGAGGGCACCACAGATCTGCAAAGCAACTTCGACCTAAACAAGGCTGCGAGAGAGCGCAGCCTGTTGTACCAAGTGCTTGATCGGTTGAATGGGGAGCGCCATTTCTCGATAGTCGTTCATGGGGATGCTAATGGTGCTGACCGTCTGGCGGGAGCTTGGGCCGAGAGCCGACAAATCCCCGTGAGGGCTTTCCCAGCCGATTGGGAAACTCATCGCCGCGCAGCGGGGCCGATCCGAAACAAGCAAATGCTAGATGAAGGCACTCCCGATCTCGTCGTCGCGTTTCCGGGTGGAAGAGGCACGGCCAACATGGTGCTTCAATCAAAAAATGCCGGTATTTCGGTCGTTGAAGTGAGACATCTTGTGGGCCGTTCGGCGTCGGTCACGGAGCACGATCAGCGGCACAACGATTATGCCGGAAACGAGGAGGACCCAGTCCTGCACGATCGAAAGAGCGAACGCGGCACTCCCGCCGATCAGGGACCAGACCAGAGGGACAATCAGTAGCCACACCGATACGCGCGAGGTCGTCAAAAGCAGCATCCCGAAGGCGAAGAGCGCTACCGGACAGGGCGTTATGCCGAACATGGGGGCATCTCCGGATATGCATATCCGCTCCACATTCCAAGGAACGGGTAAAGTATGCCCGAGTAGGCGACAAATGTCGCGCCAAGCCAGCCTAGGGCATCAGCCGGTGGAGCGAAACGCAGGTCCGAACGAACGACTCCGAAATAGGCCAACAGCACCGACTCAATAACGAAGAGCGCTCCGAACCCGAAGGCCGCCGTGTTGATGGTCGAGAAGAATGCCCCATGATAGGCGACACCCGTCGACAGCCACATCAGAGCAAGCCCTGCCGCGATGAGGCGTCCCGATCGCGTCGAAGGCCAAAACAAGAGTACGACGAGACCCACACCGACAATATAGGCCACTATTTGCGCGGGCCATACGGACACATTGTAGGACGCGAAGACTGCCAAAAACTGTTCCTTCGTAAACGGCAGCATGGTGGAGCCTCCTTGCCCAGGCCACGCCAAGGAACACCCATGAGCGATTGCGCATTGTCTCAGCTCAAAGAGGGCGCGGCGGTTGGCACATAGGTTCGATTTGCCGGCCTGGCTGAGCGCTCAGCAGGTGACGAGATCCGTGTGGCCAAACCCCTTGGAGTAATCGAGCACGGAGATGACTGTAGGCATCACGCGCAATATGCGGACCTGCTCCGGAGTCGGCATCGGGCCTGGGAGCGAGACTTGCTCCGGATACTTCAGCGGCAGCATCCGCAGGACCTTTTCTGCTTCGGCCCGGTCTGCCACCGGCTGCGTGCGCGCCGCCATGGAAAGTCCGGTGATTTCCATAACCTGAGGCGTGTCGTGATCAATGGTCAAGGACACGCGATCATCTCGCGCCAGATTCGCCGCCTTCTGGCTATCCAGACCGCAGAGGAAGTAGAGCGTAAGGCCTTCGTTCACGTAGCCGACGGTCGTCGCCTGTGGCCAGCCGTCCGGCCTCAGCGTTGCAATTGTCATGATCCGGTGCTGATCCAACAGCGTCAGGATCTTGTTTCTGACCTCTTCGTTCATCGGTTGTCTCCAAAGTCACTGCCGCCCATGACGATAGTAGGGGCCGTGGATCACCTGGCATTGACGCACATCAACGCAGATGGCCCGCAAACGGCCGCAATGGCTGATCCGGGCATCAGTACTGGTTGCCGCTGCTGCGATGTACGGGCGCTGGGAGTCATCGGCGCTGGTTGTCACCAACGTCAGCTATCGGGCGGTGAAATGGATTATTGAGGGACGCCCAAGGGTGCATCAGCCGACATTGCTCGACTTCGGCCTTTGATTCAGCAGACGCAGACCGAATGTCCGGAAGACGCCAAGACCGGTCTTGGCAATGCTGAATATCAGCATTTGGCGGCGCTAAGCGGACTTAGCGAACGAGCGTGCGCAACTTTATTCCTCGGCCCCACCGATCGCAGCATTTGCGGTGGATCAATGCTCGCGCCGTCAACTACCTCCATAGATGTCGCAAGCGCGGGCATGACGGTGGCTCGACCCTGTCACAAAGGAGGCGAAATCTGATGAAGCTTATGGCATCCCTCTCCCTGGCGACATACCCGGAGGCGAACACACCAAAGATCGCATCGAATGCAGTCGCAGTCGCCAAGTACATTGGAGCGACGCTGCACGCGGTCGCCATCAATGTCGACATTCCCGACATTTCAAACGCTCTATCGAGCTACCTGCTCGATCTTCCTTACAAGATCCGGGAGGCCGAAGCGACGAGTCGCAAGTTCGGCAAGAACCTGCTGGAAACGGTTGCAAAGGAAGCCTTGCAGGGCGGTGTGAGCTTGACGACGCAAGAGATGACGGCACTGCCGGCATTGATCGGGGAGACCGCGGCCGCGCAGTGCCGCTATTTCGATATCTGCCTGGTCGGATGGACGTCGGACAACCAGACGTCGCGAATGACAGCCGAGGCGATCGTGTTCGGTTCGGGTCGATCGACCTTGCTTCTTCCTGACTCCACGAATATCGGTGCGCTTGATCATGTCGTCATCGCCTGGGACGGCAGCCGTGTGGCGGCGCGGGCCGTCGCCGACGCGCGTCCGTTCCTGGAGCGCGCTTCCAAGGTGACGGTCGTCAGTGTGACCGACGAAAAGCCGCTGCCTGGAAAAGACATCGGTGAACGCCTTGCCGAGGGCCTGAGGACACGCGGGCTGACGGTCAAAACCTCTTCGATCCAGGCCGGTAACCTTTCGATCGCCGGCGCTCTCCAGGAGCATGCCATCAAGATCGGCGGCAAGCTGCTGGTCATGGGTGGATACGGTCATTCGCGTGTCAGGGACTTCGTGCTCGGCGGCGCAACCGAGGGTGTTCTCGCGGATCTGCGCCTGCCTGTCCTGCTCTCGCACTAGGTCGCGACGGCATGCAAGGCGGTCGCGGCATGGATCCGGTTCTGCGCTTCCATGGCGCGGCCCACGGCGTTACCGGCTCCTGCTATGAGATCGAAACGCCTCGCTGGCGGGTTCTCGTCGACTGCGGCCTGTTCCAGGGATCGAAGTCGGAGCGGGAACTGAACTATGGCCCGTTCCCGCCGAACGCGATTGACGCTGTCATCCTGACGCATGCGCATATCGACCACAGCGGGCTCTTGCCGAAGTTGGTCAAGCACGGCTTTTCCGGCCCGATCCATACGACCCGCGCCACAATCGATCTCTGCTCGGTGATGCTGTTGGACGCGGCGCATATCCAGGAAATGGAGGTCGAGCAACTGAACCGCCGCAATGCGCAGCGCGGACGGCCGCTAGTCGAGCCGATTTATAGCCTTCAGGATGCGGCTGCCTGCATGACCTTGTTCCGGGCTCTGGAATACGGCGAATGGATTGAGGTCGCCGATGGCCTTCGGGCACGCTTCTGGAACGCCGGCCATTTGCTCGGCTCCGCCTCGGTCGAACTCGAGATCGATCTGGATCATCAGAAGACACCGATGCGCATTTTGTTTTCAGGCGATATCGGGCCTGGCCACAAGCTGCTTCAGACCGATCCGGAAGGTCCGGCCGGTGTCGACTATCTCATCTGCGAATCGACATATGGCGATCGGGACCGGCCGAATGTTTCGCCCGAACAGCGGCGATCCCTGCTCTGCGACATCGTTCGTGGCGCTGCCGCGGCCAGCGGCCCGCTGATCATTCCCTCCTTCGCGGTTGAGCGGACGCAGGAACTGCTGGTCGACCTCCACCTGCTCATGCAGACGGGTGCCGTGCCGACGGCGCCGGTCTTCGTAGACTCGCCGCTGGCCACACGCGCCAGTGCAGTTTTCGAACGGCACGCCGACGATATCGAACAGGGCGACGTCTTGCGCCAGGCCCTCAGCTCGAAGGAACTGCGCTTCACCGAGACGGTGGAACAGAGCAAGGCGATCAATCGCCTGACCGGCTTCTTCGTGGTGATCGCCGCCAGTGGCATGTGCGATGCGGGGCGAATCCGCCATCACCTCAAGGCCAATCTCTGGCGCCGGAATGCCACGGTGATGATCGCCGGGTACCAGGCCCAGGGGTCGCTCGGCAGGGTACTGCTCGACGGGGCGCGGCGCGTGCGCATCCAGGGTGAAGAGGTCGAGGTCAAGGCGCATATCAGCCTGTTCGACCTTTATTCCGGCCATGCCGACGCTGCCGAACTGGTCGCCTGGGTCGAGGCCAGAAGTCCGGTAAAGCAGGTGGTGTTCCTGACCCATGGCGAGGAAGAGGGGCTACGCGGCTTCAGCAAGCGGTTGCGATCGACGGTCCCTGACGACAGGATCATCATGCCGCGGCTGGATGATGCCTTCCAATTGACACTCAGTGGCAGTTTGCCAGTCGAGCTCAACGAGCCGCGCCGTCTGAGACCGGAAAAAATTGCCCGCCTCGACTGGCACAACGACCTTTCAAAACTTCTCCTGGACATCAACGAGGCGGTCGGTGCCGCAGCCGACGAGCGGGGTCGCGCAGCGGTGATCAGGCGCATGCGCCGGGCGCTCGAGAACAATGACGCATAGAGGCCGCGAAGCGATGAACTGCAAGCGTACCAACGCGTTTGTGTCCATTCGACAGACCGACGAACAGAGGCGCAAGTCGCGATCCGGCGACGGTCGCCAACAGGCAACGGAGTCAAACATGACCGACCATACGACAATCCCAGCGTCCGGTGGCCTTCTATCAGACCAGGAGCTGCACGATATCGATGCCTATTGGCGCGCTGCGAACTATCTGACGATTGGCCAGATTTACCTGCTCGACAACCCGCTGCTACGCGAGCCATTGCGGCTGGAGCATGTCAAGCCGCGCCTGCTCGGCCACTGGGGAACGTCGCCGGGATTGAGTTTCATCTATGCGCACCTCAATCGCGTAATCAGGCTCAGGGACGCGAATGTGATCTATGTTTGCGGTCCTGGCCACGGCGGCCCGGCTATGGTGGCGAACACCTATCTCGAGGGCATCTATAGTGAATTCAATCCGGACATATCGATGGATGAGCAGGGGATGCGCAAGCTGTTCCGGCAGTTCTCGTTTCCGGGTGGCATCCCGAGCCATGCCGCACCCGACGTGCCCGGCTCGATCCACGAGGGCGGCGAATTGGGCTACGCGCTCTCGCATGCCTTTGGCGCGGCCTTCGACAATCCGGACCTTGTCGTCGCCTGCGTCGTCGGCGACGGGGAGGCCGAAACCGGGCCGCTTGCCACCGCATGGCATTCCAACAAGTTCCTCAACCCGGCGCGCGATGGCGCGGTTCTGCCGATCCTGCATCTGAACGGTTACAAGATCGCCAATCCGACAATCCTGGCCCGTATCCCCGAAGACGAACTGCGCGCCCTGTTCGTCGGTTATGGCTATGAGCCACTGTTTGTCGAGGGCCATGACCCAGCGTTGATGCACGAGCGGATGGCAATCGTGCTTGACGACGCGCTCGATCGCATCCGCGCGATCCAGCATGCCGCCCGTGCAGGTTCCGCAGCACCGACGGCGCGACCAAAATGGCCGATGATCGTGCTGCGCAGCCCCAAGGGCTGGACTGGGCCGAAAGAGGTCGACGGGCTGAAGACAGAAGGCTTCTGGCGCCCGCACCAGGTTCCCTTGTCGGGCCTTGCGGAAAATCCGGCGCATCTGAAGCTGCTCGAGGAGTGGCTGAGAAGCTACCGGCCGGAAGAGTTGTTCGATGGCGCTGGTGCTCCCGTCGCCGCGATCCGCGCCACC
Organism: Mesorhizobium sp. WSM4841; assembly: GCF_055811515.1. Lineage (NCBI taxonomy): Bacteria > Pseudomonadati > Pseudomonadota > Alphaproteobacteria > Hyphomicrobiales > Phyllobacteriaceae > Mesorhizobium > Mesorhizobium sp. WSM4841. The sequence goes on from NZ_JBVVQC010000025.1 coordinate 38,237, forward strand.
ACGCCGCAAGCCGCGCGGCGAATGGGCGCCAACCCGCATGCCAATGGCGGCTTGCTGCGCCGCTCCCTTGATCTGCCCAGTCTACGGGACCATGCCGTTTCCGTCGAGCGGCCGGGAGCGGTGAAGGCCGAGTCAACGCGGACAATGGGCAAGTTCCTGCGCGCCGTTATGGAGCTGAATGTTGCGGCGAAGAACTTCCGCATCGTCGGTCCGGATGAGACAGCCTCGAACCGGCTTCAGGACGTGTTCGAAGTCACCGAGCGCGCCTGGATGGAAACGATCCTGCCCGAGGACGTTCATCTCGGCCGCGACGGCAGGGTCCTGGAAATCCTCTCGGAACACACCTGCCAGGGCTGGCTTGAAGGCTACCTGCTGACCGGGCGGCACGGCCTGTTCTCCTGCTACGAAGCATTCATCCACATCGTCGATTCCATGTTCAACCAGCATGCGAAATGGCTGGATGCCTGCCGCGACATTCCGTGGCGGCGGCCGATTGCGTCGCTGAACTATCTGCTGTCGAGCCATGTCTGGCATCAGGAGCACAATGGCTTCAGCCATCAGGATCCCGGCTTCATCGATGTTGCCCTCAACAAGAAGGCCGACATCGTGCGCGTCTATCTGCCGCCGGATGCCAACACCTTGCTTTGCGTGACCGATCACGTGCTGCGGACATGGAACCGCATCAACGTCATCGTCGCCGGCAAGCCGCCGTCATGGCAATGGCTGTCGATGGACAAGGCCGTCGTCCATTGCAGGACAGGGATCGGTATCTGGGACTGGGCGTCGACCGAGAATGGCGACGAGCCGGACGTCGTGATGGCTTGCGCCGGCGACGTTCCGACGCTCGAAACGCTGGCCGCCGTGCAGATCCTCAGGCACCACGTTCCTGAGCTCAGGATCAGGGTGGTCAACGTGGTCGACCTGATGACCCTGCAGCCCAGGGAACATCACCCACATGGGTTGTCGGATCGCGAATTCGACGCCCTGTTTACCACGGAAAAGCCGGTCATCTTCGCCTATCACGGCTATCCCTGGACCATCCATCGCCTGACCTACCGGCGCGCCAATCACGACAACATCCATGTGCGCGGATACAACGAGGAGGGCACGACGACGACGCCATTCGACATGACGGTGCTGAATGGCCTCGATCGATACCATCTCGTCCAAAGCGTCCTCGACCGCCTGCCAAAGGTCAAAGGCGCCAGTATCAGCCTGATCCAGGCAATGGAGGGTAAGCTGCTTGAGCATCGAGCCTATATTCGGGCTCATGGGCAGGATATGCCGGAGATCCTTGGCTGGAAATGGGAGTAGGGGCCGGATGCAACGCCAAAACCTGCTGAATGAGCCGATGAGCGGCCTTCGGCGCATCGCAATGGCACGGGATCGGATGGCTGCATGACCGATGCGATCCTTGTCCTGAACGGCGGGTCATCGAGCCTGAAATTCGCTGTCTTCGAGGCAAGCGCCGAGCTTCCCGTGCTGCTGCGCGGCAACGTCTCGTCGCTCGGGCAGCATCCGCGCTTGCACGTCGCGGCTGCGGCCGGATCTCCTGAAATCGACAGGAGCCTGGCTGACGGACCGATCGATGTCGCCAAGGCATTCGCGGCGGTCGCTTCGCTGCTCGCCGATCGTGATCTCCTTCGCCGCATCGACAGGGTCGGGCACAGGATCGTCCATGGCGGCCGCGACTTCACCGAAGCGACGCTGCTCGATGGGCACACGCTCGAGGCATTGCGGCTGCTCGAGCCGCTGGCGCCAATCCATCAAAGGATCAATCTCGAAATTGTCGCGCTGGCCGCCGAGCTCCTGCCGCAGGCCCTTCAGATCGGATGCTTCGACACGGCATTCCATTCGGCCCGACCGGAGCTTGCCAAGATCTATGGGCTGCCGCGCGAGTTGACCGAGGCGGGCATCGTTTCCTATGGCTTTCACGGCCTGTCTTATAGCCATATCGCTTCCAAGCTGCGCGAGCGCTACGGCGCGGGTGCCGGCGGCCGTGCGATCGTCGCGCATCTCGGCAGCGGTGCCAGCCTGTGCGCCATGGACGCCGGACGGAGTGTCGCCACGACGATGGGGTTGTCGACGCTGGACGGGCTTGTCATGAGCACGCGTTGCGGTGCGCTCGACCCGGGGGTCATCCTCCATCTGCTGCAGGATCGGAAGCTGCCGACCGACGAGCTGGCCGCGCTTCTGTACGAGAAATCCGGCCTGCTCGGTGTGTCCGGAATATCCGGTGACATGCGGACGCTGGTCGGTTCGGAGGAACCTGCTGCTGCCGAGGCCATCGCTCTATTCGTCTATCGCATCGGGCGCGAGATCGGGTCGCTGGCCGCTGCCCTGGGAGGGCTTGATCGCCTGGTCTTCACGGCCGGTATCGGCGAAAATGCGCCGCCGATCCGGGCAAAGGTCGGAGCCTTTGCCGGTTGGCTCGGAGTAGCCATAGACAAGGACCGCAACCAGCGCGGCGACGAAATCATCAGCCTTGCCGGCTCCAGGGTCGAGGTCCTGGTGATTCCCACGGATGAGGAGAGGGCCGTGGCCGCCGAGCTGCACCGGCTCAATCGCGCGTCACCTGAGCGCGCAAACTGATGTCAGTTCTTGTCGGACAGGAAACACAGGAGCGCACGCGCCAGGGGCGCGAGAACGCCGGCTTGCCTCAATCAGCAGTGACGACGTTTCCGCCGCCAGGCCTCACCGCGGCCGAAGCACAGGCGAGGCTCGTCGCCGAAGGCTTCAACGAACTACCCAGATCGAACCGGCGCACGCCGTTGCGTATCGCCTTCGAGGTCATTCGCGAACCAATGCTTGCTCTGCTGCTGGGTGGAGGCGCCGTCTATCTGGCTCTCGGCGATCTGCAGGAGGCGCTGATCCTGCTCGTCTTTGCGACATTGTCGGTGGCGATCACGATTGTGCAGGAAGCCCGCACGGAACGTGTGCTGGAGGCGTTGCGCGATCTTACAAGTCCGCGGGCCCTGGTGATACGCGACGGTGAACGTAAGCGTATTGCCGGTCGCGAGGTGGTGCGCGGCGATCTGGTGGTGCTGGCCGAAGGCGACCGGGTGCCGGCCGATCTCAGGCTGATCCAAAGCCAGGACCTCCAGACCGATGAGTCCCTGCTGACTGGCGAATCCGTCCCGGTGCGCAAGATCGCGGCAAGAGCCGCCAACCTGCCTGTCGAGCGCAGACCCGGTGGTGACGACCTGCCTTTCGCGTTCTCGGGATCGCTGGTCGTTCGCGGTTCGGGCATTGGCGAAGTTCTGGCAACCGGCGCCAACAGCGAAATCGGTGCGATCGGCCAATCGCTCAGCACCATGGAGACCGAAGCGCCCCGCCTGCAGCAGCAAACCAAAAGGCTGGTCGGCATCTTTGCGCTGGTGGGCGGGGCCGTCAGTATTGCCGCGGTCGTCCTGTATGGCCTTTTGCGCGGCGGATGGCTCGATGCGGTGCTGGCTGGCATCGCGCTCGGTATGTCGATGCTGCCCGAAGAGTTTCCGATGGTGCTGACGATCTTCATGGCAATGGGTGCCTGGCGCATATCGCAGGCGCGCGTGCTCACGCGCCGTGCGGCGGCGATCGAAACGCTTGGCTCGGCGACGGTCCTGTGCACCGACAAGACTGGAACGCTGACCGAAAACCGAATGACGATCGCAGAATTGCGAACTGCAGACGGCGAGCTGCTTCGTCTGCCTGATGCTCCGAACATGGCGGTGCCGGCGGCATTTGGCGATCTGGTCGAACTTGGCGTTCTTGCCAGTGCCGAGTTTCCGTTCGATCCGATGGAAAGGGCGTTTCACACCCTTGCCGGCGAGCGATTGCCCGGCCGCGAAGACCCGGACCGGGCTCACCGGAAACTGGTGCGCGCCTATGGGCTTCATCCCGAACTGCTGGCCATGTCGAACGCCTGGCGGCCTTCGCCAGGCAGCAGCAACTGCCTGATCGCCGCGAAGGGTTCGCCTGAGGCCATAGCGTCACTCTGCAGGCTGGCTGCCGATCGTCTCGGATCGGTCAGATCAGCCGTGGATGCGATGGCGGCCGAGGGATTGCGCGTCCTGGGGCTGGCGCGCGCCCGTCATGACGTCGATCGTTTGCCGGATCACCAGACGGGTTTCGATTTCGAGTTCATGGGCCTCGTTGGCCTGGCCGATCCATTGCGCGCCGGTGTTCCGAATGCCGTGACTGATTGCCGTTCCGCTGGGATCAAGGTGATCATGATCACCGGCGACTATCCGGCGACGGCCAGAGCGATCGCAAGTCAGGCGGGGCTCAAAGTCGACAATGTCGTCACGGGTGAGAGACTCAAGAGTCTGGACGACGCGGCGCTGGCCGATCAGGTGAAAACCGCAACGGTGTTTGCCCGCATCATGCCCGAGCAGAAGCTGGCGATCGTCAGGGCGCTGAAGGCCAACGGCGAGATTGTCGCGATGACGGGAGACGGCGTCAACGACGCCCCCTCGCTGAAGGCGGCTAACATCGGCATTGCCATGGGCGGCCGCGGAACCGACGTTGCGCGGGAGGCGTCCTCGATCGTCCTCCTCGACGACGACTTTGGCTCGATCGTCAAAGCCATACGGCTTGGCCGCCGCATCTACGACAATTTGCGCAAGGCCATGGGCTTCATCCTTGCCGTGCACGTGCCGATCGCCGGGCTGGCCCTTCTTCCCTTGCTGTTTGGCCTGCCCATCCTGTTCGGGCCAATCCACATTGCCTTTCTGGAGATGGTGATCGATCCGGTCTGTTCTCTGGTCTTCGAAGCGGAAACCGAGGAGGACGACATCATGAAGCGCCCTCCGCGAGATCCGGACGCGGCGCTGTTCTCGCGATCGTTGATAGCCTGGAGCCTTGTCCAGGGCATGATGGCGTTCGCTCTTGTCGCTGCTGTCTTTATTCTCGCCCTGCGAGGGGAGATGCCTGAGAACGAAATTCGCGCCCTGACATTCTTCTCGCTCGTGTTGACGATCGTTGGCCTGATTTTCGTCAACCGCACGTTCAGCCGGTCCTTGCTACTTGCCTTGTTCCGGCCAAATCGATCGCTTGGTGTTGCCGTTGGAATGGTGGCTGCGGCGCTTGCTTTGACACTGTTTTGGCCGCTTGCCAGCGAGCTCTTCCGGTTCGGGCCGCTACATCCGGGCGATATCGCCGTGGCGTTTTCGGCCGGACTTACGGTGTTGGTCTGTCTCGAGTTCCTTAAGTATTTCTGGCGGGAAAGACTGAAAACCTGATCGGGTGCAACAGGGTTTCAACAGCCGCGGCGCCGACCGCCTTCCAACAGGCAGGCGAGACTCATTGGGCTGGCAATCTCTGGTCATTTGATTTGGATCAAATACCGATGCCCTGAGTTATAGCAATAGAATCAGCGGTTTATCGAAGAGGTTCCGCGGATGGCCGACGTCGTATCCAGGCTTGTCAGGGAATGCAACATGACGCGAGGCAACGGTGTGGACTTTCCCACGATCTGGCAGTCCATCCTGAAGGGACATTCATGTGTCGCGGGGCCGCCGGTACAAGGTCGCTGTGACGAGGGACCCGTCCTCAAAATTCCCCTTATCACGGGACGCTGTCTTACGTTCGACGGTTCAGGGTTTCATCTTGAGTGAGCAGGATTGGATTTCCTTCCGCTACCCGTTCCCCGGGGGAGATGGGCTCCTCAGCTCCTAAACTTTGTTCCTGATTCTACCCACTCGACGGCGCACGGCGCTTAGGCGCCTGGGTGGCTTCGTTGCTGCTAAATTTCCGGTTCGCCGGCGCCGTTGATCCCGCCGAGATCGTCAGGCGGCCCGCATCCGGCCGTTCTCCTCGTCGCTGGTGAGGTCGCCTTCTGTCCAGCGGATTTCGACCTTTGCTTCGGCAAGTCGCCTGTAAAGGGTTCGTCGTCGCACTATTGGCCACCACTCATACAGGAATATCTCCAATGGCCGCCAATTGGCCACCCAGCCCAGTATCAGGAGACTCTCACCGATGACCCTCGCCGGACCCGCAGCCGCCGAGCTATAGCCGATCAGCTGACCTGCGATGAGACTGAGCGCCAGTATGGGCAAGCCCACGAGCATTGCGTGCCGCCCTATTCTCAGAAGTTCATGGAGCTCCCGCGTTGCCTGGGCCGACCTGCCGGTGAAGTTGTAGCGCACCGCGTCTGCAAGCATCTGCGCCGCTTCCTGGTCCTGCTCGCTCTTTGGCAGTTCAACCGCGATGAGGATCGGCGCGCTGTGCGGTGCTTCTTGCGCCCATTCAACGATGAAGCTTTCGGCCTCGCGGTCCAAGTCTCGTTCCCGGAAAGGCGTTGGGTCGAAAGAATTGAATAGGCGCGTCAGGGAACCGATTTGGACTGTTATCTCATATAGTTTGTGATCTGTGTCCATATCACTACTCGCCAATCCGAGCATCGGGACAACGGCCTCCGCGGTTCTGTCACCGGAAGCCGGGATTTGCCTGTGCCACTTGACTGCCGTGGTCAGAGCTGTTTTCCGAGCCGCCGGTGAACCAAAACAAGTGTCGGGTCGTCGGGGTAGGTCGTGACGGTGAACCCCATGTCGCGTTCGAGCTCAATGGCCGAACGGTTTTCGCGGTTCTCGATCGACTCGATGGTCTCAAGTCCAATCCCTTCGGCATATTTTGCGATATAGGCGAGAAGTTCCCACCCGACGCCCAGGTGCTTGCGATCCGCGCGAATGCAGATCGCGACCTCGCCTGCGCGATCGGCCGGATCGCATGCCAGTGTCGCAACCGCGATCAGCATTCCGTCGATCGAGAACGCAAGAAAATTATGGATATGGGAGTCATCGGAACGCGTCATCGCCACCAGCCGCTCATGGGAAACCTCCTTCACCCCGCCGAGAAAGCGAAAGCGCAGGTCTTCCGGCGTCACATGGGTGAAGAACTCGGCCAGGGCAGGCTCATCTTCGGGGCGCGCGCGGCGCACTTTGAAGCGGAATCCGGTGTGTGTGGCAAGGGTAGCATTGATTTGCATAGTCGCGGTGCCTCCGTCGTCTCTGGTCAGCGGCCTCATGAGCCGTCTGGAGTCGGTATCATTCGCTCATATTGTGAAGCGCTTCGTGCTTGACGATTTCGATGCTGCGCAGGCTGAGAAGGCGGATGACGCCCTGGTCCTTCAAACGGGTGAAGACCCGCGATACAGTCTCGATGGTCAGGCCGAGATAGTCGCCGATGTCCATACGCGACATCGGCAACTCGACCTGCCGCAACCCACCCTGTCGCTCGGCCAGATCGACCAGGAACGCAGCGACGCGTTCGATGGCATTCTGACGGCCAAGAACCAGCAGATGCTCCTGCGCCCTAGTCAACCCCTTGAGCGCCAGCGGCAGCAACTGACGGGAAACATCCGCGCCCGTGGCGACCCGGAAGACGCGGATGCCCGTGGCGTTGATGGCCTCGGCGAAGAAGTGATGCGTCGTGTCGGCTTCGAAGCCGAATGTCTCTCCAGCCAAGTGGAATGCGCTTATCTGCCTGCGGCCGTCGGCAAGCAGGCGGTAGACACGAACGGCGCCGAACTCGACCTGGTAGACGGCTCCGGCCTTTTCACCTTGGGCATAGATTTCCGTACCGGCCGGAAAAAAACTGACCGGTTGCAGTGGTGTGGAGTCGAACCGCGCTGGCAGGGTCGGCTGGGTGGAGTGTGACGGCAGTGCAATTCTGGAGGTCGCATAGGCATGCATGGCTGTTTCCCCGGTTGATCCGTGACACAGCAATTGCGCGAATCCGCGGGGCGCGAAATTCGGTTATGTCCCTACGGGAAACTGCGTAGAGCTTGGCCGGGACAGCACTGGAGGCTGTTGTGGCAAGCGCATTCGTGTTGTCCTCGGGCGACTTCGGCATCTACGGCTGCGGTGGTGCGCCAGCATAAAACCTGAGGCGGCGTCTTCAGGCGACGTACCGCCATTTACAGATCTGGTTCGTGCATTGAGCCAATCAACTTTTGGCCAGCATGTCTTGGTGGTTAGTCGTCCGATCCGGGGCGGGACTTCGAACGCCGGCAGGGATTCGCCTGAGACGCTTTGAGGCTGAATCTTGGCGCAGATCAACGCGGCTCGCACGATGGACGTCATACCCCGCGCTCTAAGAAGATGTCAGCGGCCAGATGCGAATAGGGCTATCTGAACATCATTCCAGGACCGAAATCGCCTGAACGTCCCAAGCCCATGCCCATCATGGGCAGAAAAATCTCGTCGGCCGCGTGCTTTTTGCTCATCACTTAGCATAGAGTTTTTCAGTTGCTGCCCTGACAGTTTTCACCTGTTCCAGACGGGCTTCGAGATGGGTCTGTTCGTAGGCCAGTCGCTCGGCGCCTACGCCAGCCGGATACCGGGCCACAGCGGAGCAAACTTGGCAGGAATGGCAGGCGACTCAAGCGAGCATGGCTGAGAAGCGAGCGGCGTAGGGCATGGCCCGCAACCCCTATTGTCGGTCCGCCCACTGGAGGCATATTACCAATTCGTAATTTGGCGGCCATAAGTCTGCCGGCAAGCCAACCGAAGAGGGAGATATTCTTTTAACAGGTGGCCTCGTCGAATGACCTCTGCCGCATACACGTCGACCCAGAAGTTTTTGCACTGGGTTCTCTTCGTGCTCGTCCTCTTGCTTTCCGCACTAACCTACGGCGAGAACCTGTTGCCGCGTGGCGACCCTACAGTCGATGCCATCATCTGGCGGCTGCATATTTCGTTTGGTCTTCTGCTGGCCGGGCTGCTGCTTTGGCGGGTTGTTCTCCGTGGCCTAACTAAGAGGATCGCCCGGTCTTCCAGACGAAATGTCGGCGCCCGAGAGGACCGCAGTCAAGATCGGCCACTTTGTGCTCTATGCGCTGCTGATCCCGATCCCTGTCCTCGGCATCCTTTTGACTTGGTTTAGAGGTGATGGGCTTGAGCTTCTTCGGCCTCTTCACAGTGCCGGCACCATTTGCACCCGAACTACGGCTCGCACGATTCGAGAACTTCACTCGTGATGCGCTAATGGGATATTAATCGCGACCGGCTTACACGCCGCAGCCGCGCTCTATCATCACTTCATCCGCCGCGATGCAATTCTAACGAGAATGCTCCCAAAAGGTTGAGCCTGGCGGGCGCTAACGCCACAGGCGGCGCCCAGGACGCGAGAGGCGCATCGGTACAGACAGTGGCCGGCGGCAACGCGCGCTGGCAGCAACCTCCGACTGGGTCGGGAGTTCTACTTTGACTATTGGCCCCGAGAACCCAAATCGGCATCGGTCAGATCGGCAATGGTTTGTACAAGGACGGCAAATTGCGGGTCGTCGATCAGCTTCGAACTAGAAAGGGGATTGGGGGCGGACCATCCAATGAGCTGTTCGAATTGATTCAGATCAAAGCAACAAAGTGCCATCGGTGCATTCTTCTTCATCGTCATGCGGAGACAAACTGGCCATACACCATGGAGAATCGTTCAAGCGAATGGGAACCCAGGCAGGTAAACCAGATTGCCAGTGAAACATGATGGGCGAACCTGCGGCACCACCTAGGCGACTCTGGAGTTAAGTTCAGAGCTGGAAGGTGGGAGCCGCGGGCTCGGTACTCGTCGCTCTATGGCGCACCGCCGATTGGGCGGTGAAGAGCGGGGATGGCCCTGCTGTACATCGAGGGAACCCGAGGGCCTTGCGGCGCGGCTTTCCGAGGAGGAGACAATGATCGCACGAATGCTATTCGGCGCAGATCCTTTCCGCAACATACGCCGCCTCCAAGACGAAGTGAGCCGACGGGAATTCCCGGCGGTGAATGCCTTCGTAAACCAGGACGGCGTCATCATCACCGCCGAACTGCCTGGGGTAAGATCACAAGACTTGGACATCTTGATTCACAGAGATTCCGTTACGCTCAGCGGAGAGCGGCAAACCGAAACTGAGGAAGCCCGGCGGGGATACCACCGGCGTGAGCGTCGTCAAGGCCGGTTTGTGCGGACCGTGTCATTGCCGTTTGTGGTCGACCCGAACAAGGTTGAAGCGGATCTCGTCAATGGCGTACTAACTCTGGATCTTCCTCGGGCCGAAGAGGACAAGCCCAAGCGCATTAACGTGAAGGCGAGCAAGGAGCCGGGTCATGGCTAAGCGAGAGACCACGAGTGCGGGAACGAAGGGGAGCAAGCAGTCCAGGGCCACGCCGACTAGCCAACCGGAGTTGGAGGGCAAGTTGTCCGCGGAGCAGGACGCGGGCGAACGGACCCATGAGAAGCTGGTCTTCGTACCACGGGTTGACATCTACGAAACTGAAATGGGCCTTGTCGTCGTTGCGGATCTGCCCGGCGTCAGCCCGGAGGGTTTGGAGGTCACGTTGGAGAAGCGGGTGCTGTCGATCTATGGCCGCGTCGAAGAGGATACGCCCGAGGGCTACAGCCAGGCCTATCGCGAGTATGAGGTCGGCGATTTCGAGCGGCAGTTCACTCTCTCCGGGGATTTCGACATCGATGGAATTGAGGCTAACATGAAGGACGGTGTGCTTCACCTCGCCATCCCGAGAGCTCCGGAGGCAGCGGCAAAGCGGATCGAGGTTAGATCGGTTTCCTGACGGTCGAGGAAGATTGCGCAGACGCCGCGATCGCCAGTAGTTAGCAGAGCCTACTCCATGACTCTCGCCGGGTCGTCCTCTCGGCAACCGACGTGGGCGCTGTTTTCGGAGGGATATCGTGAATATCCTGATTGTCTATGGAACGACCGAAGGGCAGACGCGGAAAATTGCCGCACGGACGACAACGCATATTCGCGAGCGCGGGCACCAAGTCGAGCTGCAAGATAGCGCAGCGCTCGCATCCGATTTGAAGCTCGGACCCTTCGACGCGTTCGTCATTGCCGCGTCGGTCCATCAGGAGCACCACCAGGAAATCGTCACGAACTTCGTGTTTGCCCATCACGAACTGCTGAACACTAAGCCTTCAGCTCTCATATCCGTCAGTCTGTCGGCGGCGCTGGAAGACCAAAAGACGGAAGCGCAAAACTACGTGGATCGCTTCGTCTCCGTGACAGGGTGGCAACCACGCATGACCCTCCTTCTCGGGGGTGCTTTGCGCTTCACCAAGTACGATTACTTCCAGGAGCAGTTCGTCAAATTCGTCGTCATGAAGAGCGGCGATCCGAGCCCCGAGCGCGATCACGAATTCACTGACTGGAACGCCCTCGCCGACTTCGCTGATCGATTTCTTGAGACGGCCGGCTAGATGATCAGCCCACGATGTGATGGCAATTCTCGCTTATCGCCGACCAAGGTGGAAACATGAGCCTCTCCGCGGGCGATCGCGAATCCAGTGGAAGCAAGAAGTCCGCTTCAGCGGCATCGAGATGCACAGAGCGAAGCTGGCTCTTTCACCAGGGGGAGTCGCGTGACCATCAGTGAGATGACCGCCCAAGAATGCAGGATGCATCTGGCCGCGAGCAGGGTCGGGCACCTCGCTTGCGTAAGAGACGGGATGCCGTACGTCGTGCCAGTCAGCTTCGTTTACGAAGACGGCCACATCTACAGCTTCTCCCTGATTGGTCACAAGGTCTGGGCGATGCGGGGACATCCTCAGGTTTGCTTCGAAGTCGACGAGATTCGCAGCCCTCGCAGCTGGTGGAGTGTCATTGCCTTCGGTCGCTACGAAGAACTCTCCGAAGCGGGCCCCCGGCAGAATGAGCGCGACCATGCATGGTCGCTGTTGCAGAAAGCGCGCCCCAACTGGTGGGAACCTGGCAGCGAGACACCCCACTCCGAGGACAAGGTGGCCAGTCCGCCTCACCTCTTCCTCCGCATCAACATCGAGAAGATCACTGGCCGCCGTGCCCTCGTCTGACCGGCCCAGTCTAGTTATGAGCCAGGCGACGTTTATTTCTTCTACACGACATGCCCGAAATGGGCCAAAGCCTATGGGAAGAACTATGTTGTTGGCATTGCGGCCATTTGAGGCGCGACCTGGAGACGCTATCTGAGCTGCATTCGCCAGAGTCGGCCAGTCAGCCATTGCACGCGCCATCGGGGCGCTTCTCACTCGACATTTTTTGGTCATGGCGGTGTTGCGAAGTCACCTGGACCTGATCTTCGTCGTCTTCGTCTTCGGGTCGCAATAGATGCCATAGAGCGTCTGCAGGATGCGCTCGACCTCGGCTGAAGCCAGCCGGTAGTAAACCTGCTGCGCGTCGCGGCGGGTATCGACCAGTTTCAGCGCCCGCAGCTTAGCCAATTGCTGTGACAGCGCCGACTGGTTCATCGCCACCAGTTCGGCCAGTTCGTTGACGCTCGTCTCGCCGTCCAGCAGGTGGCACAGGATCATCAGGCGCTTCTCGTTGGCCATCGCCGCTAGAAGTTCGGACGCTTCCCGCGCCATCGCGTCCAGTTCAGTGATTTTTATATTGCGCATATGAACACATGATCATATTAAGAGTTACAAATAATAATAGTTCGACCCTGGTTCCTGTCAAGCCGACGGATCGATGCCGCACGCAGATCATGACGGCAGACTTTGCAAGGTCCACAGTTGGGCCGTGAGGAGTGCCAACGGAACGGGCTGCCTGGGCTGCCCCCGGCGTGCACATGGTCGAAGATCTTACTACGATCGGCTGAAATGCCGGGATGTTAAGGGAGCGGATGCGGTCCACTCCTTCTTCCGTGCGGAAGGATTGGGAGCCCTCATGAGAGCAATGGTGCTTGAGCGACATTCCAGCGATGCCTTATGGCCTACTCTGGGAGGAGCGTGAACTGGTGTCGGTCGCAAACCTGACGCGCCGCGATGCAGAAGAGTTTTTCCCCATCGCGACGAGTGCAAAGGTTCGCACGCATACAGAGGTCTATCCGCTGGAACAGGCCAATCAGGCGCTGGACGATCTGCGCTCCGGGAGATTGACCGGCGCAGCCGTCCTGGTCCCGTGACAACGCTCAACGGACGCTATCTGGCCAACTGACCGAGTTTGCGCATCTGCCCGATCCATTTCGCCCGGGTCGCGTCACTGCTGCCGGCAACCATGCCAAACAAGGTCTCGCGCACCGGATTGATGCCGGCAAAACGCAGAACGCTCCGCCGCATGCCGGCGATGCCGTGGCTGAGGAACCAAAGCCGGTAGACAAAGGACGGCATGCCCATCGTCACGACGACCCGAGCGGAGCGACCGCGAAGCAGTGTCCTGGGCAAGCGCCCACCCTTGTCCGCGTAGGCAAAGGCAGTTCCCGGCCGCATGACCTGTTCCAGAAATGCCTTGAGCAGCGCGGGCATCGTGCCGAGCCAGAGTGGAAAGACAAAGACAATGTGCTCAGCCCATAGGATCGCTTCGGCGGCCTCCTTCAGGCTGTCGGGGACCGCGCCGTGTTCGAATTCCTGCATGGTCCGCAGCATCGGAAAATCAATTGCTGCGAGATCGACCTGGCGGACGGCATGCCCGGAAGGCTCCGCGCCTTCGGCATAGGCCCTCGCAAGACCGCGGCAGAGCCGGTCCGCAGATGGGTCGGGATGGCCGATCACAACAAGGATGCGCCGCGACATGGCTTTCTCCAATGCTACTTGCCAGCCGCTAAGGCCGTTCGACCCGCGCCACCTGGTAGGTATGCATGGCCCCATTCCGCGCGATCGAGACATATTCTCCTGTCACGAAGCGCTCGTCGCCAAGATGGAAACCGATCTCGTCGTCGCGGTCGCCTTCGGCATAGTCGAAATACCATTGTCCGCCCGGCTTGCGCCGCAGCCGACCGATCAGATCTTCCTCGCCGGTGCGAAAATGGCGCACGCGGCAGGAGGCTCTGTGCGATTTCCACTCTTCCGCATCGATCCGGCCTTCGTTCGTCAGCGGAACAAGCACGTCATAGCCTTCCTCGCGATCACCCTCCGGATGCCCCCTTTCGCGGGCAAGCAGCAGCCGGATATTGCGGAATTTCGAGGTGAGGTCGTTCAAGCTGGTCATGGCAAACTCCTTTCACGGAGTTTGATAGCGTGGCGGTTGAGCCTGACCTTGATCCGCATCAAAGAAGCTGGAGAGTTTGACCGCGCCTAGACGTTCGGCAGCAGGATCGTGGCGAGATACCCGGTGATCACTGCAAGCAGGGTTGCACCGGCCAAAGGCAACCAGAACCTGACGGGCCCGGCAAATACCGCCAGCGACAGGCGGCCGATCGCGTTTGCCGCCAGCGCCGCCAGCACTGCCTGACCTATCGTCGCGACGGGGACCGAATGCTTTACCAGGCGCAACGCGCTGAGCACCGAGACATCGACATCGAACGTTCCCGCAAGCGCTGAGGTCGCCAGCAAGCCGCGGCCGCCGAATTGAGCCGCCAATGCCGCACTCGCGGTCGCGACAACCGCGAAGAGCAAGGCAAAGAGCAGCAAGGGACCTAATTCGAATGGATTGCGAGCTATCGCGCCTTTTTCGCGTTTTCCGTCGTTGTGAGCCAACATGAATGCGCCGCAGACGGCAAAGGCGAGCGCCGCGCCAATAGCAGGAATGGCCACCGCTCCAAACACGCTTGGCTCGAGGACCAGCACCACAGCGCAGACGCGCAGTATTGAAACCATCGCACCCAGCGAAGCCGCGCCTGCGAGCGGCAGCGGATTGCCGGCGGACGCGGCTCTGCGCGCAAGCGCCATAGTTACGGCGGTGGAAGAAACGACTGCACCAGCGAGCGAACTGACGAGCAGACCGCGCGTGTTTCCCAGGACGCGGACGGCGACATAGCCAGCGAAAGAAATCGACGCCATCAGGACCGTCAGGAACCAGACCTCCCAGGGATTGAACCCGCCCCAAGGGTCCATCGTCCGGTTTGGCAGCAGGGGTAGAACAATCGCCGTGATCACCGCCAGGATCAGGGCCGAACGGAGCTCGACCCAGGTCAGTCGCTTCAGAAGGCCGTGCAGGATATCGCGACTCGCGAGGACCGCCGCGAGTGCTGCTCCTCCGGCAGAAGCGGCTCGATAGTCACCGGCGACCGAAAGCGCGCCGAGCGCGAACACGCCGAGGCCCGCAATAACGCTCGTAACGCTGAAATCCTCGTCATGCACCGCCTCGCGCGCCTTGTACCAGGCAAAGATTGCAGCAAAGGCGATGAACCCGCCGACGAGCACGGATACCGCACCGAGCGCATTGGCCAGCGCTGCCAAAATGCCGCCGAGCAGGCCGGATATGCCGAACGTGCGAATGCCGGCTGTCCGGCTGCGATCCGGGGCGTCCCGCTCGCGCCAGCCGCGCTCCAATCCGACGAGGAGACCGATTGCCAGGGCCAGTCCAAGCCGGGCGATGAGCGTATCCATGGTTGCCGGCCTCAGGCGGCGACAGTTGGCAGACGGTCGCGAACCCATCTGACGATCTGCCCCGCCGTCATTGCGCCGGATGTGCGCGCAATTTCACGCCCACCATGGAAGAGGATCATCGTCGGGATGCCGCGAATGCCGAAGTTTGCCGAAACGGCCTGTTCCTTGTCGGAGTTGAGCTTGATCAGGCGGACATGTGGTTCCAGTTCGTTGGCCGCCGCCTCGTAAGCCGGCGCCATCATCTGGCAGGGGCCACACCAGGGCGCCCAGATGTCGACCATAACGGGAAGGCTGCTGCGCGTGATCTGACGATCGAAAATCTCAGCGTCGACGTCTTGCGGGTGTCCCGAAAACAGTCTGGCGCCGCATTTTCCACATTTTGCCTCCAAGGCTTTGCGGGCCTGCGGCAGACGGTTGACCCCGCCACACTCGCTGCAAACCACAAGATCCTGCTGTGCCATGGCCATTCACCGATTTGCTGTCGTCTACTATGCGCGCCCGAGACGTCCATCGCCAAGAGTGCGCAGCGCGTTAAGGATGACCGCAACGTCGATCCCCTCCTGCAGCAATGCGCCTGCCACTGGCGTGATCTGCCCCATGGCTGCAGCAACCATCGCCAAGGCCGAGAGCGCCAGCCCGGCGATGATGCTCTGCAGGGCAATCGCGCGGGTGCGTTGGGCAATCCGCATCGCTTCGGCGACCGGCCGCAACCTGTCGGCCAGTATGATGACGTCGGCCGCCTCGGAGGAGGCCGTTGCACCGCGTGCACCCATGGCAACACCGACCGTCGCGGCGGCGAGGGCAGGGGCATCGTTGATACCGTCGCCGACCATCATTGTGGGGGCCTGCGCTTTCTCGACCTCGACCGCCGCGACCTTTTCGGCGGGGGTGGCATTGGCGACGACCACATCGAGGTCGAGCAAGCGGGAAATGCGCTCGGCGGCCACGCTGTCGTCGCCTGTAAGCATGACGACACGCTGGATGCCTGCCTGCCGAAGTTCGCCCAACGTATCGCGTGCGTCCACTTGCAAGGCGTCCCCGAACGTAAAACACCGGCAAGGCGCTTGCCAAGCGTAACAAAGACCCTCAGCACCGGCTCGTCCCGGTACCGGTCTTCGCCGCTTCTCGCCCAGGTCGGCAGCGTTTTGTGGGCAAGCACGAGATGCCGCGAGCCCGCCGCGATCGACACGTTTTCGACCTCCCCCTTCAGGCCGGCCCCACGGTACTCGCGAACATCGCACGGATGCGAGAGTAGCAGGTGCCTAGCGCGCGCCGCTCGGGCGATCGAGTCGGCGAGCACATGGTGCGAGGCCTGTTCCAGCGATGCCAACAGTCGCAAAAGCTCGTCCGGGTCGCGGCCGGGTGCCACGTCGATTTCGATCAGCTCGGCGCCTCCGATGGTCAAGGTGCCGGTTTTGTCGAAGATCGCGGTCCGAGCCAGCGCAAGGGCCTCCAGTGCCGCAGAGCCCTTCATCAGGATGCCACCATGCGAGGCGCGTGACACGCCGCCAATGAAAGCAACTGGGGCGGCGAGGATGAGCGGACAAGGTGTTGCGACCACCAGGACGGCGAGCGCTCTGATAGGGTCGCCGGAGACGTACCAGGCGATGCCGGAAACCAGCAACGTGACAGGGAGCAGGAACAGGGCGAAACGGTCGGCCATCCGGATAAAGGGGGCTTTCGCTGTCTGCGCCGCCGCAACCATGCGGACGATCGCTGCGTAGGTGCTTTGTTCGGATAGGGCAGAAGCCCGCATGCTGAAAGCCTCGCCCGCATTGACGGTGCCGCTGCGCAACAGATCGCCGGCGCTGCGCCGTTCCGGCAAAGGTTCGCCAGTCACCGCGGACTCGTCGAGTGAGGCCGAAGCGTCTAGCAGGATCCCGTCGACAGGCAGCAACTCACCAGCGCGCACGAGCAGGTGGTCGCCGACGGTGACGTCCTCGACAGCGATGGCTTCTGTTCCTTGTGTCGACTTCCGGTGCGCAACGCGCGGCGATCTGTCTGTCAGTGCCTTGAGGTTGCGCTCCGCGCGCCCGCGGGCGAAATCCTCAAGCACCGTGCCGCCGGCATACATGATCGCCACCACTATTGCGGCAAGGGGTTGGCCCAGCAAAAGGGCCGCAGACATCGATACCAGTGCTATGGCGTCGACGCCGAAGCGGCCGATCCAGAAATCGCGCAATATGGAAATGGCAAGCGCAGCCACTACAGGCAAGGTCGCCGCCGTCCAGATCGTGCCCGCATCAATGGGGCCAAGACCGGTTCTCCAAACGCCGATTCCGATGGCCAAGCCAAGGATAGCGATGACCAGCAAGGCGCGGCGCAGGACGGACTCGTTCATACGATGCTTTCCGATTTGATCGATGCTTGCGCGATTTCCGCGGGCACTGGCGCTCGCGTCGAACCCGCGCAACAGATAATCGCGATGACCGGAGGAGGCTTTGATCCAACGCAATGAACGGGCAAGATCGATTGGCGACTATCGCCACGAACGGGAGAAGCAGGGGTGACGATCCGGAATCTCGAACATGCGTTCGCCCCCAAGTCGGTTGCCGTGTTCGGCGCATCGGTGCGCGACGGCTCTGTCGGCCGTGTCGTCTTCGACAACATTGTCAGCGGCGGCTTCGAGGGCGAGATCTGGCCGGTCAATCCGAAATACACTGAAGTGGCGGGTCGGCGCTGCTATCCGAAGGTGGCAGATCTGCCAGGTATTCCCGATCTGGGTGTGATCGTAACGCCACCCGAGACGGTTCCCGGTATCGTGCGCGAACTCGGGGACAAGGGCACGCGGGCAGCAGTCGTCATCACCGCTGGGCTGACGCGCGAGAACGGATTGCGCCAGGCGATGCTCGACGCCGCCAAGCCCACCCTTTTCCGCATCATCGGGCCGAACACGCTGGGCCTGATGATCCCGCCAGTGAAGCTCAATGCCGGGTTCGCGCATATGGCAGCCAGGCCAGGCAATATCGCGTTGCTGTCGCAATCCGGCGCCATCGCGACTTCGCTGATCGACTGGGCGGCGCAGAACAATGTCGGCTTCTCGCAGATCGTCTCTCTCGGCGATATGGCGGATGTCGATGTCGGAGACTGTCTCGACATGTTGGCGGGCGATGCGCGCACGCGCGCCATTGTGATGTATCTCGAAACCATTCCCGATCCGCGCAAGTTCATCTCGGCCGCACGTGCTGCGGCGCGCATCAAGCCGGTGATCGCGATCAAGTCGGGCCGGCACGAGCAATCGGCGAAGGCTGCTGCGACCCACACCGGCGCACTATCGGGTGCCGATCGCGCGGTAGATGCGGCATTGCTGCGTGCCGGCATCCTGCGCGTCAAAGACCTGGCAGAGCTCTTCGATGCTGCCGAAACGACTGCTCGCTTCGCTCCGCTCGAACGAGCCCGCGTCGGCATCATCACCAATGGCGGCGGGGCAGGCGTGTTGGCCGTCGATCAACTCATCGACTGCAAGGGCGAACTGGCCGAGTTTTCACCGGTGACCATAACGCGCCTGAACGCTGTGCTGCCGCCCACCTGGTCGCATGCCAATCCGGTAGACATCATTGGTGATGCTCCGCCAGCGCGATACAAGGCCGCCGTTGAAGCGGTCGCGGCCGATCCGGGAACAGATGTCGTCCTGGTGATGAATTGCCCAACGGGGCTAGGCTCGCCACTTGATGCAGCAAGCGCGGTGGTCGAGCTCACCGGCGATGGGAAAATCGGCCGAAAACCGGTCCTCACCTGTTGGCTCGGGGAGCATACGGCGCGCGCCGGGCGGCTGATCCTTCAGGATGCTGGCATTGCCAGTTTCGAGACGCCTGCGGATGCCGCAAAGGCAGTCTCCTACCTGAGCGAATGGTCGCGAGCCCAACGCGCGCTGATGCGCACGCCGTCGAGCAGCAGCGAGGACACCGCGAGCGACCGCGAATCCGTGCTTGCAATATTCAGGCAGGTTGCCAAGGAAGGCCGGCGAATGCTGACCGAGCCGGAAGCCAAGGCGGCGATTTCCGCCTACGGCATTCCGGTGCCCGAGACGATCGTCGCAAAATCTCCTGCCGAAGCGGAGATTGCGGCCGACCGGCTCCTCAAGACGTCCGAGCACGTCGTGGTCAAGCTGCTGTCCAAGACGATCTCGCACAAGTCGGACATTGGCGGGGTGGTACTCAACATTGCCACCGCCGCGGCCGTCGGGGAGGCCGCACGCTCGATCGAGGCGCGGGTGCGCAAGCACGCACCGAAAGCCGACATTGAAGGCTACGCCGTTCAGCCGATGGTGGTGCGAAAACAGGCGCAGGAACTCATCCTCGGCATGAACCGGGATCCGATCTTCGGCCCCACAATCATGTTCGGCGCCGGCGGCGTGGCGGTCGAGGTGATGGACGATACGGCGATCGCGCTGCCGCCGCTCGACGACGTTCTTGCCGGCGACCTGATCGACCAAACGCGGATCGGCCGCCTGCTTGCCGGGTTCCGCGACCGCCAGCCGGCCGATCGTGGTGCAATCACTGCTGCGCTCAACGGCCTGTCGCAGCTGATCGTCGACTTTCCCTGCCTCGTCGCCATGGACGTCAATCCGTTGCTCGCTGATGCCGATGGCGTGATCGCACTCGATGCCCGCATCGAGATCGAGCAGGATCGCGTGGACGAGCCGGGGCCGAACCCAGCGCTCGCCATCAGGCCTTACCCGTCTGGCTGGGACAGGGACTTTGCGGCGGGCGGCGCGCACTTTCACATCCGGCCGATCAAACCGGCCGACATCGCGCTCTATCCGGAATTCCTTGCCGGAATTTCTCCGGACGATCTGCGCCTGCGGTTTCTGTCGCCGCGCAAAAGCTTCTCCGACCAGATGCTGAAGCGGCTCACCCAGCTCGACTACGACCGCAACATGGCTTTCGTCGCTTTGGAGACTAGCACTGGCGCGCTGGCGGGCATCAGTCGGCTTTCCTGCGATCCGGACCGCTTCGCTGCCGAATACGCCTTGCTGGTGCGCACGGATCTGCAGGGTCATGGCCTCGGTTGGGAATTGCTCAGACAGATCGTCGATTATGCAAAGGCCGATGGGATCGGTCGGATCGAAGGCATCGTGCTCAGCGAGAACAGCAAGATGCTTACCATGTGCCGCGAATTCGGCTTCAAGGTAGCGCATCATCCGAGCGAACCCGGCCTTCTCGAGGCAAGGCTCGACCTCCGTTGAGGTCGATCACCCTGCCGCCGTCACGAGGCTGAGCGAAGGGGTAGCCCCGGTTCGAAAGCATCTCCTTCCGAGACTTTCGCAATTCCGCGACGATGTCGGCAAGCTTCCGATCGGCGTTGACCTTGCGCCAGCTGGACTGGGTGGCATTTCGCTGCAATTGCCGCGAGAGGATATCGATGGTGGCGTCGGAAGGACCACCGATGCGCTCGCTGACCCGTTGCCAAAGAACAAGTGGATCAGCTTGCAGCCAGAATCCAGAGAATGAGACGTTCCTGTCGCTTGCCGTCTTCTCGATCCGGCTTCGATCGGCTGGCCTGTCGAACACAGCATCGGCGACCACCGACCCGCCTTCGGAAAGGATCAAACCGGCCCGCCATGCCATTTGTCGATAGACGCGTTCCGATACTCCCGGTCGATAGGCCTTGTCCGGCAGCCTCGTTTCTGCAGGAACGCCATGCATCGCTTTGCGAATACGGTCGCTTTCGACAATGCGCGCGCCGGGCGGCGCACCGACGCGGGCGGCGAGGGCCTCCGCAACGGTCGTCTTCCCGGAACCACTCAAGCCGCCGATCGCAACGAGTCGCGGCGAGGTTTCCTGGAGAAACGTTCGGGCAAGCTCGAAATAGGATCTGGCCTCGGCAATCAATTTGTCGGAATCGGCACTGCCTTCTTCGACCTGCGTCGCGGTGACATGCGCGCGCACAGCAGCCCGAACCGCCATGAAGAAGGGCAGAAGGGCAAAGCCATCCTCATCGTCGGCTTCGTCGAGATAGCGATTCATCACAAGATTGGAGAACTCCGGAAAACCGCGATGCCACAGGTCCATCAACAGGAATGCAAGGTCGTAGAGCACATCGACAGTCGCGATCTGGTCGTTGAATTCGATGCAGTCGAAAAGCCGGGGCTCGCCGTCAAAGAGACAGATATTGCGCAGATGCAGATCGCCATGGCACCGGCGGATCTTGCCAGCGGCTTCGCGACGGTCGAGCAATCCGGAATGCCGGGCAAGCGCGGTACGGAAGGCCTCGGCAAAGGTCGCGACCTCGGCCTTGCCGAAGACATGGCTGGTGGCAAAGCCGGCCTCGTTGATGTCGAGCACGCCAGCAAGGTTAGAGGCGCCACTGCCATTGCGGATTTCCGGTACGCCGCGATGATAGTGCACGATCATGCGCGCAGTCGCCGTCATCAGCGCAGGCGTCAGTTCGCCGGCGATTGCCATCCGATCGAGGAGCTTCGATTGGTCGAAGCGAACCATTTTGATCGCTGCATCGACCAGTTCTCCCGAGCCATCGAGGGCAAGCTTGCCTGCGGCCTCTCGCGTAATGCGCCGCACGCCCAGATAAAGGCCAGGTGCCGTTTTCGAGTTGAGTTCAACCTCCTTCTCACAAGCGGCGAGCCTGAGTGCCGGTGTCGAGAAATCGACATAGGGCAACTTGACCGCTCGCTTCATCTTGTAGGCGTGTTCGCCAACCAGGAAGATACGCGAAATATGGGTCTCGATCGCCTCTACCGGTCCACTCTCGCCATACGTGGCGGGATCGAGCAGTAGCGCGACCACGGCTTCCTGGTTTTCAACGATCATGGTTCTGCCTCCTTGAGCCCGCGATGCGAAAACCTTGCCGAGCCCGATGCCTACCGCTGCAGTGTCTGGACATAACCGGCCAGGTTATGGATGCGTTCCGTGGTGACGATTTCTCCGGCGCTTGGGCCGTACTTCTTCACGTCATCCGGAAGGAATTGCCGGCCCCAGACCGGCATGTCGCGCTCGCCGTGCTCCGGCACCATGGTGCGGCCGTCGATCATGGCAAAGACGCGCCAATACGGAAATTCGCCACCATTCCTTTTCGACAGACGCGTCAGGTCGGCCGGGCGCTTCACCAGCTCGTCGCCCAGGGGGCCATCACCTTTGCCGTCGACACCATGGCAGACCGCGCAGGAGTTCAGGTATTCCGCCTGGCCGTAGCTCATTTCCTGCGCCGTTGACGCATTGAGAGCCAAGCTTGTGAAAACTGCAGCGATCAAAAACTTCATTTTCGTGTCCACCGATTGATTGGCTGAACCTTACTACCTCGGTGCGCACCGCCGTTGATCCGGATCAAATGGGCGCGCCGAACGTGATCTTTGATTCAGCGCAATGAGCGCCGCGGCCCGTCTCGTTACGGTTGCAGGCACGATTGAAGCCAAACTCAGAGTCAGGAGCACTGCGATGTCATTCAAGACGATACTCACGGTCACGGAACCAGGCATGAGCGACGGCGATCTGCACCTCGCTGCTGGCCTTTGCGAGGAGGTCGGTGCGCACCTCGCTGCTCTCGTGGTGGTGCTCGCCGCGCCACCGCCGGTTGGAGAGTTTGCCGCGATCGTTTCAGAAGACTGGCTGAAGGAGCGCCAGGCAGATGAGAAGGCCCTGAAGAAGACAACGGCGGCCGTGTCGGCGTTCCTGGCTGGTCGCGCACTTTCGGCTGATACTGTCAGCGCATATCCGGAAGCCAGTTGGGCCGACGAAACCGTAGGTCGCCGCGCCCGCTATGCCGATATCACCATTGTGGGACCGGAAGTGCTTGCCGGCGAGACGCTGAAAAGCAAAGTGATCGAGGGCGCATTATTTTCCTCTGGAAAGCCTTTGCTGCTTGTCCCCCAAGGTTCGCGGCCGACGCTGAAGCCGAAATGCGTGATGGTCGCATGGGATTCCCGTCTGGAGTCTTCGCGCGCCCTTCGCGAGTCGCTCGACATGCTGATCCGCGCCGAAGAAGTGCATCTTGTCCTGGTCGATCCTGTCGAGGGTGAAACCCACCACGGGGCCGAACCGGGAGCCGATGCTGCAGCCTATCTTGCCCGGCATGGGGTGAAAGTCACGGTCGACCGCTTGCCGAGTGCGAACCGTTCCGTTGCCGACGTGCTTCGCCAGCACGCAATTGATGTCGCCGCCGACCTGCTGGTCATGGGCGCCTACGGGCATTCGCGGCTGCGCGAGCGGATCTTCGGCGGCGTCACCAAGTCGATGCTCGAGGATCCATCGCTGCCTGTCCTGATGGCGCGGTAGCAATTGAAAGCCAGAAAAGGGAACATCACAAAAAAGGCCGGCGAGTTTGCGCCGGCCCGTTTTGTTCTTGGCAGCGAATGGGCTGTACGACCTACTCGCTCGCTTCCCGGCCCGACACCTGCTCGATGAGGATCCGGAAGAAAACGTGGGGTTCGCTATCGGCCTTGGGAGGAATGACTGGCTTGAGGGCGCCTGGCTCCCACCAGTCGGGGTGCTTGCTCAGCACTGACCAAGCATGATCGCGCTGAAGCTTGTGGCCGACCCGGTCAGGCAGTTCTTCGTAGCGGCCGTCGACAACAACGCTTCTCCAACCTCGGCCCTGGCCTCGCTCATCGACTTGGACCGATACCAGCGGGTTAGCTCGCATCCAGTCGATCTTCTTGCCGGGCATTGAAAACGCATAGAGATGGTTGTCTGCGTGCGCAAAGTATAGCGGCACGACGTAGGGCTGCCCTTCCTTCGCGCATGCCAGACGGCCCACGCGGTTGGTCGTCAGCAATTTGGTGCATTCCAAAGTAGACAGTGTGCGGATCAGCATCGTTGCGTTCTCCTAACTCTTGGCAGCTGTCTTGTGCCGTTGTCTCTTTTTGGCGTCCATGGCGGGGCGTTTCGAATTGCCAAGTCGGCCGCACTATGCGCGCGAGCAGCCTCAGCCACGGCTGCCAGCACTTCGCTATCGGAGAGCTGCGGGAAATTGAGGTAGTGTTGACCGAGAGCGCGAAAATGCGCCGGTTGACTGAGGCAAACGGTGCAGTCCGCTTCCTGGGCAAGCTCAGTCAAGGTGTCAGCAGGTGCCACGGGAAGCGCGACAACGATTTCCCGAGGCGAGCGCCTCTTCAAGGCCCGGATCGCGATCTTCATCGTCGTTCCGGTCGCGGCTCCGTCATCGACGATGATTGCCGTTTTTCCGGATACCGACAGGGCCGAGTGCTTGCCGCGATAGGCCAGGCGTCGTCGTTCAAGCTCAGGGCGCTCTTTGGCGATCAATACGCGAAGCTCGTCATCGTCGAGCGAGTAGGCTTCGACGATGTCCCGGTTGAGTACGACATCTGGAGGATCGCCATCGACGATCGCGGCAACAGCCAGTTCGGGATTCCCCGGCGCTCCCACCTTGCGCACGATAATCAGGTCAAGCGGGGCCTTCAGCGCCTTGGCCACCTCAGCAGCGACGGGAACGCCGCCCCGCGGCAAGGCGAGGACGATTGGCTGATGCAGCCGGAGTTTCTCCAGCTCGATGCCAAGCTTTTGTCCAGCGTCCTGACGGTCACGAAACATCGATCAACCCGCCGGCCACAGATGACGAAGCGATTTCTTCATCGAGTTTCTTACCTGCACGATCTCGCCATGCGAAATATGACGGTCGAGAAGTTTGAACACCGCGTTGATCGCCACATCAAAATCGACGGCCTCATCATAGCCGAAACTGTTTCTGACGCTGAGGACAAAATCTCGCTTCTTGTGGTCAGACTCAGGCGCCGATGGATTCCAGCCTTCGAAGTAGATGCCCCTGATGAGCGTCGGCAGCTGGGCGGAAAGATCGGCCATTTCCGCAGGTGACAGCCAGTCCCGCAGCGTGTGCAGAACGGATCTCAGGAGCCGGTAGGCGCTCTGCTCGCTCCAGCCCAGGTCCCTGGCCAACTCGCTCACCCATTGCTGGGCCTGCTCGGCCGCGTGAGCAAAACCAATTGCCGAGGTGTGAACCATGCGAGTACTCCTTCACGTCCGTCGCGCCATCTTGGCCAACGGGAAGATCCTTGCATTGAGCCGCATCAAATTATTTGGTGCCTGCCGGAGGCTGCTGCCATCGTGATGCGGAGCCTGCTGTCAATCGCTCCGGCAGCAGGCCTCTCCCTCCCGATATGAACGACCGAACCTGCTTGGATCCGATCGACAGGCCGTCCATGCAAAGAATGAAATTGGTCGCCACAGAGTCCGATGGGCCGGCCAGGATTTTATAAGTTCGCATTTCCGAGTTCGGTTCGTCGCGGGAGAATCTCAATTCATAATCTCCTGCAAGGACGGCATTGATGAATGGAGCGGCGAGCTTGGCGTTGTCCGTCGTCGCCATTATTGTACCGCCATCAAAGGTTTCGGAGCTCAGCTGCCCCGGCGAATTGAAAGTCGCGGAATTGAAGGCCGCGTTTGAAATCGGCACGATCTTGGACTTTTCGATTGCAGCGACATCGATTGCCGCCAGGAGAAAGCCGGCCAGAACCGTACCGTCGGACCTGTCGTATCCACCAAATGTGATGAATTTGACGAGTTCGCGCGATGGCGGGTTGCTGATATCGACGATGATTTCGCAGAACCGGGTCTCTTCGGTCTCTTCAGTCCAATTGCTGTAGGTCACGCCTGTTGGAAAGATCGTCGAGCCGGCCGCATGAGTCATGCCGAGCACAGACAGTGTCCCCAGAAATCCCAGAAGCCGAAACAGAACGAACACGCGCTCAGCTCCTCCGCAGGCTATCTGCATCAGTCCATGTCTCCTCAAGCGAAGGGAGACTACCTGAACATCATTCCAGGCCCGAAGCCGCCCGATCGCCCCATGCCCATCCCCATCATAGGCAGTACGATCTCGTCGGCTGCCTTCTTCTGCTCGTCGCTGAGTGCTGCGTATAGTTTTTCAGCGGCCGTCCTGACAGCCTTTACCTGTTCCAGACGGGCTTCGAGATGAGTCTGTTGGTAGGCCAGCCGCTCGGGCAGGGGCCTTTTCAGGAAGCCGCCTTCCTGGAACTCCTTCATCATGGCCTGCATCAGCGCGTTGTGCGTTTCGGCTGTGCTGCGAATGACGGCGGCCAGCTGATCCCAGGAGGGCGTCTGCTCGTCGGTGATCTTCAGTTCCGCCTTGAGGAAAGCGAGGCGTCCGTCAATTCGATCGAGCATCTCGTCTGAGTCGTAGCCAGCCATCGGGCCGCCCATTCCCCATTGACCCATCATCATGCGGCCCACGCCCCACCGGGGCCACCAGCCGGCATCGTCGTCCTCGGCGCCGGCCAGAGCAGGCAGTCCTGTCACGACCATCATAAATCCCGCGGCTAAGGTAGTGCGCCAAGTGAACATGGGATGCTCCATTCAGACGGTTTGCGTCGTCTGCCCACAAATCACGCGATTGCGCGGCGCGCATTGATCTGCGTCAAAAAAGCTGGGACTGCCACAGTGTTGGGAGTAACCTTTATTTGGTGTTTCAGGCTGGGCGTTGAGGGATGTCGTGGACCGGTTCATAGCCCGTGCCAATATCGCCCACTTCGAGGATCTGCTCTCTCGCGAGACCGATCCCGAGCAGCGACGCGTCATCGAAGGCTTGTTGGCCTAGGAGCGGCAAAAGCTCGAAATTGCGGAGCGTCAGGCACGCAAGGAATCTCGCCAGCCTTCCAATCCCGCAAAAGGCAATGAACCTCAAGATTGACTGGCGCTGAGGGCTTCGATCAAACAGCCAATCATGCAGCCTTGACCGTGATCTTCTTCTCGGCATTCTGGGCTTCAGTGGTCTTGGGCAGCTTCACCGTCAGCACGCCCTTGGTGAAGCTGGCCTCGATCTTGTCGGCGTCGACGCCTTCGGGCACTTGGAACGACCGCTGGAAGGAGCCGTAGCGGCTTCCCAATGTGAATCACGGGGCCGGAGGTCGGTGAGCCCGCTTGCCAGTCGTCGCCGGATCGGCTCTCGCCCAACTATTCTCCGTCATCACGGTTCGTCGTGTTCCGTGTCGCCAAAATCCAGTTTGGCTTGGCAAGAGCCGTATCCAAGCGCTTGACGCAAAGATCGGTGTTGATCCAGGTCAAGACGCATCCGTTGCCTCAATTCGAGATCAGCCGATGGAACGATCCGGTCTGGAGCAGTGAGCGCGTCACGCCGCCAAAGGTCATTTCCCGGACTCGGCTATGACCGTAGCCGCCCAGAACGATGAGGTCGGCCGCGATTTCCTGCCCGATCCGGAGGAGAATCTCCGCTGGCTCGGAGCGGCTGGCATCCAACACCTCGGATCGCGCCTTCACCCCGTGGCGTGTCAGGAAAAGCTCGACGTCCGCCGCATTTTCCCGGGACGAGAATTCTCCATCATTCACGGTGGCGATCACCACATCGCTCGCGCGGGTCAGGAAGGGCAGGGCGTCGATGACGGCACGTCGCGCCTCCCGCGTGTCATTCCATGCGATCAAAATACTTTCGGCCTTGATCGGGGCGGGGGTTTCAGAAGCCACGAGCACCGGACGGCCCGCCGCGAGAATAAGACTGCCTGGATCCACGGTCCGGTGGCGGTCGATTACGAAATCCGGCGCCGGGGATCCGATGACGATCAGATCGGCAGCACGTGCATTGAGCGCAAGCTGGCGCGTTGGATTTCCGATCTCGCCGCGCCACGAGGCACGGTTGTTGCCGTTGACTATGTTCAGGAACTCCTCTCTCAGGCAATCAAGGCGGCCTTCTATCTCTTCCACCTGAGACCATATCGCCTTCGTGGCGGCCCTGTCGTCGGTGCCGGTGGGCATGACAAAATGTGGCTCGGCCGCACAGAAGCCGATCAGCTCCGCATCATGCCTTCGAGCAAGATCCCACGCGACTGAAATGCGTGGCGCGGCGAGGGCGTCCACGTCCAGCTGTACCATGATCGTCTTGAAAGCCATCGTTGCCGCCCTCTTGTGGTCGAGGCGAGCCAGCCACGAAAAAGGGGCAAGGACCTTGATGCGCGTCAAACGGTGCACCAGGGGCACACCAGTTGCTCGCAGTGCCGGCAAAGGTCTTGGGCCTGTTGATCCTGATCAACGACCCGACGGCAATTGGCGATAGCGTTGCCTGCAGACAGTTGTCTGCACCGCTCAAAAAGGAGTACCGACATGCAAGCCCATCTCGAGCCATTCCAATTCGGCATACTATCTTTGCCGACGGCGCAGAATGCACAGCAGCTCATCCTCGCCGCGGCATTCCTTCAGGCTCACACGTTCAAGGCAATGATGCGTTATCAGATCGAGACCCTTTCGTTCTTAAAACATCGGTGCGAGCAGGATGTTCGGTTGGCCGAAGATCTCATCGACGGCAGCGACTTCAAAGACGCTTTCGATGTTTTCGCGAACTTCCTCCAGAACGCGACATCGCAATACGCCACGGAAGCCGGTAAGGTCGCAGCGCTGACATCGAAGCTCGTTTCGGAAACGGCCCGGCGTGTGCGCAAGGAAGCCGAGACTGCGATCGAGGACATGGCGGCCAAGACGGTCGCGTAGAATTGACCATTGCAGAGGCTTGCAAGCATGAATGCCTGTATCGGCAATGAAAGTCGTCGATCGCGAGTTTCCATCCTTGCGGCGGCGTTGCTCGGTTCTATGTCGCCAGCCCTGGCCGACAGCGTGACGGAACACGGCAAGGCCTTGGTGCAAGTCAATTGCGCACGCTGCCATGCTGTTGGAAAAACCGACGTGAGCAGCCATCCGGACGCTCCCGCCTTTCGCACTCTGTCGAAGCGCTATCCGCTCACCGATCTCGAAGAGGCCCTCGCCGAGGGCATTTCAACCGGCCACCCTGACATGCCCGAGTGGGTTGCCAGCCCCGATCAGATCGAGGCGATCATCGCGTATATCGCCAGCTTGCAGAAGCCGTGATCGGTGACAGGGGAACAAGGCAAGCAATGGGCAAGAGCGCGACGCAGATCTGATCTTGGTCCATGCGCAATCGGCCTCGCGGCATACGGTCGGCGGCACGGAAGAACGATCGAGCGTGCGCAACGATCTGCGCTCCGCAGGATGATCCGCCCGTTTCAACGCCAACAATGCAATCCTTGAATTGTGGATGGTGGCTGCTAGAAACCCTTGATGCTAGAAACCCCTTGGCGCGCTCCGTGCATGGATGAGATCGCCTCAGGCCCACAGAACCTTCGTCAAGCCCGCCTGATACTGCCGGCGGCGAAAGCGTCAGTCACGGGTGGCGGCGCACCCCACGAGGGTCCCCTCTGGCAACCGACTAGTGGGGTCGCCTTCAACGTGATCGGGAGATCATAGCCATCGATCAGCACTGTAGCCCACTGGTCCCCTAGATCATCCTGCCAGGTGTTGGTGACGCGACACCTCACCGCCACATCCATGCCAATCTCGATCTTGTCCGTTCTCTTAACCATGCTGAACTCCCTTAGCTCTCCCCTGGGCGCTCTCCCAAACCGTGACGCGTTAAACGCCATCAGCCGGGTCGCAAAGAGTCGTCCAACGTTGCCAGGACCGAACCAGGTTCGATGACAGCGTTCACTGTCGCGACAATCGTCGCTCGCCCATTTGCCGGCGCGACAATCTCGTGCAGCGCATCTTCAATTCTAACTTCTGCTATTCGCTCGCCAGCCTTGATTATGGCGCCGCTGGCGATGAACCATCGCTCGACAATGCCCTCAGGCAGCATGCTGGATGCCCACAACTCTTGATCGACCCTGATATCCTGCATCGCGGTTCTCCTTTGTGCCGGGAATGATATTCCGCTCGGCAAGGTGGTCATTTGATCACGATCAAAGAGTTTGCTGCTTCCATGAGCAACCGAGGCGAAACAGGCGCGGCGTGCCTGCCTATGAAGTCAATGTCGCATTGGCATTTTTGAAAATGATTCAAATCAAGGCGAGGCTTGCCAGCTTGCGCATGCTAGGGGGATGTGGAAGCCAATCCTAAGCGCTCCGTTTGGTCGCGACCTCGAACTGGCCGTCTTAGACGAGGATGGCGAGCATGCGCTTGTGTTTCCTTGCGTAAGGGAACGGGAAGGTTGGAAGAACGCCGCCACCCGCGCGCGCATTGACATCCACCCGACCCACTGGCGCGACTGGGTGCCGGATAGGATTCCGGCAAACAACGGCAAGTCTCTCAGTGACTCGCCTTAACGTTTGGATTCCACAACCAATGCCATGCGCACGAGATGCGACAGGCTGCTCGCGGCCATCTTGCTCATGACATTTGCGCGATGGATCTCGACCGTGCGCGGGCTGATGCCAAGATCATAAGCAATCGTCTTGTTTGGCAGGCCGGACACAAGTCCGTCCAGCACCTGTCGCTCCCGCTCCGACAGCGCCGACAGACGACCGCGGATTTCCGAGCTTTGTGGATGTGCCGCATCCGTCTGATTGCGATTGTCCAACGCGGAGCGGATCGCCTCGATCAGCACCTCGTCGTCAAACGGCTTTTCAATGAAATCGGCGGCCCCTTCCTTCATCGCCTGAACGGCGAGCGCCACGTCGGCATGACCGGTCATGACAATAACCGGAACCGAGTGACCGCGGGTCCTGAGTTGGCGCAGGAACTCGATGCCGTCTATGCCGGGCATGCGCACATCGGTCACGATGCAGCCGTCGATATTGTTCGTCGCCGTTGACAGAAACGCCGTCGCCGATTCGTGCAGGCGTACGGCAAAGTCGGCGGTCGCCAGAAGAAAACCGAGCGACTTGCGAACCTCGACGTCGTCGTCGACCACATGCACAAGATCATTCCCGGCCATTGACGACCTCTTCCCTGTCCACGGTGCGCAAGGTGAACCGGAAAGCGGTTCCTCCAGACGGCATTGCCTCGGCCCAGATACGACCGCCGTGCGATTCGACGATGGTGCGGCAAATGGAGAGGCCGACACCCATACCCTGCTTCTTGGTGGTGACGAAAGGTTGGAAAAGCTGGGCCGAGATCTCCGGCGCGAGGCCCGTGCCTGTATCGATCACGCTCACTTCGGCCATGCCGTCGTCCTTGGCAATGGTCATCACATGCAACTCACGGTGCGGTGCTCCCTGCATGGCCTCCACCGCATTGCGCATCAAGTTGAGCAGAACCTGCTGAATTTGGATGCGGTCGGTCAAGACCAGTTCGGCTGCAGGATCGAGTTTGTAGCTGACGCGCACATTGGCTTCTCTTGCCCCAACCAGGGCCAGGGACGATGCTTCCTCGATCAATGCCGGCAAGCGCTCGACCTGACGCTCGCTTTCACCTCTTGAAACGAAGTCGCGAAGGTGTCGGATGACATCTCCTGCTCTCAAGGCCTGTTCCGCGGCCTTTTCGACAGCCTCCCTCAACATCGGCGCGCTCTCTTCCTCGCTCTTCTCAAGCAGCCGGCGGCTGCCCTTGAGATAGTTCGTGATCGCGGTGAGCGGCTGGTTGATCTCATGCGCAAGCGTCGAGGCCATTTCGCCGAGCGCGGTAAATCGTGCCATATGGAGAAGCTCCTGCTGCTGCTCCTGTATTCTTGCTTCCGCCCGGTGACGTTCGGTCAGGTCGCGACAGAAGCCGGTAAAGAAGCGTCCCGTTCCCGGATGCATCTCGCCGACGGAAAGCTCCATGGGAAAGGTGGAACCATCCTTGCGCATTCCCGTGACAGTGCGGCCAAGTCCGATGATCCGGCGCTCTCCGGTCGTCAGATAGCGGTGCAGGTAGGCGTCATGCTGCTCGCGATAGGGCGCCGGCATCAGCAGGCTGACATTCTGACCTATGACTTCGCCGGACTTGTAACCGAACAGCATCTCGGCGGCCGTGCTGAAGGATTGGATGTGGCCTTGTTCGTCGATGACGACCATCGCATCGGGCACCGTTGCCAGGATCGAACGCAGATGATCCTCCCGCAGCCGAAGTGCGGCGTTCGCAAAGGAGAGTTCGCTGACATCCGTGCCTTCGACGAAGATGGCAGCGACCCGACCATCGTCGGTCTTGATCGGCTGATAGACGAAATCCAGGATGCGCTCTTCTATCGGCCCATCCTCCTTGTTGCGAAGGGCTACCTTCACGCCTTGGCCCCTATACGGCTCGCCGGTCCTGTACACATAGTCCAGCTGTTCGAAGAAGCCTTGATCTTCGAGCTCGGGAAGGGCCGCGCGCGCCGACTTTCCAATCACCGACCTGTGGC
Source organism: Mesorhizobium sp. WSM4841 (assembly GCF_055811515.1). NCBI lineage: Bacteria > Pseudomonadati > Pseudomonadota > Alphaproteobacteria > Hyphomicrobiales > Phyllobacteriaceae > Mesorhizobium > Mesorhizobium sp. WSM4841. The sequence goes on from NZ_JBVVQC010000025.1 coordinate 70,526, forward strand.
CGATCAGTCGTTGGTAGGCGGCATTGGTCAGTTCGAAGACATGATCCGGCCCCCGCATGAGAGCCATGAAGCCCGGAGCCTGCTCGAACATTTGCGACAAGACTGATTTCAGCATCGTCCCGCCGGCCGACAAAATACCCGCTTCGCTTTGGCTCACCTGATATCCCTGGTTTCGGCACGCCTGCAACAAAGGCTAATTATCACTCCTCGCCGCGCACTCAAAACGGATCGAGGCCGAAGTCTTCGGATGCAATTGGCGGGTCCTTTGACTCACATCAAGGCATTGGGCGGTGGTGAATGCAACGCTCATACATTTCTACCCTCTTCAGCGAAAGGCCCCCTCGCATGTCTTACAAGTCAATTATCGCAAACCTTGCGATAGATGCAGCGCCTGCGCCCATAGTGAAACTGGGGGTCGAACTGGCCGAGCGTTTCGGAGCGCACCTTATCGGCCTGGCGGCAGCGGATGTTCCGCCGCTGGTCGCCACCGGCAACGGCATGGTCTACGAAGGCGAGATCATGCAGGTTCAGCGAACCGAGATCGAAAAGCGGCTTACCGAACTGCGGGCCGAATTCGAAAGGCTGGTTCCGGCATCGGTCAGCAGCGAATGGGGGCAGGCGGTCAGCAGTCCGACCCGCTTCCTCAGCGTTTCCGCCCGTGCGGCGGACCTCATCGTTACCGGCGGCGAGGAGGGAGAAAATATCTACCGCGCCGTAGATATCGGGAGCCTTGCCCTCGGCACAGGCCGGCCAGTCCTCGTCGCCGCGAGCAATGTCGAACATGTCATGGCAAAGACCGTGCTGGTCGCCTGGAAGGACACCAGGGAGGCGCGAAGGGCGATAGCGGATGCATTGCCTTTCTTGGCTGGGGCCAACGAGGTGGTCGTTGCCACCATAGATGCCGACCGCCACGAAAGCAGCCGCGACAGCCTCGCCGACGTCGCGGTCTATCTCGAACATCATGGCATCCTGGCGCGAACCGAACTGATCCGTGACGAGGCTGATGGTGACCGGCTGCTGGCATTCGCGCGCTCGATCCATGCGGATCTGATCGTCTCCGGTGCCTACGGCCATAGCCGCCTGCGGGAATGGGCCTTCGGCGGCGTCACCCGCACGCTGATCGAAGACAACGCCATCAACCGCTTCATGTCGTATTGACCGCCAGCCGCACCGGGAACTTCAAGTCCGACACATGCGGTCCGCACGCCAGATTCATGGTTCCGGGCGAGTCGCCTGTTGACCGAGATCAATGCAGCGGTCGCCAACATGGCAATGATGGCCGAGAAACAGGAGTGACCGACATGACCTTTCTCGATTACCTGATTTCAGGTGACGCCAGGACCGCTTTGATGGGTCGCATGATGCAGAAGCTCGGCGTCGACAAACAATTGAAGGTCGTGGCGGACCATGTGGCCGTCACCAATCGTGCAGTAGACCGCTGCCGGTCGTGCGGCCATCAGGACGAATGCACGAGCTGGCTCGACGAACACCAGCACGCCGATGATCCGCCGGATTACTGCCGCAACCACGACTTGATCGCACGGCTTCAACACGCAGCCGGCCAACGCTAGAAAAAGTCACCACAAATGGGTCTGACGAGTCAACGCAAACTGAACTTATGCCGATAGATTTGCATCCCATGGGACCAGGCAGTTTGGACAATCTATTTCTTCTAGAAGCATTTTTGCTTTTTATTGCGCCCGGCCCAACCAATGCTCTTTTGATGGCGGGTGCGGCCAAGCGAGAGAAGGCGATTGCACTCTTGGTCGCACAGGCCTGCGGATACGGGATCGCAGCCGCCTGCTGGTTTTCGCTGCGACCCTTGCTGCCGTCCGGCGCCATCCAGGTACTCAAGCTGGTCGCAGCCCTATGGCTCGTAATTCTTGGCCTGCGTCTGATAGTCAGCGACCAGATCGACGCATCCGAAGACGGGGATAGCCTTTCTGTTATAGGAACTACTGCCCTCAATCCGAAAGCCTCTATCTATTGTCTGGCAATCGTGCCGGTGGGCGCGAGGCCGTACGAACTGGGCTTCTTCTGGATTGTACTTTTGTTGACCACAGCTGCCACCGGGTCGATGTGGCTTTTGCTCGGCAGGCGGCTGAACGGAGGCAGACAGATGGCAGACCGGGTCGCGGGCGCGGTGCTTATCGCATTCGCCTTGTTGCTGCTTCGACCACTAATAACGATAGCTGCGACTTAGGGTTCAACGCGGACATTGGGTCACGCAATGCGGAGTCCGCAAATTCTTGTAGTGCTGAACTAAGAGACAAGCACCACCGACAGCGGCCCCGCGCAGAAGAGGTCATCCTTGACGGCCCTTACGCCGGCGACGTTTTCGGCGGCGACAATGGCTGCCTGGCGCTCGCGTTCGTCGAATATCGCGCCGCTCAGCTTCACCACCCCCTTGTCCACTGTCACGTCGATCATGTCCTTGCCGGCCCACTTCTGTCTCGCAAGCTCGGCAAGGACATTCTGTCGGATCTGCTCGTCGTCGGTGACTGTCGAGACAGTGTCCGGCAGGATACGGAGCAATGCACGCAGAAGATCGGCGCGGGTGACGATGCCGACAACTTTGCCTCCGTCGATGACCGGAACGCGTTTGACGTGATGGCGCGTCATCAGCTCGACGATCTCGGGCAGCGATGCGCCAGGGGATACCGTGACGACATCCGCCATCATCACCTCCTCGACTCTGCGTCCGTTGGCCCGAACATATTCATCGGCGGCTCTTCCTGGGCTGACAAGAAACTCCAGCCAACGCGCGCGCTTGCGTTTGGAGCCGAGTTCTTCACGGCGCAGGAAATCGCCCTCGCTGACTATACCGACCAGAGCGCCGTCGCTGCGAATGACGGGAAGGCCGCTGATCCTTTTGGAGAGCATCAACCCTGCCGCATCGGAAATCGATGCCGTTGGTTCTATCCCGATCACCGGTGCGGTCATTATGGCTTCGGCTTGCATGCCTGACTCCTCCGACAACTATCGGGGCCAATATCGAGGTCCTGTGCGGGACGTGCCTTGATCTGCATCACTTCGACAACGCCAGACGTCACTTTTTGCTGGTCGTCCCCGTCGATCAGAATCCGCTCCGCCGCTCCGTCGAGATCCTCGTACTGACCGCTCTTCAGCGCCCAAAGGAACCCGGACAGCCCAAGCGCGCCGAGGAACAGCGCCACAGGAATGAGGTAGGCGAGCGTCGTCATGAGGGTCGCGCCAGGGCGCCGATGCCGGAGCGTCCGTCAGGAGCGACGCTTCTTGCTGAAGCGTGCGGCCCAGACCCCTGCAGCCGGAGCGCGTTTCCGATAACCAGCAGCGACGAGGCGGACATCGCAATCGCCGCGATCAACGGCGTGACATGGCCGAGAATAGCGATCGGCACGGCAACGGCATTGTAGACGATCGCGATGGCAACGTTCTGGCGGATCAGCCTTCCGGCTTTCCGCGAGATGTCGAGGGCGAGGGGCACGGCCAGGAGGCTTTCACGCAGGAAGACGAAATCGGCGGCGTTGCGGCCGATATCGGCCGCGCTGGCGGGGGCGATCGACACGTATGCGGCGCCCAGTGCGGGCGTGTCGTTGAGCCCGTCACCCACCATCAGAACCTTATGGCCGACCTTTGTCAGCGCCTCGATGTGCTCGACCTTGCTGGATGGAAGCAGCGCCGGAACGAAGTTCTCGATACACAACGTCCTGGCAACTTCGCCGCAGGCAGTTGCGGTATCACCGGACAGCATCTCGACCGACACGCCGGCATCCTTCAATTGCCGAACCGCCGCCTTGGCATCAGAGCGTGTAGCGTCCTCGAACGCGAACGAAGCGACGATCATCCCATTTCTCGAGAGCACCGTTCCGCCATACTTGCCTTCGCCACCGGTCCGAGCTTTCCATCCGGCCCAGCCGCGCCGGCCAAGTCGCCATGTGCTGTTCGCGGTTGTAGCTTCGATACCGAAGCCGGGGTGCTCGCTGACGGCGTCCACCTTCGGTTGTCCGGCAAAACCCATGAAAGCGGCGATGGCCTTTGAGAACGGGTGGCGGGAGTGTGCGGCCATATCGGCTGCGATCGCCAGCATCGTCAGATCGACCGACGACGCGTTGACCAACCTGGGTTGCCCGAGCGTAAGCGTTCCTGTCTTGTCGAACACCGCCGTGTCGATCGCCGCCAGGCGCTCCATCGCTGACCCGTCCTTGACCATGATCCCGTTCTCGAACAGGCGACGAGCCGCGACCACTTGCACGATCGGCACGGCGAGGCCGAGTGCACATGGGCACGTGATGATGAGAACGGCGATGGCGATCGTCATTGCCCGGTGCCAGTCGCCGGTGGCCACGATCCAGCCAAGGAACGTCACGAAGGCGGTCAGATGGACGACCGGAGCATAGAGCGCTGAAACGCGGTCGGCGATACGGCGATAATGCGCGCGTCCGCCCTCGGCGGCTTCCATCAGCCGGACCATTTCGGCCAGGAAAGAATCCTTTGCGGCGGCTGTGGCCTCGATGGTCAGCGGGCCGGTGAGATTGAGCGTGCCGGCCTGCACGGTTTCCCCGGACGCCACGGTTCTGGGCGTGCTCTCACCGGAAACCAGGGAACAGTCGAGATCCGAAGAGCCTTGAATGATCTTGCCGTCGACGGGTATCCTTTCGCCGGCCGCGATCAGCAGATGCATGCCTGGTTCGATCTCCTCGACGGGCAGGTAGTCGTGGCTGGCGTCATGGCGCAGGACCATGGCGCCGCGGGCTGCCAGCCGCGACAGGCCGTTGACCGCGGTCCGGGCACGCTCCCGCATCACGTGATCCAGTGTGCGGCCGATCAACAGGAAGAACAGCAGCGATACCGACGCGTCGAAATAAGCGTGGTCGCCATGGTTGATGGTTTCGTAGAGGCTCATCGCGTAGGCAAGCGAGACTCCAACCGCAATCGGCACATCCATGTTCATACGGCGGTGGCTCAAAGCATTCCAAGCCGAGCGGAAATAGATGCCGCCGGCGAAGGCGAGCGCCGGGATGGCGAGCAGCGCGGAGACCCAATGGAACAGGTCACGCGTCGCGCCTTCAGCGCCTGACCAGACCGAAACCGAAAGCAGCATGATGTTGCCCGCCGCAAAGCCGGCGATGGCGACGGCGCGGATCAGTTCCGAAAGCGTCTTGTCCTTGCCGTCAGCCTCGGGATCGAACAGGTGCGCTTCATAGCCCAGCCGCACAAGTGTGGCGACGAATGGCGGAACCTCGTCGCCGCGCCATTGCACCGAAACACGTTTTGTCGACAGGTTGACGCGAGCGCCTTCGATATGCTCGAGCTTTGCAAGCGCTGTCTCGATCGCCTGGATGCAAGCCGCGCAGTGAACCGTCGGCACCGACAGATCGGTCTGGCGAAGGCCATCGCCAAGCGCGCGGCTTGCCAACCTGATCTCCTGGCTCGATGGCAAGCTGGATGTCGCTCCGCCCAGATCCAGCGCCATTTCAGCGCCCGGTGCACAGCAGCTCATTGCAGTGCTCCCTTAGAAATCATGATCCGGCGAACGTCGCGATAAGGCTCTGGCAGACCGGCATCAGTGTCGACTTCGACGATCCAGACGCCGTCCCTTAGCGTGTGCTGAGCAGCAAATTCCTGGCCCGAGGCAGCGGCGAGAGTGACAGCTTTGTCCGCGCCCTCATAGGCAGGATGACGAAACAGCACCTTGACACTATGCAAGGGAACCGGCTTGCCGGCGGCATCGCTGAGACTGTAGCGGACTTCGCCCGAAGAGATCGTCAATTTGCCGGTCCAGCCGAGCGCCGCCTGCGCACGCCCTTCCTCGGCCATTCGGTTGAATTGCTGGCTGGCCACATAGGTGTTTTCGACGACGAGGCCGGTCCAGCTCGTGCTGGCGAGCGTTGCCATCGTCAGATTAACTGCGATGACCACACCAAAAAAGGCGAGAATGGTGGCCAGCATGTGCCTGCCGGTGAATTCGCGGGTTTTTTGCGTATTGGCGCTCATCTGGCGATCTCCGGGGCGTTGAAGGTGGCGGTGTATTCGTCCGTTTCGAAACTCGCCTTGTCCTCGACGCGGAATTTGAACGTTTGCGTTGCGCCGCCGACCCGGTCCGCCGGCTGGCGCACGAAAACCTTCAGCATCTTCAGGCGGTCGGGTTCGACCGCGACGGCGAAGGACCGGTCTGCGGGAAGGTCGATACCAACGACGCTCATTTCGGCTCCCCGCAGGCCCTGCATCGTGACAACGATCGTCCTTGGCTCGGGGATCATGTTGAGCAGCTTGACGGTGTAGCCGTTGCGGATCGAACCGTCGGACAGCGTGACGAATTGCGGGTTGCGGTCGTGCAGAACGTTGACCTCGAGCCGGTCGCGCGTCAGCAGCGAATAGAGCAGCGCAATGCCGACTGCCGACCACGCGCCCATGTAGATGAAGGTGCGTGGCCGGAAGATCTTGCGGATATGGAAATGGGCCAATTGTTCGGAGAAAGCGCCGCCGTCGGTCCTGACGAGCGACGGGTTCACCGAGCAAGAGCCGCCTGCAGTCGCCACCGCCATATTGGCGTTGTAATCGGACAGTGTCGCATAGGAGATCAGCCCGCGCTCCTTGCCGAGCTTGTTCATGACGCTATCGCAGGCATCGATGCACAGCGCGCAAGTGATGCATTCGAGCTGCTGGCCATCGCGAATGTCGATCCCCATCGGGCAGACGGCGACACAGGCATTGCAGTCGACGCAGTCGCCGACCGGCTGTCCGGCGGCCTGGACCTTCTTGGCGTGCCGCGACCGAGGTTCGCCGCGCCAGTCATTGTAGGTCACGGTGAGCGAATTTTCGTCGAGCATGGCCGCCTGGATGCGCGGCCACGGGCACATATAGGTGCAGACCTGCTCGCGCATCAGGCCGCCGAATGTGTAGGTGGTTGCGGTCAGCACGCCGATGGTGATGTAGGCGACCGGCGCCGCGGTGCCAGCGAAGACCTCGCCAATCAGCGATGGCGCATCGGCGAAATAGAAGATCCAGGCGCCGCCGGTCGCTGCCGCTATGACAAGCCATACGGCGTGTTTCGATACACGCAGCACAAGCTTGCGCGCCGTCCAGGATCCGGCGTCGAGTTTCATGCGGGCATTGCGATCTCCCTCGATCGCGCGCTCCACAACCAGAAACAGATCGACCCATACGGTCTGCGGACAGGTATAGCCGCACCAGGCTCTGCCAACTGTGGATGTGATCAGGAAAAGGCCGATGCCGGCCATAACGAGAAGGCCGGCCACATAGTAGAATTCCTGCGGCCAAATCTCGATGAAGAAGAAATAGAAGCGGCGGTTGGCAAGATCGATCAGCACAGCTTGATCGGGAGCAAACGGACCTCGATCCCAGCGCAGCCAGGGCGTCAGGTAGTAGATGCCCAGCGTGATCGCCATCACCAGCCACTTGAAGCGGCGAAAGCTGCCCGAGGCGCGCTTGGGAAAGATCTTCTTGCGCGGTGCATACAGCGGCTGGCGGACCTTGGCTGAGTTGACCGCCTCGGCTTCGAGCCTCTCTATCTGCGTATTATCCAGCACGAGAAACTCCAGTCGCGCAGCTTATGGTTTCGGCGCGCGCAGTCGGACTTGTTCTTCGGCCGGTGCGCGAAATGCCGCGTTGAACAAGCCTTGCCGCAGGGTAGCCTGCTCCGCGTTGATGCAAGTCAATCGGCGGACATCCAATGCAATGAGGCCCGGCGCAAGCCGGGCCTCTTCGCTTGGCTGGCGAGGGCCGGGAATAGGACCCCCCCTCTATTCCCCACCGCCAAGCGAATGGATGTAGACCGCGAGCTCCTTGACCTTGGTTTCGCCGAGACGCTCAATCCAGGCCGGCATAACGCCGTGCTTGGGTGCGCGGACCTGCGCGGCGATTGCGGTTTCGTTGGACCCGTAGAGCCAGATCGCATCGGTCAGATCGGGCGCGCCGAGCTCTTTGTTGCCTTTTGCATTGTCGCCATGGCAGGCCACGCAGTTTTCGGCGAAAACCTTGGCGCCCGGCTCGACCAGTTTTGCATCTTGAACCGGGCCGGACAGGCTGGCGACGTAGGTGCTGACCTGTGCGACCTGGTCGCCGGTGATGATCTCGCCAAAAGCCGGCATTTCCGACAGGCGGGTATCCGTGGCGGATGCGAAGCGTATGCCGTGCGTGATCGTTTGCTGGATCTGCTCGGCCGTGCCGCCCCACAACCAGTCGTCGTCATTGAGGTTGGGAAAACCCTTGGACCCCTGGGCACCGGAAGCGTGGCACTGCACGCAATTGACCTTGTACGCAGCGCTGCCTGCGGCAACAGCGAATTCGCGCAGCGCGTCGTCGCCGGCAATCTCCGAAACGGTTTTCGATTGTATCGCTGCGGCATACTTGGCCTTGGCGAGTTCGGCCGCGGCAAGTTCCTTCTTGACATCGTTGCGGCTCGAATAGCCGAGTACGCCCTTGGTCGCCGAGGTCAGCATCGGCCATGCCGGATAGGCGATGGTGTAGCCGATCGCCCAAACGATGGTGATGTAGAACGTTATGACCCACCAGCGCGGAAGTGGGTTGTTGAGCTCCCTGATGCCATCCCACTCGTGGCCGGTGGTGGAGATGCCCGACACTTCGTCGATATGTTCATCGCTCATGATCAGTCGTCCTTCAGGGGAATGTGGGCGGCTTCATCGGCCTGCTTGCCACTCCCGGGACGGAATGCGAACGCGACCGTGCCAACGAAGAAGAGTGCCATGGCGAGCAGGGCCCAACTGTCGGCGAACTCTCTCATCCAGTTGTAATCCATGTCCTTTCTCCTCAGCGGTAGCCGGCGGCTTCGTCATAGGTCTTGAAATCGACCAGCGTGCCGAGCATCTGCAGGTAAGCGACGAGCGCATCCATCTCGGTGACCTGTTGCGGATTACCGTCGAAGTCGCCGAGCTTGGCCTTCGCGTAGCGGCCAGCCAGGTCGGATGTGTCGGCCTTGGGGTCGGCCTGCGCAATCAGGTCACCTGCGGCGTGAGCGATCATGTCATCGGAGTAGGGGACGCCGACGCGCCTGTTTGCGATAAGGTGTGTCGAGAAGTCCTTCACCTCGATCGGCGTATCCTTCAGGAAGGCATAGCTCGGCATGATCGATTCCGGCACCACCGAACGCGGCTCGATAAGATGCTGAACGTGCCACTCGTTCGAGTAGCGATCTCCGACCCTGGCGAGGTCCGGCCCCGTGCGCTTCGATCCCCACTGGAACGGGTGATCGTACATCGACTCGGCCGCCAGGCTGTAGTGACCATAGCGCTCGACCTCGTCACGGAACGGCCTGATCATCTGGCTGTGACAGAGGTAGCAGCCCTCACGCACATAGATGTTGCGCCCGGCGAGTTCGAGCGGCGAATAGGGCCGCATGCCCTCGACCTTCTCGATCGTGTTGTCGAGATAGAAGAGCGGTGCGATTTCGACGATGCCACCGATCGTCACCACCAGGAGGGAACCAACGAGAAGAAGCGTGGCGTTCTTCTCGATGATCGCGTGTTTGTCCATCAAGCCCATTTTTTGGCTCCTTATTGTGCGGGCTGAAGGGTGGGGATGGAGTCTGGCATCGGCTCCTCCTCGCGTTGGTAGCCGAGGATGGTCATGGTGATGTTCCAGGTCATGATGACAGCACCGGCGAGATACATCGCGCCACCGGCGGCGCGCATGACGTAATAGGGATGCATGGCGGCCACGGTCTCGGCGAACGAATAGACCAGGAAGCCCTGCTCGTCGTACTCGCGCCACATCAGGCCCTGCATGATGCCGGAAACCCACATCACCGCGGCGTATACGACGATCCCGAGGGTCGCCAACCAGAAGTGCCAGGTAATGAGCCGCAGCGAATAGAGACGTTCACGGTTCCACAGCTTCGGCACCATGTAATAGATCGCGCCGAACGAGATCATGCCTACCCAGCCGAGTGCGCCGGAATGGACATGCCCGATGGTCCAGTCCGTGTAGTGCGACAGCGAATTGACCGCCTTGATCGACATCATCGGGCCTTCGAAGGTCGACATGCCGTAGAAGGCGATGGCCATCACCATCATGCGGATGATCGGATCGGTGCGCAGCTTGTCCCAGGCGCCGGACAGCGTCATCAGGCCGTTGATCATGCCTCCCCATGAGGGCATCCAAAGCATGATCGAAAACACCATGCCGAGCGTCTGCGCCCAGTCGGGCAGGGCGGTGTAATGCAGGTGATGCGGCCCGGCCCAGATGTAGAGAAAGATGATCGCCCAGAAGTGGATGATCGACAGCCGGTAGGAATAAACCGGCCGGTTCGCCTGCTTGGGCACGAAATAATACATCATGCCAAGGAAGCCGGCTGTGAGGAAGAAGCCGACGGCATTGTGGCCGTACCACCATTGCGTCAAGGCGTCCTGGACGCCGGAGAAGGCGGAGTAGCTCTTCGAGCCCAGGAGAGACGCCGGCATCGACAGGTTGTTGATCAGGTGCAGCATCGCGATGGTCACGATGAAGGACAGATAGAACCAGTTGGCGACGTAGATATGCGGTTCCTTGCGCTTCAGGATGGTGCCGAGGAACAGGACGAGGTAGGCGACCCAGACGATGGTCAGCCATATGTCCACATACCATTCGGGCTCAGCGTATTCGCGGCTCTCTGTGATGCCGAGCAGGTAGCCGGTCGCGGCCATGACGATGAAAAGCTGATAACCCCAGAACACGAACCAGGCGAGATTGCCGCCGAACAGCCGGGCGCGGCTGGTGCGCTGCACGACGTACATGGACGTGCAGATGAGCGCATTGCCGCCGAAGGCAAAAACGACGCCGGACGTATGCAATGGCCGCAGGCGGCCGAAGTTGAACCAGGGCTCGATGTTGATATCCGGGTAGGCGAGTTGCAGCGCGATGACCACGCCGACAAGCATGCCGACAACACCCCAGAACATGGTGGCGATGACGCCGTAGCGGATTGGCCGATCCATGTAGGCAGAAGGATCGACCGGTGCCACCGGCGCAAAGCTGGTGTTGCGCAGAAGGACGATGACAAAGCCAAGCAGCACGAAGAAAAGCACCCACATGTGCTGGCGAAACGGCTCGTCCACACCAAAGCCGGCCGCCACGAGCGCGACGAACGCGAAAAGGACCAAAGCGACGATTTCTGTGCCGAACTTCATGGCATGTCCCCGGTGTCGGATTCCGATGCGCGGACGCCAATCCGCGTCGATACCAATTCAGCAGTCTCCCGATCGCCGCCTTGATCCATGTCAAAGCCATATGCTGTTGGATTGGGCAGCGTCGATCTTGCGAACGAGTGGGAGGCGGCCGTTGAAGGAAGAGAAAGAGCGGGGATCGTTGCTGTTCGAGGCACGTCGTGAGAATTCGATGCTAGCTGGCCCATCCGGCAGAGAGGCAATCCCAAGCGCGGTGATGAAACGCGCACATGGGGAAAAGTTGCAGCTGTGTGATGCTCTGGAGAAAATTGCGGACGCTTTGCCGAACGTCGATCGCCTGAAGTGCCTTGGCATAGCCAACGCAATCGTCCCGTTGCTGCGCAATATTCATCAGTATGAAGAAATGGTAATCTTCCCCGCCTATGAAGCCTCTGCAGTCGCCGGCAATGACAACCTTGCCTCAACCCGGCGACTGCGCGCCGAACACGTCGAAGATGAATGCTTTGCCGGCGAGGTAACTGAAACCCTGCTAGCGATCGGCCATGGCGAGACAGTCGAGAATGCCGAAACGGTCGGCTTCATGCTGCGCGGCTTTTTCGAAACCATGCGCCGTCATATCGCGTTCGAGCGCGAGCATGTCTTGCCGGCGATCGGAATCATCGATCAGGGCGTAATCTAGGCGCCGGAGCGTTGCTCCAGCCGGCCCAGGCTGTCGACCGTCACATGCCGGTTGTTCTCGATCCGGATCACGCCGTCCGTTCTTAGCTTGGTCAGCTGCCGGCTCACTGTCTCGATCGTCAGGCCAAGGAAGTCGGCGATGTCGGCGCGTGTCAGCGGCAGGTCGAAGGTCGCCGATTTTGCGGTGGAGTTGACCGTGGGATCGATATTCGTGGCGATCATCAGCAAAAAGCTTGCCACCTTTTCCAAAGCGGTCTTGCGCCCCAGCGTCAGCATCCAGTCGCGTGCTTCGTCGAGCTCGTTCAGCGTTTGCTTGAGCAGGCGATGCTCGAGTTCCGGTGAATCCTTCATCATTCGTTCGATAGCGGCCTTTGGAAAGGAGCACAGAGAAACGGCGGTTGCGGCTTCCGCGTTGATCGCGCTTTCCACCTTGAATGGCCGACCCAGAAAGTCGGGCGCAAACTGGAGGCCGACGATCTGCTGGCGACCGTCGGAAAGGCTCTTTGTCAGCTTGACCACACCCGAAAGCACATTCGAATAGCTGTCGACAGCCTCAGCATCGCCTATCAGTTCGATCCCCGGCGCGATCTTGTGCTTTGACGATGTCTTGGCGAGTCCGACCAGTTGGGCGGGATCGAGCGCGCCGCATACGCCGCGATGCCGTGCCTCGCAAGACTGGCAAAGCACCGGAATGCCGGCACTGTGAACGTCCTGCCGCACTGTCATCATGATCGTCCCGACGGAGCCAAAGTGTCGGCAAGATAGCATCGGCTGCTGAAAAATCCTTGCGGCAGTTTGTCCGCAGCTCAGGGCTTTGACAGAAATCAAGGCGACGTTGGGGAGCTGCAGCCAGAATTCAACCTCGCAAAGGATGATGGAAGGCGACATGCAACCGGAATTGGCTGCCAGACTTGGCGAGAATGTCCCCCGCTACACCAGTTACCCGACCGCGCCGCATTTTCATTCAGGCGTTGATGCTGCCGTCCATCGAGGCTGGTTGGAAGCGATCCAAGGCGGTGACGAGATTTCGCTCTACCTGCACATCCCATACTGCGATCGGCTCTGCTGGTTCTGTGCGTGCCACACCAAGCAGACCCGCCACTACGAACCGGTGACTGCTTATCTCCGCTCGCTTCATGCGGAGATCGCAACAGTCGCCGGCCTCGTCAGCGGCAAGGGCCATGTCCGCGCCGTCCATTTGGGCGGCGGTTCGCCCACCATGCTGAAGTCCGATGACATGGTGGCACTAGGAGCCGTCTTGCGGAGCAGCTTCGATTTTCTTCCGGACGCCAGCGTCAGCGTCGAGATCGATCCGAACGACATGGACGAGACACGCCTCGACGCGCTCGCCGAAATCGGCATGACGCGGGCGAGCCTCGGCGTGCAGGACTTCGATCCGAAAGTGCAGAAGGCGATCAACCGGGAGCAAAGCTTCCTGCAGACAAAGGCTGTCGTCGACGGGGTCCGTTCGCGCGGCGTCACGTCCGTCAACCTGGACCTGCTCTACGGCTTGCCGCACCAGACCAGGCAGGGCATCTCCGCCACCGTCTCGCAGGCCCTGACCCTGGAGCCGGACAGGATGGCGCTGTTCGGCTATGCGCATGTGCCGTGGTTCAAGAAACACCAGACGATGATCGACGAAGCGTGGCTGCCGGATTCGGTCGAACGCTTTGCTCAATCGCAAATTGCCGCCGGCCTTATGCTGAAGGCAGGGTATCAAGCCGTGGGCTTCGATCATTTCGCCAGATCCGGTGATGCGCTGGCCGTTGCAGCACGCACCGGAACCTTGCACCGGAACTTCCAGGGCTATACCGAGGATCGCTGTGAGACACTGATCGGGCTTGGTCCTTCATCGATCAGCCAGTTTCGTCAGGGCTATGCACAGAACATGCCGGCGACCGCCGAATACGGACGCATGGTGGAGCAGGGAGGCCTGGCTGCCGTGCGCGGCATCGAGTTGTCCGATGATGACCGCGTGCGCGGCTGGATTATCGAACGGCTGATGTGCGATTTCGCCTTCTCGGCGATCGATCTGGTCGAGCGCTTCGGCGAAATCGGCCAGAAGCTTCTGCTCCAGGCGAGTTCCGTCGCCCTTCGTGATCCTGCTCGGTTGCTGGAACTGAATGGCGACAGTTTCGTAGTGCCGGTGGACAATCGTCCTTTTGTCCGCAGCATTGCGGCCAGGTTCGACAAATATTTCGAAACCGGCAAAGCCAAGCATTCGGTGGCAGTCTGAGCGCCGGCCCGGTTAGAAATGCTCCCCGGTCTTGAATGGGCCGATCCGCGTTCCTGCCGCGATCAGATAGGCGGTCGACCAGCCGATCAGCAGAAACCCGTTGACGCCCTCGAGCGCTGCTAGCACGCGCCACCCGTGAGCGGGTATGACGTCGCCATAGCCGACCGTCGAAAAGGTAATGGTCGAGAAATACAGTGCGGTTTCGAAGTCGGCAAAGATGTCGAGCAACAGGTAAATCCCTGCCCAAAGCCAGACCTCCGTTGTGATGACGGCGAAGAGCCCCATCACGACGCTGATTATCGCGACTATCCGGCTGCGGCGGCCATGCATGCGAAACCGCGCCACCAGATACCTCATCGCATAGGTAACGGCGATCAGACCGAAGGTGTGAATCAGGACCGTCAGGCTTATGACGACCGTGCCGACGAAGAGATTGAGGGCCATGCAACGAAATTAGGAATCTCTCGGAGTGCGTTCCTTGCGCGAAATCAAAACCGGCCGAGTTTCGCCGAAGCCAGCCTGTTCGCCACCGGCCGTCGCAACGGGACCGAGACGGAAGAACATCGCCAGCTTCAGGCTTGTCGCGATCCGCTCGACTCGGTCGACAAACACCGCCGCAGTTTCCGGAGCGAAGAGTTCAGCCGCCGTCTGGCCGAACAGGGTCTGCCAGATCTCGAAATCGGCCTCGGTGACATCCTTGAGTTTGAGGTGCGCCGGCACCGGGCGTCCGTGATAATCGCCGCTCTTGAGGATGACTGAACACCAGAAGTCCGTCATTTTCTCTAGGTGTGGCTCCCAGTCACCGGTGATCTCGCGTGCGAAAATCGGACCGAGACGTTCGTCCTGCCTGACTTTTGTGTAAAATTCGCGGACCAGTTTTCCGATCGAGGCTCGATCGACGCCGGCATCGTTCAAAGGCTGTTCCGCGACCGGGCGTGCCCGATCGGCCAAAGCTGATTTCAAGGTCATCATGCACTCTGTTCGTGTTGTCAGGAAAATCCCAGGCGCCGAAGGGCGACCTGCACGAGGCTGGGCCGGTCGCGGACCAGCCGGAAGCCCAGATTGTCGGGCGGCGTGCCGACGGCACAGCCGCCGCTCTTGCCGTCGCGGATGAAGTTCGACATGTAGGTGCGGTGAAACCCTTCAACGACGCGCACGCCGCAATTGTCGATCGAACTCGCGGTTCGCTTGCCATCCATATCAATCGTGGCATGCGAATAACATGTCGAGGTCCATTCCCAGACATTTCCAGCAACGTCCGCCAGGCCTTTTGAATTGGTGCCGAAGGAACCTTGAGTCCTCGGCTCTGGATCAGGTTTGCGTCCCAGCGCAGCCTCCAGGCGATACTGTGTCAGCCACCGGCGCGCCGGATTGTTCGGGTCGCTTTCGCCGCCCTCAATGTCACCTCGGAACCGTTCGCTGGCCGCATAAGCCCACTCCACGTCCGTCGGCAACCGCCATGCCTCTCCTGTCCGCGCCGAGAACCACCTCGCGTAGGCTTCGGCATCGAGATAGCTCACACCGGTGACCGGAAGGTCACCGACATTGCGTGCATCTGCTGGTTTGCAGGCGCCGTCCGCCACACAACGTCCATATTCCGATACGCTTACCTGGTATTTCATGATTTCCAGTGGCGCGTCGATGGTTTCCTGCTCGATGGGCGCCGCGACGGGACGGTTCTCCTTGAGGAATTCCCCAGCCTGCGGGTGATCAAACGAGCCGGGTCCCAGGACCACCAGTTCGCTAACGGCCACCGGTTGGGAGAACTCCAACGACCTATCGTGGAGCGCATGAGCAATGCCGATGCTGATCAGTGCGGCAGCCGCGATTGTTCCGAGGGTGAAGACAGGATCGAAGGACATGGCGTCAAGTCCGGCCGCGATTGCAACCCCTTGGCTTCGCCGCAGGGCTGCACTGAGGATCGATCTCCCGTTTACGAGGCAATTGCCTTGGGTGCTTCGACCTGCATCATCAGATCGTCGTCCCAGTTTCCCTCGACCGTGAAATGCGCGGTCGCACCGAGTTCGACGGCCTCGATCAGATTATGGTTCACATAGGCGTAGATGCCCGGCTGCAAGAAGGTGTAGAGCGCCGCGCCAGCCGACCCGCCGCGGATGAACCAGGTTTCCAGATCCTTGGCCGGAGGGTTGGCGAACTTGCCATGTTCCCAGACAAAGTCGCCATGACCGCCGATCAGGTGCGGACGCGTGTCGCGGTTGGCCTGCGAATGAACGATCAATATCGTTTCGCCGACCTTCGCCTTCATGGCATTGTCGCCGGTTAGCGAACCGGCCTTGCCGTTGAACACGACATGCGTCGGGATCAGCCCGCGCATGAGCTTCATGGTCTCGTCGTAGCTGTCGCCGGCCGAGTCGTACTTCTTGAATTGCCCTTGCTCGTCGCGCGCGATGTAGAAATCGTTCTCGCCGATGTAATAGATGCGGTCGTAGCGGACCGGCCTGCCCTTGTCGTCCTTGAGGCCATCGCGCGGCAGCACCATCACCGCTCCGCTCATGCCCGAGACCACGTGCCATGGGATCATCGCGCCGCCGGGTGCGCAGTGGTAGACGAACGTTCCGCTCCGGGTAGCCTTGAAGCGCAGCGTGACCTGTTCGCCCGGATTGACCAGCGTCAATTCGCCACCGCCAAGCGCGCCGGTGGCGGCGTGGAAATCGATGTTGTGGGCGAGGGTATTGGTGTCGGGGTTGACGAGCGTGAGCTCGATATAGTCGCCTTCATGCACGACCATCAGAGGACCGGGAATCGAGCCGTTGTAGGTCATTGCATTGAGCTGCGTGCCGTCGGCGTCGATGACCACCGGCTTCTCCTCGATCGTCATGATGAATTCGACGACCCTTGGACCGCCCTTGGCGACCTGATCATGAGCATGGACGAACGGCGGCGGGACCAGCGTTACCTTTTCACGGGGCAGCCCGGCGACATCCTTGGCGCTGGCCACGGCCGGCATTGCACCAACGGCGGCGACTGCGGCTGCGGTAAGAACAGAACCCAACAAAGCTTCGCGTCTCGTAAGCATTTCCATCTCCTTGGTTTCGGCCATTCGTTATCGTCAGAATAGTCTCGGCTCCGGCCAAGTCTTTGCGCTAACGCAAATCCAATACGATGATGCAATTTTCTGTGTTTTGGAGACCGCATGTACCAATGTGGACGTCGAACCGGATGGGAAGCCGCACCTGAGAAGGGCAACTCCCATTAGAGGCATCGGCTCTGCTGCATGAAATCGGCAATGAAATAGGCCGGGCTGGACCTCTCCCCTGGTCCACCCGGCCTTCCCCCCGGCCGCCGAACCGGAGGGGATCTGTGAAGAAGGTTAGTTAGAGGCGGTCTTGGTCACTTCGGCGAACAGTTCTGCGAATACCGGCTTGGCTTTTCCGACCTGCTTGACGGCTTCCGCTGCTGCCAGGTTGACGGGCTTGCCGACCACGATCAGCGCAACCATGCCCATGCCGTAGTGTGGAGCGCACTTCACGCCATAGACCCCCTCCTTGGTCACGGTCACAGCAATTTCCGCGTTAGGTTTGCCCTTGAAAGCTTCAGCTCCGTCCGGAATCATGCCCTTGATGCTTTCGGCGTTGTGGGACTTGTCGGTCGGCACGAACTTGATCGTGTCTCCAGGCGCCGCCCGAACAAAAGCAGGCTGGTAGACCATTGAGCCTTTCTCTCCCTTGTTCAGCATCTGCACGACATGTTCTTCGGCATTTGCCGCACCGGCGATGGAGAGCAGGGCGACGGCCGCGGCGATCAGTGGCAGTTTCATGGGGACATCCTTTCTTGGTTCATCACGGCATCAACCGTTGCGCTCTTCTACGTGACTGGGAGACTTGGGAATTTGCGCTGGCGCAAATTGGCGTGCGAAATGTGCATGGGAGAGAGCTGCCGCGTCTAAGGAGCCGGTTCCTGCCGAGCTCCGGCCTTCAAACGGCGGTTCTCGGCTGCCTCGCTTGCAAACGTGGTCGAATGAGCATCCCGCCGAACAAGCCCGCATAGCCGATGAAGGATGCGATCCACAGCGCCGCCGAGATATCGAGGAGCATCGCTTGCGCCGGCGCGAATGCAGCTCCGATGCGAAAAAGGGCCGCAAGCGCGATCGCGACAAAGATCGCACAAGTGCCGATGCCTGCCCGCAGTTCGCGACCTGTGTGTCCGAGCGTGGCGCGGGTCATGACGGCGAGCGTCATGCAGGCCACCGCTCCGACGCCGAACGCATGAATGCCGGCTACTGCGGGCACTTTCGCGGGCACGAAGACAGCGAGGCCGGCGATCAGGAGGCCGATCGGCACGAAGGCGAACGCGACATGCAGGACTAGCACCAGAGGATCGCGCAGCGCTCGGTCTCCGGCCCACCGGGCAAGCCGAATGGTATTGAGAAGCGCCCCAAGGATCAGCATTGCCCCGGTGCCAGCACTGTCTGGAAGAAAGGCCCAGGCCGTCAATCCGGCTGTGGAAAGCGCGATCGCTGCCACGTCGAACCTGCCGAACGGGACCGGAAGCCGTCCCGGTCGCTCGCGCGCCAGCCAGTTGCGGGTGAAGGAGGGAATAATGCGGCCACCTATGATCATGATGAGGACGACCGCTGCGCCAAGACCGAGGCGGCGGCCGATGTCGGACACGCCTTGATAGTTCGCCTCGGCATGAAACGTCATATTCGCTGCCAGAAGCGCAGTCACAGGCAGAAGAACCTTGAGGTTTCGCCAGTTTCGGCCGGCGATGATTTCCGTTGCGGCGGCGGCGACAACCGCGAGAAGAAAGGCACAGTCTATGACGGCGCCGAGCAACCAGCCTGTCTCCGTCGAAAAGAAGACGGCAAACCGTCCCGCGCACCAAAGCAATGCGAGCGCCAGCAGGGGAAGGCCCTGCACGGGAAGACGTCCGGTCCAGTTCGGGATTGCGGTCAGCAGGAAACCCGTCACAACAGCCGCCAGATAACCAAACAGCAACTCGTGGACATGCCAGTCCACGGGCGAGAAGACGCTGGAGGCTTCGAGCTTGCCGTAGAACAAAGGCAGCCAGAACAGGATCGCCGCGCCGGCCTGCAGGGAGCCGAGCAGAAAAAATGGCCTGAAACCGTAAGAGAGGGCTGCCGGATAGCCGCTTGGCCGTGTGCGTGGAATTGCCATGATATCCCCTGAAATGGAAGCTACGGGCGGACGTGACAGGTCATGTCGACCTGCCACGCCGGTCGTTCTATCCTGACTGGACAGACGGAATTTGCCGCTGCGCAAACAAGATTGAAAATTTTCAGGGTGGGGGCGGCGGAAGCGCCCCTTGCCGCCCGCCGGTCGCCCATGAGACATTCTCTGACCGGGCTCGGGGTGCACCGGCGGCCGCCAAAAAACGGAGGAGATAGAGTTGGGTAGCCTCGATCGCTCGCTGATTGCCGGGCTGTCTGTCTTTGAAGGCATAGCCGCAACGGATCTCGACCGTATTGTCGGCCAGGCCCGATCACTGAGGATTGCCAAGGACCAGCCGGTGTTCGAGCAGGAGCAGGAAGCACATTCCTTTTTCCTGCTGCTCGACGGACATGTGCGCGTCGTCAAATCGACGCCTGACGGGCACGAGGTGACGGTTCGATACATTAGTCCGGGCGAGTTGATGGGCATCGCCCACGCGCTTGGCCGCACCACCTATCCGGCCAATGCCATAGCCGCCGTCGATTGCGTGGTTCTTGCCTGGCCGAGCCGCCTGTGGCCGGCGTTCGCCGCCGATTTCCCCAGTTTCAGCGCCAACACCTACAAGGCCGTGGGCAGCAGGCTGCAGGATGCCCATACGCGCGTCATCGAGATGTCCACCGAGCAGGTGGATCAGCGCGTCGCCCATGCGCTGCTCAAGCTGGTCAAGCAGACAGGCAAAAAGACCGAGGAAGGCATCCTGATCGACTTCCCGATCTCACGCCAGGACATTGCCGAGATGACGGGAACAACGCTCCATACGGTGAGCCGGCTGCTCTCGGCATGGGAAGACCAGGGATTGGTCAAAAGCGGACGCCAGCGGGTGACCGTGGTCGAACCTCACCGACTCCTTCTAATCGCGGAGGGCCGTGAAGAAAAAGGCTAATCCGGGTCGCCAGCGTTCATCACCGCCAGCAGGTCGCAACGGAGTTCTTCTTCACTCAGGTAATGCTCCCGTGCCGCGTCGGAAACTGTGTGAAACGAAGCAATCGGGCAGCCGACGCAAAGCATGCCGTGCTGGAGCAGGACCCGGATGGCCGCCGGCGACCTACGCATGATTTCGTCCATCGTCGCATCGTCGCTGAATTTGTGTTTCATGCTGCATGTCCGCGCTTTGGAAGCGGACATGTTGCATCCGCTTCGCCGGATGCTCGTTGCGCTGAGACAAAGAGGAAACAGCCCGATGCACCCTCATCACGGTTGAACGGCGCAGATCGTCGACCGCGTCAGGAACCGCTTCTCCCGCCCGTTGTCCAGCGAGAACATGCCGCCGCGGCCAGGCACCACGTCGATAATGAGGTCGGTATGTTTCCAGGCCTCGAATTGCGACGCACCGATGTAGAACGGCGTTTCGCCGATGTGGCCGAGCAGCACATCATGGTCGCTGACGATGAAGCCGGCACGCGGATAGCACATCGGCGAAGAACCGTCGCAGCAGCCGCCGGACTGATGGAACAGCACCGGACCGTGCTCGGCAACGATCTCCGCTATCAATTCAAGCGCTGCCGGCGTTGCCGTGACCTTCTCATGCATGGCTTTTTCGATTTCCAGCTCGTGGGGCGCGGCCCCCTGCGGAGCCGCGCCTGTGAGCCAAGAGGCGATCAGAAGAAGCCGAGCTTCTTCGGGCTATAGCTGACCAGCAGGTTCTTGGTCTGCTGGTAGTGGTCGAGCATCATCTTGTGCGTCTCGCGGCCGATGCCGGACTGCTTGTAGCCGCCGAAAGCCGCATGCGCGGGATAGGCGTGGTAACAATTCGTCCAGACGCGACCAGCCTGGATCGCGCGGCCGAAGCGATAGGCACGGTTGCTGTCGCGCGTCCAGACGCCGGCGCCGAGGCCGTAGAGCGTATCGTTGGCTATCGCCAGCGCTTCGTCGTCGTCCTTGAAGGTCGTGACCGAAACCACCGGCCCGAAAATCTCCTCCTGGAAGATGCGCATCTTGTTGTGGCCCTTGAACACGGTCGGCTTGACGTAATAGCCGCCCGCCAGGTCGCCGGGCAGCACGTTGCGGGCGCCGCCGGTTAGTACCTCGGCTCCTTCCTGGCGGCCGATGTCGATGTAGGACAGGATCTTTTCCAGCTGTTCGGAGGAGGCCTGGGCACCGATCATCGTCGCCGGATCGAGCGGATCGCCCTGCACGATCGCCTCGACGCGCTTCAGCGCACGTTCCATGAAGGTGTCGTAGATCGATTCGTGAATGAGCGCCCGGCTTGGGCAAGTGCAGACTTCGCCCTGGTTCAACGCGAACATGACGAAGCCTTCGATCGCCTTGTCGAAGAAATCGTCGTCCTCGGCGACGACATCCCTAAAGAAGATGTTGGGCGACTTGCCGCCGAGTTCCAGTGTGACGGGGATCAGGTTCTGGCTGGCGTATTGCATGATCAGCCGGCCTGTCGTGGTCTCGCCGGTAAAGGCGATCTTGGCGATGCGCGGCGAGGACGCGAGCGGCTTGCCGGCCTCGAGGCCGAAGCCATTGACGATATTAAGCACGCCGGGCGGGAGCAGATCGCCAATCAAATCAGCCCACAGCAGAATGGCGGCGGGTGTCTGCTCGGCAGGCTTCAGCACCACGCAGTTTCCGGCGGCAAGTGCGGGTGCAAGTTTCCAGCAGGCCATCAGCAGCGGGAAGTTCCAGGGGATGATCTGGCCGACCACGCCGAGCGGCTCATGGAAATGATAGGCGACGGTATCGTCGTCGATCTGGGAAAGGCTGCCTTCCTGGCCACGCACGGCGCCGGCGAAATAGCGGAAATGGTCGATGGCTAAAGGCAGGTCGGCCGCTGTCGTTTCGCGGATCGGCTTGCCGTTGTCCCAGGTTTCGGCGCACGCGAGCAGATCGAGGTTTTCCTCCATGCGGTCGGCGATGCGGTTGAGGATGAGCGACCGCTCGGCCACGCTGGTGCGGGCCCAGGCGTCCTTGGCGGCATGGGCCGCGTCAAGCGCTGCCTCGATGTCCTGCGCATCAGAGCGCGCCACTTCGCACAGCAACTGACCGTTCACCGGCGAGTAGTTTTCGAAGTAGCGGCCGGAGCGTGGCTCGGCCCATTTGCCACCGATGAAGTTGCCGTAACGCTTGTCGAACGGCGCCTTGACCGAGCGTGAGAATTCAACCTTGTTCATGTGTCTTCCTCCCAAAGCTGACGTCGCGGGATGCGACGCTTCGGAAGAGAGACTTGCGTTTTCCGCCGCTATTGTCACCGTGCCGAGGACAGTGGCCGGGCGGGATGTGTCGCAGAATTGCGACAGTCAGGCGGGGATTCGAAAAGGTCAGTGCGACCTGTGGACGTCCAGGCGATTGAGCTTGCGATGAAGCGTCGCGCGGCTGATGCCAAGCGCCTGAGCCGCAGCCGAGACATTTCCGTCTGCGCGAGCGAGCGCCCGCTGGAGAACGCCGCGCTCCGCCTCGGCGAGAACTTCGGGGCCGCTCTCGGCCCAACCGAGCAGATCGGCCGCAGGCATCGGCTTGTCGAGACAATGTTGCGTAATTCCAAGCGCCAGGCGAGCCGACCGGGTCGCACCGACTACAAGGTCGTCCACATCAACCGCGATCAGCGCGCCGGAACCTTTGTCGGTCACCGGCGCCAGAAGAATTCGCGCCTTGGGGAAGGCCATCCTGAAGTTCTCCGCCTCGATCCGACGCACTGCGTCGACCACGGCCACCGAAATAAGATTGGCGAAGGCTTCGGTCAGATCGGCCCGGCAGGAGGAGACGTCAAGCGCGGCTACAAGATCCCCCTCATGATCGTAGATCGGTGCAGTGGTGCAACTGAGCCCCGTGTTGCGCGTGTGAAAATGCTGGTCGCGGTGGATCGTCAGCGCGCGCTGTTCAACCAGGCAGGTGCCGATCCCATTGGTGCCCTGGCTCTCTTCGTTCCAGACGGAGCCGGTCCACAAACCCCAGGAATGAAAAGTCTCGTCATCCACAGGCGCACCGCGCCGTTCGACCGGCACGCCGTGACGATCGGCGAGCAGAACGCAGCATCCGACACCGCCCACCGCAAGATAGAGCCGGTCCAGGCTCGATTGGGCCGCCCGGACGAGCGGTTCAATGCGTTGCCGGGCCTCCCCCAATTCCGCCTCTGTCAGATAGCGTGGCGGGCTGCAATCGGTCGGATCAAGCCGATGCAAACTGGAAGACCGTCGCCAGGAGGCAACCAGCGCGGACTTCGCCGCCGCGTCCGAAGCGATCGCGGCCTGAATGCGGTCGGCATGATGACCGGATAGATCCTCGCCCATGCTATCCTCTCAAACCTGATTTCTTCCCTCGCGATTTGACTGATCTGCGGTTCGATCAGCTCATAGTCAATTCGTCGAAAGAAGCAGGAGGGCATCTTCCTCTTGCCCATCCTTGGCCAAGCAATGGCTGCCTCATCGAGACAGCCTACCAACAGAATGCCGTGCGTTCATTGATCAGGAGCAAAGTTTCCCTTGCCCAGACTCGTTCCGGCCGGCGAACAGCCCGAGAGACGGACGTGGCGAAATTGGTGCAGAAGATAATTGGTGGGTTTAATGGAGGGTCTCGCCGCAGAGAAAATATAACTATCTGTTTTTCAATGGGTTATTTGTAGTTGTGGCGGAGAGAGCGTCCGTCTCCGCCTAATCCAAGGGCGTCCAAGGGTGTCTGATTTCAGCGCTGTAACCCTTGCGTTCCATGCATTTTAGCTCCAATGGCGTCTAACAGGGTCTTGCCAAGTCCAGCGGCAAGTTGTACGTAGAGCTGTCCGTAGGAGAGTTCGAATGCAAATCAACCGCCTGTCCGTCGCTGCCGTCAACGCCAAGACCAAGCCAGGCCTATATGCCGATGGCGGCGGACTTTACCTCCAGATTGCCAAGGGCGGTTCGAAGTCGTGGATCTTCCGCTACATGCTGGCCGGGAAGCCGCGCAAGATGGGCTTAGGTTCGGTGCATACCGTGCCGCTAAAGCTGGCACGAGATCGTGCCGCAGAGCAACGCCTCAAGCTCCTCGATGCTGACGACCCGATAGAGAAGCGCAAGGCCGAACGGCTGGAGAAGCTGGCGGCCTCGGCAACCGTCCTGTCCTTCAAGGAAGCGGCCGACCAATACATCAAGGCGCATCGCTCAGGGTGGAAGAACATCAAGCACGCTGGCCAATGGAAGGCGACGCTGGAAACGTATGTCTATCCAGTGTTCGGCGAACTCGCCGTCTCCCGTGTCGATGTCGGGCTGGTCATGAAAGCGCTTGAACAGATCTGGACGACAAAGCCAGAAACGGCAACGCGGGTGAGGGGACGGATCGAGAGCATTCTTGATTGGGCCACTGCCCGGAACTACCGGCAGGGCGAGAACCCGGCCCGGTGGCGCGGGCATCTCGACAAGCTGCTGCCTGCCCGTAGCAAGGTCGCCAAGGTCAAGCACCATGCCGCACTTCCCTATGCCGCGATCGGCACCTTTGTTGGTGACGTGCGCAAGATGGAAGGAATCAGCCCCAAGGCGCTGGAGTTCGCGATTCTCACGGCCACCAGAACCGGCGAGGTCGTCGGCGCCCGCTGGCCAGAGATCGACGTCGACAACGCCCTGTGGACCATCCCCGGCGACCGCATGAAGGCCGGCAAGGAACACCGCGTCCCGCTGTCGAAGCGCGCTCTTGAAATTCTCGCCAGTTTGCCGCGCGATAAGGATACCGAGTTCGTGTTTATCGGCGACAAGAAGGGGCAGCCGCTTTCCAACATGGCGCTGCTGATGACGCTTCGCCGCATGGAACGCCCTGACCTGACCGTCCACGGCTTCCGCAGTACGTTCCGCGATTGGGCAGCGGAGCAGACAGCCTTTCCAAACGAAATGCTCGAAATGGCGCTGGCACACTCTGTCAGCGATAAAACCGAAGCCGCCTATCGCCGCGGCGACCTTATGGAAAAGCGCCGCCGTCTGATGGCCGACTGGGCAGCCTATTGCGAGGCGCCTCCAGCGAAGGCCGGCAACGTCGTTCCGATCCGGGAGGCCGCTCATGTCTGACTGGCTCTCTTTCGAGGATGCAGTAGCGCTCGTATCTGTTCGTCGCAATCTCTCCCATATGGACGCCGGCAACCATTTGCGGGCAGCTATTGCCATAGGCGAGATCGAGGCGCGCAACCTGCGACACATGGTGACGGACTTCATGCCATCCCTCAACGGCAACGAAGATCGAGAGGTCAGCAGGCGGGCTTTGTTCAAATGGCTTGAGGCGCAAAGTGTGCCAGTACCGGCCATCCCACTGGAGGGCATTTATCTCTCGCCATTCATGCAGATGATGCTCGACGCCGTTCGGCATTTCAAAATCTCTGACACGCCGAACCCCCGACTGCGGAAGGAAGAAATCAAGGAGTATTTTGTCGGGCGACGATTGCCGAATGGACAAGCGATTTCGCCGAACCAGGCCGAAAGCATGGCGACGTTTGTGCGGTCGCCAGATGCGATGAAGGGCGGCAACAAGCGCGTGGGTTGAACCCTTTGACCCATTCGCGCAAACCCTTCCAACGATGAATCCGCCGATGTGCTCGGTCATCCTAAGGCGTCCAATAACGCCTAGGAGCAACCAAAAATGGAAGTCCAGAACATCATCCGCTTCCCTGAGCTGAAGAAGCTCACGGGCTATCCTCGCTCAACGCTTTACGCAAAAATTGCCAGGGGCGAATTTCCAAAACCGGTCAAGATCGGCCCTCGCTCAAGCGGCTGGCTTGAGCAAGACGTCGCTCAGTGGCAGCAGAAGGTGATCGCCGCAGGCCGTGAGGTGGCGGCATGACCCTTGATCATTCGCACTCCGAAGCCATCGACCTCGCCGGCAACTGGCTTGCCCAAAACCCCCGCTATCGGCTCTCGCAGCCGGTAATTCCGCTGTTGCGTGAAAGGTTCGGCCTAAGCGTCACCGAAGCGGTGGAGGCCTGCCGCGTCGCATCGAAGGCAAGGGAGGCTGCCCATGCGAAACCCTGAAAACGAAACCGCCCTCGGTCTGGCAACCGAGAGCGGCATTTCGAAAGGTCTTGCAGCCTTCGGAACTTACCCCAGCATCTCCTTCTCTGCAAATGGACTTCGCTATCGCGACCATTGCCCGCCGCTGTCATCTGCCGGCGCCTACGGCTCGCGTCGTGGTCGATCTTGCCCGACTTGGAGGGCAGGGCTCATGAGGAAGGTTTCCTCACAGACGAAATGGAACAGTTCGCACCCGAAAGAGCTCTGGGCTCACTCTGCGCTGCGATCGGCTCTGCGCAAGGGTCTTATCGTCAGGGGCAAATGCGAAGTCTGCGGCGCCGAAGGCACCGATGGTCACCATGCTGACTATGACAGGCCCATGCAGGTCAACTGGCTATACCGGTTGCACCATCGTGCCGTGCATAAGAAAGGGCAGGGTGGTGACTGATGGCCGAACCCAAGCCTATCTATGCGCCGATCCCTGCGAGGGCGATGGGCGACAAGACGCTAACCGGCGAGGATCTGCGGGTCCTTATGGCACTCGCAGCCCACGACCGGCTCGGGGCGAACGGGATAGGCTGTTACGCCAGCCATCCCCGTCTTGCCGCTCTCGTCGCTTGCCACATCAAGAGCCTGTCGCGATCTCTCAGCACGCTCGCCGGCAAGCAGTATATCACCGCCGGCCCGCACCCACTCAATGGCAGGCTCAGGGTCTATCGGGTGATCTATTCCGAGTTCGACGGCCTCTATCTGAAGGCTGGAATAGGTAGCAACGCTGTTACCAATTCAGCCTCGATAGGTAACAACCCTGTTGCCGAAAATGGCCCGATAGGTAACAAGGATTTTGAGAAAGCTGTTGATTATCAAGAGGATACTGGTGTAAATATATTAGGTGAAACCTATAATAGATCCCGTGAAACGGTTTTAATACATCCCGTTGAAACGGCGTCATCGACGGAAGCGCCCTGGAAAAGGGGCAAGGAGCAGGTGAACTCGACAAGCGTCGGCGCCCTTCTGGCAATGGTCGAGCGCTCGTTCAAGGCCGGGGCACAGGTCACCAATGCACAGGTCACCAATCTTCGAAAATGGCATGAATGGCTGGATGGGCTGGTAGGCGACACTGCATCCCTGACCAATGACGACGCCAACTATGGCAGAGCCCGAAGACTGTTCGAAGAGATCGGCGGTGTTCTCGATGTCGGTGGCGCATCATGACCGCCGGCGGCCAAGCGGTCTGCGGCCTCGACCACACGCCGTATCCTGCCGCACAGCGCGATGTTCTCGGCCAGCATTTCTTCTGTGCGTTCAAGCGCGAGCTCGGTCCGATTGATGCGCTCTCTAGCATCGGCCATCGCGCGTCCGTGGAGTTCTATGGAGTCCATCATGATCTACTAACTCATGGCGGACCAGATCGTTCCCGCTACCTGAAACACCGTTCAGGCGCGCTCTTTTTCTCCCCTCGCTCGACAAGCGACAAATCGGCCGGTTTCGAGGCCTTGGCGGAGGTATTTCCGCCAGTGATCCTTGATTTATAAGTGTTTTCGCCAAGTTCATTGCGTTTACGTACAAATCAGCGCACATTGGCGGCTCAAATCGGAGCTGAAAAGTGGCGGCAGATACCGGCGAGATGGAAGGCGAATCCCCTACGAAGGGTGGCGGGAAGGTGCGGCTTAAGACGCTGGCCGATCTGGACCGGCGCACGCTGGCTGCTCGGGCAGTGTTCGAACGTCGTTCGGCCTTCGCTTCGGATCTAGGCGGCGACGACCAACTCAGCGCCATGCAGAAGGAACTTGTCGACAGCGCGGCTATGCTTGGCGCCATGCGAGAGGATGCAGCCGCTTCCTGGCTATCTGGTGAACCGACTGACCTGATGGAGTTTCAGGCGCTTGTGAAGGCGCAACGGCAGATCATCGCCGATCTGGGCTTGAAGCGTGATGCGCGCGACATCACCGATCACCTCGACGCCTACAGGCGCACGGCATGAAGACGCTGCTCGACGCGCTGGATGATCCCAAGCTGTTCGCGCCATGGTTCCGCGACGTTGAGACGTGGCAGGCCTGGCGTGCCTTCCTTGCCTCGCTGTTCGGCCTTCCAATGTCCGACGAGCAGTTGGCTATCTTCACCGCTTGCACTGCACGGCAACACGCCCCTGCAGCAGCCGCCAAAGAGGCTTGGCTGATCATCGGCCGCCGCGGCGGCAAGTCCTTCATGATGGCGCTCTGTGCGGTCTTCCTGGCCTGCTTCCGCGACTACACCCAATTCCTCGCCCCTGGCGAGCGTGCCACCATCCTCGTCATTGCCGCCGACCGTAAACAGGCCCGCCCTCAAGAAGCGGATCGAGCGCGAGGCGCAGGAAAGCGTCGACCTTACCGGCTTCACCACCATTGAGGTGGCCACGGCCAACTTCCGCACCGTGCGCGGCTACACCCTTGCCGCTGCCTTGTGTGACGAAATCGCCTTCTGGCGCTCGGAAGACAGTGCGAGCCCCGACAAAGAGGTTCTGGACGCTCTGCGGCCCGCCATGCTGACAATCCCGAACGCGATGCTCTTGTGCGCCTCATCCCCTTACGCCCGCCGTGGCGTGCTCTGGGATGCCCGGCAGCGCCACTACGGCCACGATGCTGCGCCGCTCGTCTGGCAGGCCTCGACGCGCACCATGAACCCCTCTGTGCCTCAGGAGGAGATCGACAAGAAGTACGAGGAGGATGCTGCCGTTGCCGCGGCCGAGTATGGCGCGCAGTTCCGTTCCGATCTTCAAAGCTTCGTCGACCGGGATTCTGTAGACGCCTGTGTCGAGCTCGGCATGCGCGAGAGGCCTTTCGAACGGCAATGGGAATACACCGCCTTTGTCGACCCGTCGGGCGGCGCTGTCGATGCCATGACGCTCGGCATCGCTCACCGCGAGGGCAAGACCGCCATTCTCGACGCGATCCGCGAGATCAAGCCGCCGTTCAACCCGGCCGCGGTAGTCGAGGAGTTCGCGCTGCTGATGAAAACCTACAAGATCACGTCGGTTTATGGCGACCGCTATGCCGGCGAGTGGCCGCGCGAGGCATTCCGCCACCATGGGATCAACTACATCCTCAGCGGCAAGACCCGGAGCGACATCTATCGGGACACGCTGCCCCTGATTAACGCCGGCCTCGTTTC
Source organism: Mesorhizobium sp. WSM4841 (assembly GCF_055811515.1). NCBI lineage: Bacteria > Pseudomonadati > Pseudomonadota > Alphaproteobacteria > Hyphomicrobiales > Phyllobacteriaceae > Mesorhizobium > Mesorhizobium sp. WSM4841. The sequence continues at coordinate 99,807 of NZ_JBVVQC010000025.1, forward strand.
CCTGCTCGATAACCCGAAGATGCTTGCGCAGCTGGTCGGCCTTGAACGCCGTGTTGCTGCCCGAGGGAAGGACTCGATCGACCATCCTCCGGGCGGTCACGACGACCTGATCAACGCCGCCGCTGGCGCGCTGGAGAAGGCCTACGAAACCGACGGTCGGCCTAGATCAACCTACTCCGGCCCGAAGCCGAAGCCCGTCTTTACCGACCCGCTTTCTGACTACCGATAAAGGAGATCGCCATGTCCGCATCAACCAACTCAGCGCCGGCCAATGCAGCCAAGCTGCGCAAAGCCCAAAAACAAGCCGTGGCCAAGGCAAAGGCTCGCACCGCGAAAGGAGCCCGGAAATGACCACGATTGGCGATGTGTTCGGGCCTGATGGCCGCGAGCGTTCGAACCCGTTCAAACGTGATGCCGAGGGCAAGATCGTCAGCATCAGCGCCATTTCCGCGCTTTGCCGGGAAAACCCGCGCCGTGCGATCGAGATGTGCAAGGCAGCCGGGGAAAACCTCGACGCCTGGTTTCCGACGAACCCGAGATGAGGAAAAGACCCATGACGACACTGCTACTGTCCGCCCATTCCGTGGCACTGCACGCCGCCCGCACGTCAGCCGAGTTCGCCGCGGTGATCTCCGCGCTTGATACCGACCTCAATGCGGCCATCACCGGCAAAGCCGAACTCGCCAAAGCCGAGGACAAGGCCATCTTCGGCGATGGCGACCTGGCCGAGGTTCGTGCGTCGATCGCTGACTGCAATTCCGAGATTGAGCTCATCGAAAAGGCGATTGAGGGCGCCGAAACACGCCGCGCCAAGGCTGCTCAAGACGAGGCCGCAATCGATATCGAGGCGCTTGGCAAGGATGCGAAGGCCAAGGCCGCCGACCTCTCGAAGCGGTGGAAGAAGGTCTATGGCCTCATTGTGCAGGCGCGCGCCGAACTGTTCGAATGCGATGCTCTCAGGCGATCCCTGCTTGCGACCGACGGCGAGTTCGAGAAGGCCAGGCGTCCCGATCTGCGCATCAACCTGACGACCCTTCGCCGTGAGGCGATGGCAGGCCCGCGAGCGTCTATCCCGGCACGGTTGAGCCGCCCGGCAATCCAGGCCGACACGCTGCTGTTGTCGTTTCTCAGCCTTGGCGGCCCACTCGACAACCGAGCCGGCGTTCGCGCTCAAACCAATGGTGTCCCGTCCAAAGCCGATTTCCACCATCCGGCGCAGGGAGACTGATCATGCAGGCCTATGCCTTCCAGGCGGCCAAAAAGGTGGCGGCATGACGACCTACACCTTTCATACAGAGGGGCACTGCATGGGCGGCTTTGTCCCGACCGGCGCCGAAGACGCCTAAATCCGGCAACGTCACCGTGCCCGATCCGATGCTTGTCTGGGTGGCCGGTTGACGGTTGATTGTGTCGTTCCCCGACAGCCGCCCTTTCCCTTCCCGCGCCGTTGGATCGGGTCTTGGTCAAAATTTTACTTTAGAAACTTGGAACATAAGTGAGGCAGAGAACATTGTTGGCGCCATGGACAAGAACGATGGCGACAATCTTCCTGAGGGGTTTCCGGGCAACCTGCCCGAGGATCCAGTGATCCTAGCCGATATCAAGAAAAGAATTTCGAGAGAGATCGACGGTAAAATTGGGCCGGACGGCTTGGTGGTCACGGAGGCCAGGCGGGATCGCAATCTGGTTGGGGAATGGGAAGAAGCTGACGCCCTCGACAGCCAACCGTCCGTGGTTCCGTTTTTCCTGTTTCTGTATGTGCTCTCAATGTTGGGCGTGGTAGGGTACGCCATCGCTCGCTGGTACTTTCTATGGCGTGCTTGAGTTTCCTTCTCTCATTTAACTCACATGCGGCAGCGCCCTGAGGGAGCTGATTTCCTTCATGGTCAACCTCGCCATGGAACAAGCCACGCTGCCTCACGGTGGCGGGCTACCTACCTTGCAGGTCGCTAGTCAGAACTCTAACGCGGCCCATCTCGTCCAACTGCCCTGCATCGTATTTTTTAGATGCCATTTCACGGACGGCATCAAAGCCGAAGTCTGCGATCGCTTCGGTCGATGTCACGACGAGGACACGCTCTGTTCCATCAAGGCTTCAAGCAACAACTCGAACCGCTCAGTGATTCCCTCTTCGCCAGTAAAAACCAGACCCATATGCCATCTCCCTGACCAAATAGGAGGCTCTACTGTTCTACCGGAATCGGCCGGTGCTCCGGCTCGGCATGATGAAGCACCTGGCCAAGATCGCGCTTGTCGAAGTCCTGTCCACAAAACGGGGCAATGCTCGAAAATGCTCCGCCTCGGGCTTGATTGGCCGGTCGTGGTCCTTGCCCTGGTAGCCTGTGGCTTCGTTGTTTGTCCGGTGTCTCATTTCTGCGCTTTCAGGGCCCTCGCAGCTTCTGTCAGGGCAGCCCGATCGTTGCCGATGGTCCTGATCAGATCGCGGACCTGATCCGGCGTGATCCCCATCTCGAGGGCAAAATACTCCACCTCGTAATTCTCATCGGCAGAGACACGGTTGCGGTCGCGGAAATCTCGGCTTGGTCTTGTCGTCGGCCATGGCTGTTCCTCCTGGTGAAAAGGAAACAGCGATCCGGGGCGGAATGTTCCACTTTGCTTATTCAAGCGAGAGCTAAGGGAACTGAAACAACCATGCTGGCCGCTATGCCGGCTGTTAAGGAAGCCTGAAGAACAACCCCATTTGACCGCGCAATCATGCGGCCGGGCCCAGACGCCAGGTATTAGAACAAGTCGAACGAGAACCTCTTCGAGATACTCAAGCCGAAAGCGAATTGATCTTCGCTGCCAAACTTAACAATCGGCGAATCGGCGGCGTCGCCCACAAGCTTACTGTACGATGCCTTTGCGTTCAAAAACCAGGTCGGCCGAAATTCATATCTTGCAAGCCCCCTGATACCCACGCTCTTAAAGCCACCGCCTGGATCAAAGGCGTCAACTCTGAAGCCTGTGTTAGCGGATTCTCGAGCCGAAACTCCGAAATAGCTGTCCATATAGTCGGCTGAAGCAACTGTCGCGAAAGGTCCCAATTTGAGCTCGAGCTCAGGCGTAGGCCGGGCCACCGCGTTCACGCCGAATTCACCCACGACACCGTCAGCACCCCCGAAAGCATAGCGAGCCTCTCCCCAAACCTCCGCGTTGGTCCATTCATAGCTGGCCCGCAAACCAGCTTCGAATGTAGCGTCGACATCATCAAGCCCGGACAGGTCTGGATCATCGCTGACGTCCCGATCAGAGGTGTAGTTGAAGGACGGACCGATCGCGAATCCGCCTGCCTGAGCCTCTGGGCTACCGATTGCAAACAAACCGGGGATGGCGAGATAGCCGAAGCCGATCACTGGCCACGGCCAAATCTCATAATCCTTTGAACCTTCGTATTCAGGCTGAATTATTCCGCCAAGGCCGAGTTCAATGACAACGTCGACATCAGTCTGCGGCGCCTGATCCACTCCTGAATTGTCGGCTGACCAGGCGCGCGTCACAAGGAGTACGGTTGCAGCAACCACGCTGAGGCCAATTTTGATCAAAACCTTCCACCTTCGGACGCTAGAAATCGTTCCACTGCATGGTGAAGTATCAACCAAGATGCTGCAAGCGAAATTGGCATAGTGAATATCAGCAACCGCGTCGTGTGGCCGAATTTTGGAGTTCGTGGGCGAACAGATCGAGGCATAGCTTAAA
>NZ_JBVVQC010000026.1:0-47498 GCF_055811515.1 Mesorhizobium sp. WSM4841
CCCGGCAGCAGCGGCGGCAGCGGCAGCCGCGGCGTCAGCGCCACCGGCAGCATCGGTGGCAGCGGCAGCATTGACGGCAGCGGCAGCGTCAGCGGCAGCGGCAGCGTCGGAGGCAGCGGCAGCGTCGCGCGCTGACAACGGCGGGCAATGGCGGCAATGTTAACGCCGGATTCGGCAACGGTGGCGAAGGTCCTGCCGGCGAGATCGAGATTGCCTGAGTCATGACCTGACCGCGATCAGCGCCGCGAACGCATCGCGGGCAGCCTGTCGATGCGGAGCCAGCCGCGCTTCGTGCTCAGCGGGCCAGCTTGCCGGGATGTAGCGGTTGATCGCCGCCTCGACCAACGCACGCGAACCACGCAGATCGCGAACCAGCGCATTGGCCTCAACCTTTCGCCGACCTTGACTGGCGATGTAGTTCTGGACGTAGGGCTTGCGGTGATCGGGGTGACCCGGATCGCCGAGGTCCTTGCCGCTGCCGGTCTCCAAGTTCTCGATCCAAGGCAGGCCGAGGTCGTCGATCTGCTCGCGCGTCAGACCGATGCGCTCGACGCGGATCGGCGACGGATCGAAGTCGACGCCCTTGACGTTGGCGCAGTCCATCAGGTTCGACTTGATGACATCGGAGATCAGCAGGCCAGCGGGATCGTGGTCGCCGACGTAGAGCAGCACGCACTTCCGCACGGCTTCGTGGTGGGTCTTGAACCGCATCAGCATTCGGCGGCGCAGGTTGATGTCGGCGAAGCCCTTGCTGGGTCAAGGGGTCGTCGGTTCGAATCCGGCCACTCCGACCATTAAATCCTTGAGATCCCTAGTTTTTATTGAAGGCGCTTCTGGCGCCTTTTCCATTTTCGGAACGAAAGGCGCTCAAATCGCCCGTTTTCGGAACCCGGAGTCCCGAAAAGTCCCGAAGTGAAAGCCCGAATGTTCTGCATTCGTGGGCCTCGGCTACTCCGAATCTAGCCTGCGTAACTCCTCTAAGGGAACCCGAAATGCGTATCCTTTCTGTTGTGCTCGCCACCAACCTGGTCTGTTGTGCTCGCCACCAACCCTGGCGACGCGCGTTTTCCGGGCGTCGCCAAGTTCGATGCAGAGATCACGGCCGCCTCGAGCGCCATCCACGAAGCCCCCTATGACCACTTCCCACACCGTCACCATCGGCGACGGCACCGTTCAAGCTCGCCGCATAAGTTGGAACGAATTCTGGAAGATCAGGCCAGACTTGAAGCCCGCGAATGACGATGAGCAAGCGCCCCTATGGCGGCTCGCCGAACTCTGCTTCGTCGCTTGCCGTCGGGCGATGCTCGTCATCGACAGGCGGCGATAGCAACGCTTCGGCTTCGGCGCGGCCGTATTCTCTACCAATTTGGAATGCCGCGTAGAGGGCGCCTGCAACGAGCAACAGTCTAAGCATAGTTGTCTCCCTTAGGCGGTAGAAACCATGCGGCCGGCAGATAGTTCCACATGGGTGGAACCTCAACGTTCGACACTCGTTGCCACTGACCGTGGAGCAAGGAGGCGCAGAGGTGGCCCGAAAGAAATCGACCGATACGAGCCGGGTCAAGAAAGGTGCAGAGCTTGAGGTTGAGCACTTGACGGAGGTCACAGACGTGACGCCGAAACAAGCGCGAGCCCTGCTTCGCAAGCACGGGGCCGACTGGCAAAAGCTAAGAGAAGAAGCCGAGATCCAGAAGGAAGACGACTAGGGGCCTTCTGATCCTTGGCTGGCGCGTTTGATTTTTCTACCGACACGCACTTTGCGGAAACGGACTGCCCGGCCTGGCCGGTTCACCACCATCCTGGCGGATGACTTCATGGGGAAATCCAATGTCTTTCAAACAGCTCGATCGACTTGCGCTCGAGGCCGGTATCGCTGTTGATGACAATCGTAGAAAGCCCGAGACCGATGAGATCGAATGGTCGCCATGCCGCGTCAAACGTCCCCTAGGAACGCCTATCACTCGCTCGGGAGACGGCCCTTCACCGGAGCAATTTATCGCGTCGGGTTTGGCTTGGTATGCCGGCGAGCCACGCGAAGCAGCCAATGACAACTGGCCGCTCGCGAAGGTGCTGCGCCGGAACGGCTTAGATCACTGCCTTACATTGGCCGAACGATATCTTGAAGAGTTTCAAATCGCCCATCGTTATGAACTCTGGGTCCGCTGCCTCGACAGCGCGGCCGACGGCCTGTTCGAGCACCCTGACCGCACGCTGCATTTGTTGCATGGGGGAGGCTGTCGCGTCGGATCCTCCGGATCATCCAGCTTAAAATCGTACCTTAGGCGTGTGTAGTCATTTGAAAGAGTGCGCGAGTGGATGAACTTCTCCACGGCCTTTGGCACCACAAGCCCGAGGCTTGCTCTCATCAAGCATTTTGCCGAAATGGTGCTGGTACTCGCGGACTTCATCCGGCGTTTTGCCCTGGAGCAGAAGGAAGCACCGGAGATAGTTTTCTAGCGCCTGGAAGTAGAGAAACGTTCTCGGGTGATCGGACAGGCTTGGCCCGATCTGTGGGACCACTAGGACATCGGCGTTCAACCTGTAGGTTTTGGCGAAGATGAACACGCCATAGGGCGTCATATCGGCGCCGTAGACCGTCTTTGGCTCTTTCGCTGCAACATCCCCCATGGCTAGGAAGATGCCGCTTTCGAGCCGCGAGGGCAAGACGAGCCGCAAGGGCAAGACGGGCTTCCGCCCGGACGAGGCGAGGCCTGTTCCATCAAAGTCCAACGACTGGGAAAACGCACTGGAAAGCACGTGCAGTAACAGTTGATTCAACCATTACTGGTATTTTGGAGGAGTGTGGTAGCGGCTCCGACAGTGGCGCGGGAAGGCGAATTGCCGGAGCCGCCAGCGCAGCCCGTTTGGGGTTTAGACCGCGCCGTCCTGTTCTGGGACAGCGCGGTCAACGATTCATTAAAATTTTCCGGAACTAATTAAGAGCATGCTAATTGAATCGCGGTTTTGCGAGTCAATGCATGCGTTTGAAGTTTGTCCCGCCACTAATGCCGACCTTGGTCGACAAGCCGCCCAAAAGTGACGATTGGCTTCATGAAGCTAAGTTCGACGGCTACAGGTCACAAATCATCATCGAAAACGCGGACATTCGCATTTTCACCCGGCGCGGCCTTGATTGGACTGCCAAATACCGCGACCTAGCGACGGCGGCCAAGACGATGGACGTCGAGAGTGCCATTATCGACGGCGAAATCATCGTCTTGAACGAGGATGGTATTTCGCTGCGAAGAGAGCGGGAAAAGCAAATCTTAAACCAAGTTAAGCTTGGTCCGCGCGGTCTAAGCATGATCCTGCTTTGCGCAAAATTCAAGCCATCTCTAATATGGGTAGTTGGTCAGTTTGAAATCCAAAAGCCGGAAGTAGATCTCATCCGGCTGGATTGAACTTGTGCCATTGGGCGCGAAGAAGCACGTCCATCTGAATCTGTGATAGGCCTCGAACTTCATATGGGGAATGATCGTTCGATAAAACGTCGTTAGCCGTTCGCAGATATGGTATCGATCATCAGGCGAGGTCTGGACACGCTCTCTGGGGATAAACCACTCCGCTTCCTGGGTTTCATTCAAGTAAGCGGGGCGCGGCAGCCTGACGAAATAGCCGTCTTTAGTCATCCTGACGTCGTTGGAATCGATCGGGTGGCAATCCTTGTTTCCGCAGCAGTCATAGTGAAGAACGGGATCAGTCTTGCCCGTATACCAATCATGGGCGTCTGCATCGCCGGGCAGCACAAGCCACGCCAATGCAATGTGTCCCAGCAACTGTCTCATGGAACTAGCCCCTCACCATTTTGCGTATAGCATATTAGTGAGAGCTAATCATAGCGCTGAAAGTTGCATTGATTTCACGCAGAGGTCGACGAAGCTCGACATCGAGGCGCTGACTGACAGGCTCGGCCGTGACCACGGCTCGATGCATGACGACCTGGTCGGGCTCTTTATCTGCTCAAATTGCAAGGCTGCCGGCCGTGTCCGCCGGCAGGTGTTCTTCACATGCATTCCTGACTACGAAGGCCAGCAGCGGGCGCGCAATCGCGACTGGAAGCCGACCTTCGAAAGTGAAGGGCTCGAAACGCGGGAACCTTTCATCCGCGAGCCGCTTTGTGTGCATGTCCCAAGCCGTGCAACCACCCATATTGCCAAAGGGTAGCCCAGATCGGGACGTCAACTGTGAAGTCGCCTTGGAAGTCGCATTTGCAGCCCTGGTGACCGCCTCGGAAGCGCAGGGGTGGACGCCGCGCGAAACGGCTGCAGCCCTACTTAAAATCGCAACGGAGCATGCCCAGCGGTTCAGGCTTGTGCCGGCTGAGCCGCCAAGGTGGCGAACGCGAAGAGGTATGTTGATCGCGTGTGCCGCGCTCGTGTTTTTGCTGTGTGCGGCCATCGTTTGGTGGGGTGCTTAGATGACGATCAACGTTTCGCCCCCGGTACGGCCGTTGCCGCGGTCGTGTTGATGGCGTTGCCGCCTAGACGTTAGATTGCGCGACGCTCGCCTAAGTTCATCCGGCCAGCGCCATGCCGACGGCTATGCCTATGCCCATCACCAGCCCTGCTGCGAGTTCGCGCTATATTCGACGGCAATGGCTAAGACCACCACTCGCTACGCCTACGTGCTGAACGAAGAGGTGGCCGCAGCGATGGACTTGCTCCAAAACGATGCCGCGAAGTCCCGAAAAAAGCCCGAACTAGGAAGGGGAAAACGGCATAACGCGATGACTTTAAATAGAAATCCGCGTTGCGTCCAATTTCCGCGGGGTCAAGGGGTCGCCGGTTCGATTCCGGCGACTCCGACCATTTCAAACCTTAGACTTGCCCCAGAAAACCATCATCCCTTAGCCGCCGGCGCAGGCAGCGCCACCAGCCGCAACTGCCGCTGATGGCGGTATTCCAGCGCGATGGCGCCCCAGATCAGTCCGAGCAGCAGATAGACGTGGCGCCAGTGATCGATGTCGATGAAGGTGCCCAGCGCGATATTGCCGATGAAGGCGACATAGGCGCACAGAAGGTAGGGCTGCCACGGCCTGTCGCGCAGGAGAATGCGGAAGCCGGCTGATATCGTCCAGCAGGTCAGCGTCAGGAACGACACGAAGCCGAGCCAGCCATAGTCCAACAGCATCTTTAGCCAGATGTCGTGTGTGTCCTCGCCGAACATCGTGCCGAAGACGAGCGGGCCGATGCCGAGCGGATGCTCCAGCGCCATCTGGAAACCGATCGTGTAGCGGGCGAAACGGCCGAGGCGGGCGGTATCGTAGCTTTGTTCCAGTTGGGCGCGGCTGGAGAACATCTCCGAGACGCCCGGCAGTTGCAGGATGACGAGCATCGCGATGACCAGCAGCGAGATGGCGGCGATGGCCATGACGACGACACGCAGCCGGAACATGACGCTGGCGCTCTGCAGGAACAGAGCGCCGGTGAGCAGGATCGCCGAAACGCCGAACATGCCCCAGGCGCCGCGCGAGAAGGAGAACAAAATGCCGGCCGTGATGATCAGCAGCGGCGCCGCCAGCAAGGGCATGCGTGAGACGGGGCTCGTCAGCAGGAGATAGAGCAGGTAGATGCCGGGCAGCACCAGGAACGGCCCGAACACGTTCGGATCCTGGAACGCGCCGGTGGCGCGGTCGTATTTGGTGAAGATCTCCGCCGCCGGGAAGGCATGGAAATAGCCTGCTATGCCGAGCAGCGAGGTCAGCACCGCCGACATCACATAGGCCAGGAAGATCACCCGGTAGAGATTGGGCTGGACTGATGTCACCGAGGCGAAGAACACCGCGGTGAAGGCGAGGAACAGCGACACGGAGAGATAGAGCGGGATGTTGGCAATGTCCGACATCTGGGTCATCGAGATCATGCCGCCGATGTTCATGACCACCAGCAGCACCAGCAGCGGCGCCGCCGCGCGCGATATGCGCAGGCCAAACAAGCACCACACGGTGATCAGCCCGACCATGTAGAGGTCGTATGGCGCCGGCTCGGCGATGACGAAGCCGGACAGGAAGACGCCGAGGAAAACCGCGCCCGACGCAATCAGCGCGATCAGCTTGGCTTTGACGGCAGCCGGCGGCAGTTCATGCGTGACTGCGCTCAATAGGCATTTTCCGTATTGAGCAGCCGGATCGGTGTCAGGAACAGAATCCTCAGATCGAACAGCAGCGACCAGTTTTCGATATAATAGAGGTCGTATTCCGTCCGCACGCGGATCTTCTCGTTGCTATCCATCTCGCCGCGCCAGCCGTTGATCTGCGCCCAGCCGGTAACGCCGGGCTTGACCTTGTGGCGTGCGAAATAGCCGTCGACCACCTCATTGTAGAGAAGGTTGTGCGATTGCGCGGCAATGGCATGCGGGCGCGGCCCAACCAGCGACAGCGAACCGAAAAGCGAATTGAAGAACTGCGGCAACTCGTCGATCGAGGTCTTGCGGATGAAGCGGCCGACTCGGGTGACGCGCGGGTCGTTCTTGGTCACCGTCTGCTTGGCCGTCGGGTCCGCCTTGTCCGTGTACATCGAACGGAACTTGTAGACCTCGATGATCTCGTTGTTGAAGCCATGCCGCTTCTGGTGGAACAGCACCGGTCCCTTGCTGTCGAGCTTGATGGCGATCGCGGTCACCAACATGACCGGGGAGAACACGATGATGCCGATGATCGAGAAGACGATGTCGAAGGCGCGCTTGGCGACCGAATCCCAGTCGTTGATCGGTTTGTCGAAAATATCGAGCATCGGCACGGAGCCGATGTAGGAATAGGCGCGCGGCCGGAACTGCAGCGCGTTCGAATGCGCCGAGAGCCGGATATCGACCGGCAGCACCCACAGCTTCTTCAAAAGCTGCAGGACACGCGATTCGGCGGTCAGCGGCAGCGATACGATCAGCATGTCGATGCGGGCGATGCGGGCGAACTCGATGAGCTCGGAAACGGTGCCGAGCTTCGGATAGCCGGCGACGATGGGTGGCGAGCGCTTGTCGCCGCGGTCGTCGAAGATGCCGCAGATGCGGATGTCGTTGTAGGGTTGCTTTTCGACTGAGCGGATCAGGACTTCCGCCGCCGTGCCGCCGCCGACGATGACGGCGCGGCGCTCCATGCGCCCGTCGCGCGCCCAGCGCCGGATCAGCTTCGACATCAGCAGCCTGAGGCCGAAGATCAGCATGAAGCCGACGACGAACCAGGTGCCGAAAAACAGGCGCGAATAGTCTTCCGACATCTTCATGGCGAATGCCGTCAGCGCCATCAAGGCGAAGGTGCCGGCCCAGACCAGCAGGAGACGGCCGAAATTGGCGAGCGGCCGCATCAACGAGACAGCCTGGTAGCAGTCGGTGACGTCGAACAGCACCACGGCGAGGAACGAGGCGGCGGCGATCGTCAGCGGGTATTGCCAGGCGAGATGGCTGAAGAAGCCGACATAGTAGAAATAGACGCAGAGGCCCGACAGGAACAGCAGCGCGAATTCGACCATGCGCAGGACGCCGCTGACCATGATCGGCGACATGGTATCGCGCCGGTATTGCGACGCGACCTGACGGGCGACGTCGTTCATCCCGCCAAGCTTATCGCCGCTGGCCGGGCCGTCGAATTTGCGCACCGCGTCTATCGAAAAGCGGCGTGCGGGATCGATCTCGTTCATGGGTGCATCCGCAAAGCTTTCCCTCAGGTGAATAGCAAAAGAGAGCTAAGAAACCCTTGAAACAACAGGTGGCTTTGGAGAAGCTTTTGGGGCTAGCGCCCTTGGGGCTAACGCTTGAGCGCGGCGAAATAGGCCGTCTCGATCGCGGCGGCCATCACGTCGGCGCCGAATCGCGTCTTGAGGTCGGCGGTGTCGGGCATCACGCTGCTATACGCTTCGGGGTCGGCCAGCGCCGCGCTCATCTTGCCGGCGAGTTCGCGCGGGTCAGGCCGGATCAGGGCAGGGGAACCGGCTCCGAAGATTTCCGGGATGCCGCCGACGGCGGTGGCGATCATCGATTTGCCGGCGGCGAGCGTTTCCAGCACGATGTAGGGCATGGCTTCCGCGCGCGAGGGAACGACAACCAGTTCGGCCAGCGCGAAGGCCTTTCGCGCCGGCATCGGCGGCAGGAAGTGCATATGGCCTTCGAGCCCGAGCCGTTTCACTTGCGCATGGTAGCGCGGCAGGTCGTCGCCGTCGCCGACCATCACCGCTTTCACCGGGCGGCCGAGCCGCGATCCGGCAAGGACCAGCGCATCGATGAAGATGTCCGGTCCCTTGAGGTCGCGCATCATGCCGATATAGAGGACGTCGGCCGCAGTCTGCTCGGTCCGCACCGGCTCGAACTCGGCGGCGCTCAGGCCGTTGTAGACAAGGTTGTTCGGGATGGGCGGTTCGCCGACCTTTCTGCGATATGTCTGCCTTTCGTAATCGGAGACAAACAGAAGATAGTCGGTGAAGCGCGCCATGAACCGTTCGAGCGCGAAGAACAGCTTCCCCGTGGCGGTGGTCTCGTCATAATGAAGAGAGCCGCCGTGAGGCGAATAAAGGCGGGCTACGCGAGACCTTGATACCCGCAACAATGAGCCGAACAGGCGGGCATAAGCGCCACCCTTGGCGCCGTGCCCGTGGAGCACGTCCGGCCGCAATTCCTTGATGATCCCAAATGTGCGCCAGGCCGAGGCGAGGTCGCCCGGTCCGACATGCCGCTGCATCGGCGTACGATGGATGCCGAGCGCCATTGTGCCCTTCATCTGTTCGAACAAATGTTCCTCGAAGTCGCCGCCCGTCGTCGAATCGCAGACGATGCCGACGGCATGCCCGGCGGCGGCCTGCGCCTCGGTCAGGTCGCGCACGTGACGAAAAATCCCTCCGACAGGTGAGCGAAAGCAGTGAACGATCCTGAGTGTGTCCGCCACGTGGACTAGAACAGGCGTTCGCGAACATAGACCGTGTCGCCGGGCAGGAGCGGGTCGGAGGTGGCCACGCGACCGGTCATGACTTTGCCGTTGATGTCGCGGGTGATATCGACGCTTTCCTGGTTGGCGCGGGGACTGAAACCGCCGGCGATGGCAATCGCCTTTTGCACGGTCAGGCCGGGAACATAGGAGTACTGGCCCGCGGCACCGACTTCGCCCATGATGAAGATCGGCCGGTAGCGGTCGATCTCGACCGAAACGTCCGGATCGCGCAGGTAACCCTGGCGTAATTTGTCGGCGATCTCGCCTTCAAGTTGCTGTGCGGTGTGGCCGCGCGCCGGTACGGCGCCGACGAGCGGGATCGACAGGTAACCGGATTGGTCGACGCTGTAGACGTTGGTCAATCCTTCCTGCTCGAACACGGTGACGCGGACCCGGTCGCCGGCGCCGAGGCGATAGGGCTGATCGAGCATTTTATGAAAGGCGGCCGGCGCCGGCCGGTAGCTGGAGCAGCCGGCAAGCAACGACACGGTGAGCAGCGCGCGGAAGAGGGAAGCAGTGCTTTTCATGCCGGACACGTACCTTCGACTGGCCGCTGTTACACCGCGGCAAACTTTGGGAGTCGAGGTCCGTTATCATCCCGTTAGGGTTAATGGCCGGTAAAGGCGCGCGGCCGAAGCGACGAGAGACGGCCGGTTCCGATGCTTTACCTGCCGCTTGCGAGTAAAAACCTAACAGATGCTTACCGCGATATTAACGGCTGAGTTACCATAGTTGTTTACGGTGCATCCTGACCAATGCATGTCGCCCCAAAAGTGCGCAGCGGTTTTGGGGCAACGACATGCATGAAAACAAGAGCTTAAGCGCGTCGCATGAACCTGTTCAACGCGACGTGCTTTAGGTACCGGAGCAGGATGCATGTCCGTTCAATCCGCGGCCGCAGATGTCGACGTCGATCTCAGGCAGCTCTTCGCAAGCCTTGCGAGGAATTGGCTGCGCATTCTAGTCGTCGCGCTGGTCATAACCGGCCTGGCGTTCGCGCTCACCTGGCTCGCCACGCCGCATTACAGGGCCGAAACACGGCTTTTGATCGAAACGCGTGAATCGGTCTATACGCGCCCCGACGGCACCAATGACAACGACAAGCCGATTCTCGACGAGGAAGGCGTGACCAGCCAGGTCGAGGTCATTTCCTCGACCGACATCCTCAAGCAGGTGGCGCAGAAGCTCAATTTGTCGCGGCTTGCCGAATTCGACGAGACGGCGGACATGCCGGTACTGAGCCGTCTGCTCCTCATCGCCGGCCTGAAAAGCGACCCCAACGAGATTCCGCCGGAAGAACGCGTGCTGACGAAGATGCGCGAGAAGCTCAACGTCTATCGCGTTGAAAAATCTCGCGTTATCGTCATCGAATTCTCCTCGGAAAATCCCCGGCTCGCTGCTGAAATTCCGAACGCCATAGCCGACGCTTACATCTCCGTCCAGGGCAATGCCAATATCGAATCGAATTCCGCCGCGACCGACTGGCTGGCGCCGGAGATCGCCGACCTGTCGAAGCGGGTGAAGGATGCCGAGGCCAAGGTAGCAAGCTACCGCGCCCAGTCCGATCTTTTGATGGGCGGCAACAATTCGGTGCTCGCCACGCAACAGCTTTCCGAACTGTCCAGCGAACTGTCGCGGGTGCGCGCCAATCGCGCCTCGGCGGAAGCGACTGCCGACAGCGTGCGCAGGGCGCTGCAGAATGGCGGCTCGCTGGATGCGGTACCGGAGGTGCTGTCTTCCGAACTCATCCAGCGGCTGCGCGAGCGGCAGGTCGAGCTCAAGACCAACATAGCCGACCTTTCCACCTCATTGCTCGATAATCATCCGCGCATCCGGGCGCTGAAGTCGCAGCTTGCCGATCTCGACCGCCAGATCCGCAACGAGGCCGAAAAGATCATGAAAGGGCTGATGACGCAGGCGCAGACCGCCCAGGCCCGCGAAAACCAGCTTGTCGCCGACGTCAACACGCTGAAGGCGGCATCGGCGCGCGCCGGCGATCAGCAGGTCGAACTGGACGCGCTGCAGCGCGAAGCGACCGCCCAGCGGCAACTGCTCGAATCCTATCTCACCCGTTACCGCGAGGCGTCCTCGCGCAAGGACAGCAACTATCTGCCGGTCGACGCCCGCGTCTTTTCCCGCGCGGTGGCGCCGTCCGAGCCCTATTTCCCAAAAATCCTGCCGATCACCGGTGCGGCCTTCGTCGGCTCGTTGCTGCTGATGGCGATGGTGACGCTTCTGCAAGAGCTGTTTTCGGGTCGCGCCATGCGGCCGGCCGCCGGCGCCCGCTTCGAGCGGATCGAACAGGTCGCGATGCCGGTTGCCCGCGAACCGTCCAACCGCGAACCGGCCGATATCGAGGACGTCGAGGATCGGGCGGAAGCGCAGGCAGAGCCGGAAGCGGCTGCCGCGGCGCCGGCAACTGCCCCAGCAACTGGCGAGGACGTCGAGCCGGCGCGCCCCACCCTTGGCGAGGTCGAAATCGACAGGGCGGTTGAAAAACTGATCACAAGCGCTGCGGCACGCGCCATATTCGTGTCGCCGGAAGGCGACGAGGCGGCCGCCTCGGCGGTGCTGGTGGCGCGTGAGGTTTCCGACGCTGGCCTGCGTGTGCTCCTGCTCGATCTCACCGCTTCGGGCGCCGCCTCGCGGCCAATGCTGGACAGCGGACTTTTCCCGGGCATCACCAATCTGCTCGCCTCCGAAGCGCAGTTCAGCGACGTGATCCACCCCGATCTCTATTCGGACTGCCACGTCATTCCCGTCGGCACCGCCGCTCCGGTCCGCGCCATGCGCGCCGCCGACCGCCTGCCGATCATCATGCAGTCGCTGACCACCGCCTACGATCTGGTCGTGGTCGAATGCGGACCCGCAGACGCGCAAGGCATCAGCCGCCTTGTCGGCGAGGACACCGAGGTCTTCCTGTCGCTGCTGGAGCCGGACGACGAGGTGGCTCAGGCCGCAGTCGAACTGATCGAGAGCGGCTATCCCGACCTGACGCTGGTGACGCCGGTCGGCCACGAGACGCCAGGGACGCCGATACCCGGACGGCGCTCCGCCGCCTGAGACGTCCCGGAAATCTCGGCAGCGATCAGCTGTCTTCTTCGCCCGCCGCAGGTGCTGCCTGTCCGGCGGTCCTGCGGCGCAGCATCTTGGTCAGCTTCCAGATCGTCGGGCTGTTCTTGATGACGGCTTTCAGGCGCGCGCCTTGCCGCAGGACGAACACCAGCGCGCGGCCCTTCATCGTCAGCGGAATCAGGACCTCGAAATGCTGGGTCTCGATATCGCACCACAGCCGCTTGTAGGGTTCGTCGCCGACCGAGAAATCATAGACATCGAACCCCCTCTCGCAGGCTTCCTCGATGTTGTCGAAGAACAGGAAGTCGCCGGGGCTGGCATGGGCGACGTCGTCGTCGGCGATCGCTCCGAACTCGCAGATCAGGCGTTTTCCCGAGCGGCTCGATCCGGTGACGGCGCGAAGCTTGCCCGCGACTTCGAGCCCGTGCAGCACGAAGGACGGCGTGTCGTCGGAAAGCGCTTCGACGAACAACGCGCGGAAGAAAGCACGAACCTTCGGCTCGCCGAAGACGTTAGCGACGCCCATCTTGCGGAAGCGGAACTCCTTCATCTCGAAAAATGCATCGAGCAGTCGGTTCACCTCGTCCACTGTCTGCGCCTCGATGCGGCGGTGGCTGCCGACGGCTTCTAACTTGCGCGCCTGCGAGCGGTGCCTCTTGCGCCTGCGCTTGCCGCTCGCGCGGGAGAGCAGCGCATCAAAACCTCCCGCCAAGTCGACGGCCAGCGACAGGTTGGGGCTGGGAAAATGCGGGAGGGATAAAAGCGGATTGGCAATGCCGTCGAGATCGGGCAGCAGCCGTTCCAGTGCGACGAGGTCGATGTCCGGCCGCGCCCTGGCGATCGCCGCCAGCATCGAGCGGACTGCCGCGCCATCCGCCTTGGTCAGCCAAGACGGATCGGCGGCGGCGAAATTGCCGTTGGCATGGCGGCCGCCCATGAAACGGGCGACGCGGAACGGACCGCGGCTGGTGACTTCCAGCGCCAACGAAAAAGCCGGTCGGCCGTCAGCGTTCAGCGTCACTAAGACGGTGTTCGCTTCGGCATATCTGGCCCAGTTCAGGATCCAGGCCGGGCTTTGCGCCGGCGCGAACAGCGCCGAACCGAAGAACTCGGCATAGCCCGCAAGTGCCGCACCGTCGGCGACCGAGACCGACAGGCCGGCATGATCCGCAGGCAACGCGCGCGGCGCCGCCTCCATTGCTTCGAGCCGATTGCCGTCAAATGACGCGGTGGCGTCAACCATACCTCAATCCTTTAAGGCGTATTCACCGCGATTGGGGGCTCGCATAGGCGCATTCCGTGCTTGGATGAGCCTAGGCGCAAAAGGTGAATGAATGATCGACGGGGGCGAGGCGATCCGGAAACTGGCGCTCAACGTCGTCCGCTATACCGGTCTTGCCCCGCTGGCCAAGCCGTTTGTCGGCGGCATCGGCGCCATCCTGATGCTGCACCGGGTCACCGCGAGGCCGGAAAAACCTGATAGCGTCAACCGGCATCTCAACATCGCGCCGGAGTTCCTCGACGCCGTGATCGCCGATATGACGGTGAACGGCTATACGTTCGTCACGCTGGACGAAGCGATCGAGCGCATCAAGGCCGGCGGCAAGGATGGCCAGTTCGCGGCGATCACCGCCGACGACGCCTACCGCGACAACATGACCGAGGCGCTGCCGGTGCTGGAAAAGCACGGCGCGCCGGTTGCCATCTATGTCGCGCCGGGGCTGATAAACGGCGCCGCCGATCTATGGTGGGAGGTGGTCGAGGACATCGTCAGCGCGCGCGACCGCTTGATTCTGACAACACCGGACAGTCCGGTGACGATCGACTGCTCGACCCCGGGCAAGAAACTCCAGGCCTTTGCACGCCTGCACGACCATCTGACACTGGAGGTCCGCGAGGAGGACCAGGGCGCGGTGCTGCGCGAATTGGCGCGGTCGAACGGCATCGAGCGAGACGCGCGCCAGAGCACTTTGATGAACTGGGACGAGATCCGCGCCATGGCAGGGCATCCGCTGGTGACGATCGGCGCGCACACCGTCAATCATCGCAATCTGAAGCGGCTTCCCGAAGCCGATGCGCGGCACGAGGTCGACGACGTCAGGCGCATCTTGCAGGCCGAACTCGGCAAGGCGCCGCGCCATTTCGCCTATCCCTATGGCTATGCCAGCGCCGTTGGCGACCGCGAAGTCGGCTTTGCCCGCGACGCCGGCTATGCCTCGGCGGTGACAACACGCCACGGCGTGCTGCGCGCCGAACATGCCGGCTTCCTCCACGCGCTGCCGCGCATTTCGCTCAACGGTCGCTATCAGAGCGTTGCCCATATCCGCACGATGCTGTCGGGTGTGACGACGCCGCTGGCCAATGCCGGCAAGATGCTTGTCACCATCTAAGTGGTGAAAGTCTGACACTTGGTACCGGTGGACGGAAAGAACCGACCCCTTGCGGACCATCCCTGATGGGAGGTCAAGGGAACGTCGTGACCCCTAGCTGCCGTTCCGTGGAACCACCTTGGAAGTCCGGGTCAGGTCAAACCCGGTCGTTTGCGAATGGCAATTTTGAAGCCGTGTGCGAAAACGCGATCTTCGGTTGATAGGCGGGACTTATGCCGGTGTCCCGTTGTCGCAAGTGCGCCACGGGATGGAGGTCCAATGGACGATCAATAAAACTAGAATTATGCTGGTAGTGGCAGAACCGACTGGGATTGGACTTCTCCGCTACAAAGGCGGAAACTGTGCGTTGAGGTCAAAAGGAATAATTGCCAACGCCGTCCTTCGGGTAAGCTTGGTGCCTCCCTCCTCATCGGCTGCCATTTCCTTTAGGATGCTTCAGGATTGCGGGAGCTGGCTATGGCCGTGGATCGCGTTCAGCGCAGAATGGCTGCCATCCTTGCAGCCGATGTGGTCGGCTACAGCCGGCTGATAGGCAGGGATGAGGAAGGTACTCTTGCGACCCTGAGAGCCTATCGCCAGATCATTGACCGGCTGATTGTGCACCATGAGGGACGGGTGTTCGGCAGCGCCGGAGACAGTGTCATCGCGGAGTTCGCAAGCCCTGTCGAGGCGCTGCGGTGTGCCACCGAAATCCAGTTAGAAATCGATAGACAGAACGCCGACCTCCCCGAGCCAGGCCGCCTGCGATTTCGCATCGGCATCAACCTCGGCGATGTCGTCGTAGAGGGTGACAACCTCATGGGCGACGGCGTCAACGTCGCCGCGCGTTTGGAACCGTTATCACGGCCGGGCGGAATATGTGTCTCCGAGGCGGTCTATGCGCAGGCTCGCGATCGGCTTTCGCTCGATTTCATCGATCTTGGCGAGCACAAGGTGAAGAATATCGCCCGGCCAGTGCACGTCTATCGTGTACCCCTCGCTTCGGAGGAACAGGTCAGGTCGCCTTTTCGCGGTCTCGACGTCTTCGAATTTGAAAACGCCGACCTCTTTTTCGGCAGAGCGCGGGCGATCACTGCTTGCACCGAAAGGCTGGAGCAGCTGGCAGCCAACGGCAAAGCATTTTTGCTCATCTACGGGATGAGCGGCTCCGGCAAGTCTTCTCTTCTGCGCGCGGGGCTGATGCCTTCAATCACCCGACCCGGCGCAGTGGTAGGCATCAGTTTGTGGCGCCGTTGCCTGATCCGCCCGTCCGAAGGGCCTGATGCTGTCGCCTCGTTGACCGCGGGACTGCTTCGCGAAGGTGCTTTGCCCGAGTTGGCTCTCGAACTGACAGCGGCAGAGCTGACTCAACTCTGTCGAAGCGCTCCCGATCGCGCGATGACTCTGATCCGCCAGGCACTCGGCAAAGCAGCCACTGCCGCTGGCTCGGTCCCTTCGCAAATACGATTGCTGATCGCCATCGATCAGACAGAGGAGCTGTTCACGACGGAGAAGGAACCGGCGTCGCGCGAAGCGCTTGTGCGGCTTTTGGCGGCGTTCGCCGGCAGCGGACTGGTCTGGGTGATTGCGACGATCCGGTCGGATTTCTTTCACCGCTGCGGCGAAGTCCGAGGTTTCTCGGCGCTGAAGGACGGCCTCGGCAGCTATGAGCTCTTGCCGCCGACGAGCCCTGAGATCGCCCAGATCATTCGCGAGCCGGCTCGTGCTGCCGCACTCCGCTTCGAGGAGCGCGCCGATCTGGGGCGGCTCGATGATGTGCTGCAGGACGCGGCAGCCGCCGATCCCGGATCGTTGCCGCTTCTCGAATTCGTTCTCGATGCGCTGTACGAGGTAGGCCGGGAGCGCCGGATCCTCACCTTTGCTGCGTATCGTGCGCTTGGCGGCCTCGAAGGGGCGATCGCGCGCCGCGCCGATGAAGTCGTCGACGCGCTCCCGCCCGACATCCAGGAGGCATTGCCGGCGGTGCTGCGCGCTCTCACCACGGTGCGTCCGGGCGATGAAACTGTTACGGCAAGTCCAGTCCTGCTCAGCGAAGTGGCTGGAAAGCCGGCACGATTGGCTCTCGTCGACGCGTTGATCGCCGCCCGGCTCCTCGTCAGTGATGAAGATGCCGCGGGCCATGTCTTCGTCCGCGTGGCCCATGAGGCGCTGCTCAGCCGCTGGCCGCGCGCCAGCGACATTGTCAACGCGAATAGGAGCTTCCTCGAGACGCGGGCTCGGCTCAAGGCTGACGCCCATCGATGGCACTCGGACAACAAGAACCGCGATCTTTTGCTGCCGTCCGGCAAGCGTCTCGCCGAGGGCGAGGAATTGCTGCTGTCGAGACGCCAGGAAGTCGACGATCAAGTCGTTGAATACATCGAGGCGTCCTCACGTGCCCAGAAGGAGAGAGAGGAGAAGGACCGGCAAGCAGAGCGGGCGCTGATCGAGGCTGCTGAAGTAGCAAGACGCGAACGCTTGGAGCGCGAGGCCGACCGGCTCGCGGGAGAAGCTGAGCGTCGGGATCTGGCAGCAACTGCTGCGATACAGCTGGCACGACGTACGCGCTATGCGGCCAGTGTCGCGACGGTGTTGGCTCTCTTGGCTGGAGCAGGCGCATTCATTGGGTTCAGAGGACAGCAGGAAGCAATGCGGCAGGCGGTGCTGGCGCAAATGAGCGCCGACAAGGCCAGGTCGGCCGAGAGGAAGGCCCTTGAGGCGCGCGACCAGGCGCTGCGCAACCAGTCTCTTTCGCTTGCGTTTCTTTCGCAGCAAACCGCAACGAGCGGTAATACTGAGGCTGCGGTTTTGCTGGCGCTCGAAGCGCTGCCGACGGGCACATCTGAGCACAGACGCCCGTACATCGTTGATGCGGAGGCCGCGCTTTACAAGGCTTTGTTAGCGCATCGTCAAACGAGGATCTTCCACCAAGACGCCAGTGTGACACATGCAGCTTTCAATCGGACCGGCGACCGCATTGTCACCTCATCGCATGACGCGACGGCACGCATTTGGGACGCCCTGAATGGTACCGAGACTGCGGTTCTGAAGGGCCACCAAGGCGCCGTTGAGAGAGCCGAGTTCAGCCCGGACGGAAGCCGCGTCATTACAGTTGCTAGAGATGGCACCGCGCGCATCTGGAACGCCACCTCAGGGGAGCAGCTCTTTTTACTTCAGCCGGTCGGCAATTTTCCTACGGCGATTTTCAGCCCAAACGGCACCCGGGTGCTGACAGCGGGGGAGAATAGCGATGCATCACTCTGGGACGCTCAAACCGGAAGGAAAATCCTAAGTGTAGAGAGACGTGGAAGCTCCCTGGCTAGCTTTAGTCCCGATGGCCAAAGCTTCGCAATCGCACAACGCGATCAACGCTCCGTTCTTATCTGGAATGCGGAAGATGGCAAACTGAACCGGACTCTGCCGGTTAACGCTTGGCCGTACAGCGTCGCATTCAGCCCGGACGGAAGCCGGATCCTGATAAGCTCGTGGGGCCCAATTTCATACCCTTTCCTTTCGCATCTTTGGGACGTGTCGAAAGGCATGGAAATTGCGACATTGGCCGGTCACAAGAGCGACACACAATTACAAGGCGTAATGTTCAGTCACGACGGCCGTCGAATTGCGACGGTATCACTCGATGGTAGCGCACGCCTCTGGGACGGAATCTCGGGTAGTTTGCTTGGCGTGCTCGGCCAGGAGTCCTCGGGGCTCAAACTAAGTTACATGGGCCCGGATGAGCGCGATCAGGAGATGAACAGCGTCTTCAGCCAAGACGATCGGTTTTTGGCTGCCGCTTCTCTCAACGGCACGGTTCGTATTTGGGATGTCGAGCGCACGTCGCTGCTCACCACCATCGTCGGCCATGACGCCTTGGTCGAGCACGTGGAATTCAGCCCAGTTAACAACAGCATTCTTCTCACTGCATCGCACGATCGCACCGCTCGGCTCTGGGATATCGACGGGGTTCTGACAACTGCGCTGTCCCATGAATATCCGCCGACCTTTGCGGTCTTTAGTCCCGATAATGTGCACCTTTTGACTGGAGGTGGGGATAGCGCAGCGCACCTGTGGGAGGTTGTAAGCGGACATCAGATAGCCGAGCTTGACACACACGAAACTGTCCAAAGTGCGACGTTCAGCCCTGATGGAAGTCGCGTTGCAACCACATCTCTTGGGGGCCGAGTTCTCGTTTGGGACGTTGCAAGCAGACGCGAGGTCGCGCAGCTCAAATCTCGTGACGGGCTACTTCAAGTTCAATTTAGTCCCAAGGGAGACCTGTTAGCGACGGGTTCGGCTCACGGTACCGCACAGTTGTGGGACGCGGCAAGCGGCGCCGAACTGGCCACCATCAAGACAAGCGGGAAGTTGCCACAGGCGATTTTCGGCCGGGACGGGGATCTCGTCCTTACCGCGACGGACGACAACGCTGCCCACCTTTTGAAGACGGACGGAACTGAATTCAAGGTTCTCATCCGGCATCAGAACCGAATCACCGCGGCCGCTTTCAGTCCAGACGGCCAACTGGTTGTCACGGGTTCACTCGACCGCACCGCGCGGATCTGGTCGATCAAGGACGGAAACAGTGTCGCGACGCTGAAGGGCCACAGCGACGAGCTGACAGCAGTCGCGTTCAGCCAGGACGGTCAGTCTCTCCTAACTGCCTCACGCGATGGGACCGTTCGAATCTGGAGCGTTCCGGTAGGAACAGAAAAGGTCGTTCTCAGGGGTCACAGCGGCGCAGTGGACAGCGCGCAAATCAGTCCTAACGGTTTGTATGTCGTGACGACGTCGTCTCAGGATCGCACGGTCAGGCTCTGGGCGGCGCAGTCGGGGCGCGAGATCGCAGTGCTTGCCAGCCGGGAGGACGAGGCCAACCGACCGGCGCTGATGCGCGCGGCTTTCAATTCCGATGGAACGAGGATCGCAATCGTGTCCGGTGATGATAGCGTCCGAATAATTCGCGCGTTCCAAACACCTCTGGACCTCATTGACTACGCACGTGGGATTGTTCCACGCGAACTGACCGCCTGCGAACGGCGACGTTTCTTCCTTCCTGTCGAAGGTGAAGTTGGCGACTGTCCAAGCTGATCGCTCCAATGCGCTGTCGACCTCACCACGCGATGGTCGGCGTCAGCCGTTCCGAGCTAAGAGCGAATGGCAGTTCTGGCGTTCAAAAATTCCGCCTTGCTGAACCGCAATTTTGAAGCCGGGTGCAAAAAAAGCGATCTTCGGTTGATAAACGGAGCCTATGCCAGCCCACCTTCTCGTACGTGCGCCCTAGAGGAGGTCTAACGGGACGGCCAATCAGCGACGTTTTATGCAGCCAGCGGCAAGGGTGCTAGAGCAAGGGCATTGGTTGAGCGGCCGGGATGCGTCGACTCCCGCCGTTGGATGTTTGTCAACTGAACAGCCGCTTCTGGCGCCGCCTGCGCGTTCCGATCGGCGACACGGAAGGCAGAAAACCACCCTGAGCTGCCCTACGCGTCGGGTAGCAAGCGTCAGGCTTTCACCACTAGTGGCGGCGAGCGAGCGTCAATTCTTCGGCCGCGGGGGCTCCAGGATCAGCCATTTGATGATGCCCATAGCCGGCAGCACCCAGAGCATGCCGCTGAGCAGGAAGAACAGGAAATGCGCCCACGGTCCCGATTCCGCCAGTTGGGCGACCGCCACGATCGATGCGACCAGCGCATAGACGATGACCAGCGCCACCAGCAGGAAGGTTCCGATCAGTTTCTTCAGGCGAATGGGCATTTCGCGATCCGGTTGATCCCTATCGCTTAGGCCCAACGGAAGAGGCACGCAACAGCCAAGAAGCGGCGCGACGGCGTGCCGCGCTGTCCGGTCTTGCCAGCGGGGTTGCGATGGTTCACCAATCCGCGACTGCAACCTGCCGGGACAAGCCTATGGCTGCCATATCAGCTGCCGCGCCTTTCGTGGCCCGCGACCGCGACCTGCGCAACCGGGCGCTGGTGCGCGGCTGGCTCTACGTCGTGCTTCTTGTGCTGTTCGTACTGGTGCTGGTCGGCGGCGCCACCAGGCTCACTGAGTCCGGCCTGTCGATCACCGAATGGAAGCCGATCCACGGCATCATCCCGCCGCTCAACGACGCCGAATGGCAAGAGGAATTCCAGCGCTACCGGCAGATCCCGCAATATGCCGAACTCAACAAGGGCATGAGCATCGAAGCATTCAAATCGATCTTCTGGTGGGAATGGGTGCACCGGATCCTGGCGCGCGGTGTCGGCCTGGTTTTCGCCGTGCCGCTGGTGTTTTTCTGGGCGACGCGCCGCATCGAACGCGGCCTTGGGCCGAAACTATTAGGCATTCTTCTTCTCGGCGGCCTGCAGGGCGCGATCGGCTGGTGGATGGTGGCGTCCGGGCTGGTCGACCGGGTCTCCGTCAGCCAGTACCGGCTGGCCTCGCATCTGACGCTGGCCGCGCTGATCTTCACCGCGACCATGGTGGTCGCGCGTGGATTGGCCCCACACTCCGCGCCCGCCGCCGATCGTTCGACGCAGCGTCTGGCCGGCTTTCTGGTGTTGCTGGCGCTGATCCAGATCTATCTCGGCGGGCTGGTCGCCGGCCTCGATGCCGGCCTGAGCTACAACACCTGGCCGCTGATGGACGGCAAGCTCATCCCCGGCGATCTGTTGATCCTCGAGCCGGCATGGCGCAACTTCTTCGAGAGCCCGAAGACGGTCCAGTTCATCCACCGGCTCGGCGCCTACACGATCTTCGTCGCAGCACTCTGGCACATGATCGCGACGCACCGCCGCCAGCCAGGCACGACGCATGCGCACCGCGCGACGTTGTTGTTTCTGCTGGTGCTGGCGCAGGCCTTGATCGGCATCGGCACGCTGCTGATGCACGTGCCGCTGCACATGGCGCTGATGCATCAGGCATTTGCGCTTGTCCTGCTGGGTTTCGCCGCAGCGCATTGGCGCGGCACCAAGGGCGCTTATCCCATGCCCAACCAGATCGCCGTCAGAGGCTGAGCCGCACAGTCCTGATCGCCGTGGCAATGGATAATTCGCGGCTTTCCTCGATCGCGTTGCCGTCCTCATGATGCCATGACGCCGACAGGCAGCCAAAGGCGATGGCGTGATCCAGAATGGCTGGCGGCGTCTGGCCGAGCGTCTTGGCGAAGATCTCGGCCATGTGGGCAATCCGCCGGGGATCACGGCAAAGATCGTCGCGGTCGAGCGGGTTGTAGAACATGTTCGCCGCATCGAAGCCGGGATCGCCGAGAACGCCCTTCGGGTCGATCGCCAGCCAGCCGCGCGGTCCCAGCATGATGTTGTCGTGATGCAGGTCGCCATGCAGCGGCAGCACGTCGACAGGATCGGCCAGCAGCCGTTCCGCGGTCGCAGCCGCTTCGACATAGAGGCTCTTTTCGCCGGCGTCGCGATCGATCTTCGCATTCTTGAACAGGCTGGAAAACCGTACCCGCAGCGGCTGCAGATCCGGTGGGGCAGGGTGGTCAGATGGCGAGAACAGTCTTGCCATAACTTCGGCCGCGATTGCTGTGGCGGCATTGTCTCCCTGCTCGGCGAGAACCTGTGACAGCAAGGTTTCGCCGGCATATTCGAGCAGCATGCAGTGACCGTCGCGGCCGAGCAGCCGCACCGCGCCTTCGCCGCGCCGCCAGGCGAGAAAATGCTCGCCGCGCAACTCGTCTTCGACGTCGTCGAAAGCTTTGAGGGCCTTGACGATTGCCGGCGAACCGTCCTCGCGAAAAACCTTCCAGATGCGGCTGCTGAACGTCTCGGCAATCAGTTCTGGCGCGTTGACCTTCCAGCGGCTTGGAAATGCCGAAGCGTCCATTCAGGGCTCGAGGCCGAGCATCAGATTCATATTCTGTACGGCAGCACCCGAGGCGCCCTTGCCGAGATTGTCGTAGACGGCGAGCAACAGCGCCTGGGCTCTGTCGTCGTTGGCGAAGACATAGAGCTTCATCCGGTTGGTGCCGTTGTAGATTTCGGGATCGATCTCCGGCACGCGCTCAAGATGCACATAGGGCGCCACCTCGACCACGCCGCCATCGATCGCGGCGAAATGGTCGGCAATCGCCGCATGAAGCTCGGCGCCGGTCGGCACATAGTCGAGGCCGCCGAGCTGCAGCGGCACCACGGTAATCATGCCTTGCGCGAAATTGCCGACCGCAGGCTGCATGATCGGATCATGCGACAGCTTCGCATAGGTCCTGAGCTCCGGCACATGCTTGTGCTGCAGGGTCAGCCCGTAGGGCAGGAATTCCGACGCATCCTCGCCCTTGGCGACATAGTCCTCGATCATCGGCCGGCCGCCGCCCGAATAGCCCGTAATGCCGTTGACGGTGACCGGAAAATCCGGCGGCAACAGCCCAGCCGCCACCAGCGGCCTGAGCGTCGCGATCGGGCCTTGCGGCCAGCAGCCCGGATTGGCGACGCGCTTCGCCCTGGCGATTGTCTTCGCCTGATCCTTGTCCATTTCGGCGAAACCATATTCCCAGCCCTCGGCCACGCGATGCGCGGTCGAGGCGTCGATGACCTTGGTGGTGTCGTTGGTGATCAGCGAGACGCTTTCCTTCGCGGCTGTGTCCGGCAGGCAGAGGATCGCGACATCGGCGGCGTTGAGGAACTCGGCTCTAGCTGCCGGTTCCTTGCGGCGCTCGGTCGGAATGGAGATGATCTCCAGGTCGCCGCGCTCGGCCAGCAGCGCCCTGATCTGGAGACCGGTGGTGCCGTGCTCGCCGTCGATGAAGATTTTCGGTTTCATTGCCTGCCTTTAATTCCTGATAGTTATATGCCGCCTGCCTGATTCAATGCGGCAACGACGTTATTGCCGCTGTTCAGCTCTTCGAGCCGGGCCTTTCGTTCCGCCAGGAGCCCGAGATAGTGCATGGCCACCGTCGACCCGGCAATTGCCGTTATATCGGCGTGATCGTAGGCCGGCGCAACCTCCACGACATCGGCGCCGATGATGTCGACCTGATTGATCTGGCGCAGCACCGACAGAATCTTTGCCGAGGACGGCCCGCCGGCGACCGGCGTGCCGGTGCCGGGCGCGAAGGCCGGGTCCAGGCAATCGATATCGAAGGTGACATAGGCCTTCTTGCCGCCGGTGCGGTCGACGATGGCATAGGCGATATCGGACGCGCGCATTTCCTCGACTTCGTGGCCGTACAGGATCTTGATGCCGAAGGTGTCGGGCGCATGGGTGCGGATGCCGATCTGGATCGAACGGTCGGGGTCGATAATGCCCTCCTTGACCGCACGGCCGACGAAGGAGCCGTGATCGATGCGCTTGCCGTCGTCCGGCCAGGTGTCCTGGTGGGCGTCGAATTGCACCAGAGCCAGCGGGCCGTGGATCGCGGCATGCGCCTTGAGCAGCGGCCAGGTGACGAAATGGTCGCCGCCGAGCGATAGCAGGAAGGCGCCGGATTTCAGGATCTTTGCCGCCTCGCGCTCGATCGTCCCTGGCGTCTTCTGGTGATTGCCGCTGTCGAGCAGGCAATCGCCATAGTCGACCACGGCGAGATGTTCGAACAGATCGCGCGAGAACGGATATTGCGGATCGTTGTCGAGGATGGTCGAGGCGCGGCGAATCGCCTGCGGTCCGAAACGCGCGCCCGGCCGGTTGGTGACGGCGGCGTCGAAGGGGATGCCCCATACCACCGCGTCCGCGCCCTTCACGTCCTTCGTGTATTTGCGTCGCATGAACGACAGCGCGCCGGCATAGGTCGGCTCGAAGGAGGCGCCCGTCCTGGCCCGGGCGGTGAAGGCGTGGTCGATGTTGCTGTTCGGCATGAAGCGATCTCCTGTGCGTCGAGGCGCAACCTTATTGGATATAATTCTCAGAAATGCGACCCCCTCCGAGGCCATGGCCATTCGAGCTCGGTCACAAATTTTTGCTTGCCAGGTGAGCCCGCATGGCAAACCCGGAAATTGCGTAGGTAGGTAAGCATGAATGCAACCGAAAGTAGAAAGCCATGCCCTCATCGGATGGCATCGGCCGGGAGCGGAACAGATATGGGCGCGCGCCACTCGGCCAAACCGACCGCTACGGCGGCGGCATCGATCTCGTCGACCTGATTGCTGGCGACCTGCTGATTGCCGTCGGTTCGAGGTTGCAGAACGGTCGCTTCAGCCGGCATTGACCTGACTTTTCGGCATTTGCGAAGCCGGCTTCGTTCACTGGGCTGTCACGTGCGTCGCTTAACCGGGTTCCCATCCGGTACGGAGCGATTCTCATGCAAAAGACCTGGCTGAACCTTCTGCTTTCTGCCGCCCTGGTGCTCGTCACAGGCTCGGCATCGGCAGGCGAAACACGCGCCAGACAGATTCTCGACCGTTTCGAACACGCCAACCAATGGCGCGACCATGTCATGGTGGCGGCACACCGCGCCGGCAGCATGCAGGCCCGCAAGACGCTCTATGCGGAGAACTCGATCGCCGCCGTCGAGGCATCGATCGCGCTTGGTGCCGAAATCGTCGAGGTCGACGTCAGGCGCTCCAAGGACGGCGAGTTCGTCGTCATGCACGACAGCTGGCTCGATCGCACGACGAACTGCAAGGGCGAGGTGGTCAAGCGCACGCTGGCCGAACTCAAGACCTGCAGACTGGTGATAGAGGGCACTGGCGCCGTCACCGATGAGCCGGTTTCGACGCTGCGCGAGATGCTGGTGGCGACCAAGGACAGGATCCTCATTAACATCGACAACAAGCTCGACGTCGACAGCCTGGCCGGCATGATCGCGGTTGCGCGCGACCTGGGCATGGCCAAGCAGGTGATCGTCAAGGAAAACCTGTGGAACCCGGCCAGGATCACCACTGTCAAGGCCGCCATGGGCGCGATCGGCAGCGGTTTCCAGTTCATGCCGATCATCGCCGACGACGCGGTTCGCGACGCCGGTTTCGCCGAGAAAGTCAGCGGGGCCTTTTCGCCGCGCGCGGTCGAGATGATCAACTGGCGGGCCGGCGCGGAGGCGTTGACCGACACCGGCGGTCCGCTGTTCAGCCCCCGCATGCGCGCGGCGGCGATAAGGGGCGACTGGCACATCTGGGCCAATACCTACGCCATCGTCAACAAGCCGGGCGGCTTTCTCGCCGGCGGGCGCGGCGACGAACTGGCGGTGCTCGCCAGTCTGCCGCGCGAGACGTACGGCTTCTGGGCCGAGCGAGGCGCCACAATCATCCAGACCGACGAGCCGAAGGCGGCGATCGACTGGCTGGCGGCAAACGGCTACCGCGTGCCATATTCTGATGAGTCGCGACCGGCGGAGCCGGCGAACACCGCGAGCATCAACTAGACGTGGTGGCTGAAGCTGCCGATCTTCCCCCTTGTGGGGGAGATGCCCGCAGGGCAGAGGGGGGGCGCTGTCCCGCCAGCCTGTCGATCGGCGGAGATTGGCTCGTTGCCGCTTTCGCCAATCCTCATGCAGCCATCGCTACTCCGTCCAGCTCCCTGACGGCATCCTCCGGCAGATCGAGTTCGGCTGCGGCGAGGTTCTCCCGCAAATGCGCAACGGAAGACGTGCCGGGGATCATTAGGATATTGGGCGCGCGACGGAGCAGCCAGGCGAGCGCGACCTGCATCGGCGTGGCGCCCAGGCGCTGAGCGACGCCGGATAGGGTAGACGACTGCAGCGGGTTGAAGCCGCCGAGCGGAAAGAACGGCACATAGGCGATACCGTTGCGGGCGAGTTTTTCGATCAAGGCATCGTCGCCCCTGTGCGCCAGATTGTATTGGTTCTGCACGCAGACGATCCTGGCGATCCGTCGCGCCTCTTCGATCTGCGCTGACGTGACATTGCTTAGCCCGATGTGACGCACCAAACCCTGCCGCTGCAACTCGGCCAGCACAGTGAACGGCGCCTCGATCGACCCTTCGGCAGGGCCATGCGCGTCGAACATGATCCTGAGATTGACCACGTCCAGCACGTCGAGCCCGAGATTGCGCAGATTGTCGTGCACCGCCTGGGTCAGCGCTTCGGCCGAGAAGGCCGGCAGCCATGATCCGTCTTCGCCGCGCCGGGCGCCGATCTTGGTGACAATGACGAGGTCGTCCGGATAGGGCGCGAGCGCCTCGCGGATGAGCAGATTGGTGACGTGCGGCCCGTAGAAATCGCTGGTGTCGATGTGGTTCACCCCAAGCGCAACGGCTTCGCGCAGCACGGCCAATGCCGCGCCATGGTTCTTGGGCGGACCAAATACGCCGGGTCCTGCGAGCTGCATGGCGCCGTAGCCGAGTCGCTTCACGGTGCGGTCGCCGAGAGTGAACGTGCCGGAAAGGTCAATGCTGGACATAGTCTATCTCCGTTCAAGATGACGCTGAGATAGGCGCTGTCAGATCTCACGATAATTGGGTACATTCCGCACGGGCTGTACGGAATATCGAACAATGAAGATCGACCTCGGAGACCTGAACGCCTTCGTGGCCGTAGCGCGGGCCAAGGGTTTTCGCGATGGCGCCCGGGCGAGCGGCGGCAGTGCGTCGGGCTTGAGCGAGGCGGTGCGCCGCCTCGAGACGCAGCTCGGTGTCAGGCTGCTCAACAGGACGACCCGCAGCGTCGTCTTGACCGAAGCGGGCGCGAGCCTGCTGGCCCGGCTCGGCCCAGCCTTGACCGAGGTGGAATCGGCCCTCGACGTTGTGAATGGCTTCCGCGACAGGCCGGCAGGTACGTTGCGCCTTAATGTGCCGGTCAGCGCGGCGCGGCTGGTGCTGCCCAGCATCGTCCCGGGGTTTCTCGCTGCCTATCCCGGCATCCGGCTGGAGGTGATCGCCGAGGAGAGCTTTGTCGACGTGCTGGCGGCAGGCTGCGATGCCGGGATCCGTTACGACGAGCGGCTGGAACAGGACATGATCGCGGTGCCGATCGGACCGCGCCTGCAGCGCTTTGCCACCGCCGCCAGCCCTGCCTACCTTGATCGCCATGGCCGGCCGGAACACCCGCGCGACCTGCTCGGCCACGTCTGCCTGCGCGGCCGCTTCGCCAGCGGGGGGATGCCGCCGTGGGAATTCGAGCGTGCCGGCGAGGTGGTGCGGGTCGATCCGACGGGGCCGCTTCTCGTGACCCTGGGTGGAGCGGCCGATCTCGCCGTCGATGCAGCCATCGCCGGTACCGGCATTGTCAGCCTGTTCGAGGACTGGCTTCGCCCTCACTTTGGGAGCGGTGTGCTCGAACCCGTCCTCGAACCTTGGTGGCAGAGCTTCCCCGGGCCGTTCCTCTATTATCCCGGCCGGCGTCTCGTGCCAGCGCCGTTGCGGGCGTTTATCGACTTCATCAAAGTACCGGCCGATCGTTCCTAAATTTGGGCCAGGTTAGTATCACCAAAAGAAAGGGCCGCCCGGAGGCGGCCTTTTCGAATGTCTGAAGCTGCGCAGTGCTTAGCGCTTCGAGAACTGGAACGAGCGGCGGGCCTTCGCCTTGCCGTACTTCTTGCGCTCGACGACGCGGCTGTCGCGGGTCAGGAAGCCGCCCTTCTTGAGCACGGCACGCAGCGCCGGCTCGTAATAGGTCAGCGCCTTGGAGATGCCGTGACGCACGGCACCGGCCTGACCGGAAAGGCCGCCGCCGATGACCGTGGCGACGATGTCGTACTGGCCGGCGCGGTTGGCGGCGATGATCGGCTGGTTGAGGATCATCTGCAGGACCGGGCGTGCGAAATATTCGGCGAACACCTTGTCGTTGACGACGATCTTACCGGAGCCGGGCTTCACCCAGACACGCGCGATGGCGTTCTTGCGCTTGCCGGTGGCATAGGCGCGGCCCGACTTGTCGAGCTTCTGGACATGGACGGGTGCCGCCGGCTGCGTGTTGGTGTTGCCGGTGGCAGTTCCGAGTTCTGCGAGCGAGGAAAGCTCAGCCATTTTACGAAACCTTCTTGTTCTTGGCGTTCAGCTTGGCCACGTCGAGCGTGACGGGCTGCTGGGCGACATGCGGATGTTCCGTGCCTGCATAGACGCGGAGATTCTTCATCTGGCGACGGCCGAGCGGGCCACGCGGGATCATGCGTTCGACGGCCTTCTCGACGACACGCTCGGGGAAACGGCCCTCGAGCAGCTGGCGCGCGGTGCGCTCCTTGATGCCGCCGGGGTGGCCGGTGTGCCAGTAATAGACCTTGTCGGTGAATTTCTTGCCGGTGAACACCACCTTGTCGGCGTTGATGACGATGACGTTGTCGCCGTCGTCGACATGCGGGGTGAAGGTGGGCTTGTGCTTGCCGCGAAGATGATTGGCGATGACAGTGGCGAGACGGCCGACGACGAGACCCTCGGCGTCGATCAGCACCCACTTCTTCACCACATCCGCAGGCTTCTGCGAAAAGGTTGCCATGGATTGTTGCTTTCGGTTCGGACCTTCCCCGTCGACGAACGACAAGGAAAAGCGTTTCTTGTTGCTTGGATTGACGCCGAGCGCTCGCCCGCCGCCAATTAACAAAACGGCGGCCTTTGGCGGGCCGCTGTTCCGTGAGGGCTTATAGGCGAGGGGGGTTATCGCGTCAAGGCTGGTGAAAACCAATATGGCAGGCAAAACATAGTAAAAACAAAGGTTTGAGCGAAAGGTATTATTTTACCACGTCGTCAAACCGCTTCGGCGGGATCGAATAGGTTCCCGTCGCGTGCGCTACCGTATGTCCGTCCGGTCCGGCGACGATGTCGATTTCGAACACCATCAGGCTCTTGCCCAGCTTCAGGATCCGGCAATGGCCGTCGATCGGTCCGGCCTCGGCTTTGCGGACAAAATTGATGTTGAGATTGGTGGTCACCGAAAGCGCATCCGGCCCGGCATGCGAAAGCACGCAGACATAGCCGCCAATGTCGGCCAGCGTGAACAGCGACGGGCCCGACACGGTTCCGCCGGGGCGCAAATGCCGCTCGTCGGCATTCAGGCGCACCGTGCAGCCGCCCGGAAACACGTCGATCGCCTCGTAGAAGGTGAACCGGTCGTTGAGCTGCGGATAGACGGTCTCCATCAGCGCATTGACTTGCGCGGCAGTCAGCACCGGCTTGAGATTGTCTTGGGCGGGCATAGGCGGTTTCCTATATACGGCGCCGTAGGGCCGGCGGTCTCAAGGCGAGGGCGCTTGGCTGAGGCCGCGCAGCCGAGAAAACACGTCTCAAGGCTGTTCTTCAATCGGCAGCGTGCTAGTTCTTTTGTTCCATGGCCCGCGAATCCGACGCCCGCTGGCCGATAAAGAGGTTGGAGACATGGCTGAAATCGTCGCCATCAACCCGGCTGTTGCCGAAGGTCCTGTTGTCGCGAGGCTGGACAAGGGCGTGCTCCGCCTCACGCTCACCAATCCGCCGGCCAATGCCCTGTCGCTGGCGGTGATGGCGGCGCTGACGGCTGAACTCGACCGCGCCAAATCAGACAGATCCGTCCGCGTCATCATCCTGGCGGCGGCCGGAAAGGTGTTCTGCGCCGGACACGACCTCAAGGAAATGACGGCGCACCGCGCCGACGCCGATCGCGGCAAGGCATTCTTCGAGGAGACGTTTTCCGCTTGCGCGGCACTGATGCAGGCGATCGTGCGCCATCCCAGGCCGGTGATCGCCGAGGTCGATGGTCTGGCGACGGCGGCCGGGGCGCAACTGGTCGCGAGCTGCGATCTGGCGATCACCTCGCATGAGGCGACCTTCTGCACGCCCGGCGTCAATATCGGGCTGTTCTGCTCGACGCCGATGGTGGCGCTGTCGCGCAACGTCTCACGCAAGCAGGCGATGGAGATGCTTTTGACCGGCGAGACGATCGATGCGGCGACGGCCAAGGAATTCGGCCTAGTCAATCGCGTCGTGCCGCGCGAATATCTGAATCAGATTGTCACCAAATACGCGCAAACCATTGCTGCAAAATCGGCCTTGGTCGTGAAGACCGGCAAGGAGGCCTTCTACGCGCAGGCCGAGATGGGGCTGGCCGAGGCCTATGCCTACACTGGCCGCGTCATGGTCGACAACATGCTGGCGCGCGACGCGGAAGAGGGCATTGGCGCCTTCATCGGCAAGCGCAAGCCGGAATGGACGGACGACTAGACATGGAACCCCGCATCTCCATCATTACCATCGCCGTCGACGATCTCGAGCGCGCCACACGCTTCTACGAGGCGATGGGCCTGACCCGCCATGCCGACATCACCGACGGCGTCGCCTTCTTTCAGATGGGCGGCGTCATTCTCGGCCTGTTCCCGCGCGAAAGCGCCGAAGCGGATTCAGGCATCACCTTCGGCCCGGCGCCGTCGGCGATCTACCTCGCCTACAACACCCGCTCGGACACTGAAGTCGATCACGTGCTTGCGATGGCCGAGAAGGCCGGGGGCCGCATCGTCAAGCCGGCCGGCCGCGCGTTCTGGGGCGGCTGGTATGGTTATTTCGCCGACACGGAGGGGCATGTCTGGGAGGTGGCGCACAATCCGGCTTTTCCGATCGCGGAAGACGGCAGCATCTCGCTGCCGGGCTGATCCCACTGCCAGATGGCATATCGCAAGCAACTGACGCGACTGAAGGCTCCCTATCTCAAGCGCATCCTGATCGAGCCGGCGCGGGTCGAAGATTGGGAAAAATATCCGTGGAACCTGCCGATCTTCCGCGGCCACGATTTCGAACTCGAATTCACCACGCCGATCACCATCATCGTCGGTGAGAACGGCACCGGCAAATCGACATTGCTCGAGGCGATCGGCGCGCTGGCCGGATACGATGAGGCCGGCGGCGGCAAGGGCTACATGCCCATCGACCACTCCCGCGCCATCGACAAGAGCGGCGCGGCACTGGCGGAAACGCTGCGCGGCCACTGGCTGCCGAAGGTCACCGCCGGCTGGTTCTTTCGCGCCGAATCTTTTTACGCCGTCGCCCGCTATCTCGATCAGGCCGCCGTCGACGCCCATGCGGCGCCGCCCGATTTCCTGTCCTGGTCGCATGGCGAGGGTTTCATCCGGTTCTTCGAGGAGCGCTGCCGCCGGCAAGGTATCTACATCCTCGACGAGCCGGAAAGCGCCTTGTCGCCGACGCGCCAGATCGAGCTTCTCAAGATGCTGCGGCGGATGGATCTATCAGGCACGGCGCAAGTGATCATGGCGACGCATTCGCCGCTGCTGATGGCTTGTCCCGGCGCGCGGCTGTTCCGCATCACCCGGTTCGGGCTCGACCCGACCGATTTCCACGATACCGATCATTTTCGCATGATGCGCAGTTTCTGCAACGACCCGGATGGTTTTCTCGCCGAAGCTCTGTATGAGGACGAGGCATGAACCATGACGCCTACGACAATGCCTATATCGCCGGCATCCTCAATTCGGTGAAAACCATCGCCATGGTCGGCGCGTCCGCCAACGATGTGCGGCCGAGCTACTTCGTGCTGAAATACCTGCTGGGCAAGGGGTTTTCGGTGTTCCCGATCAACCCCGGCCAGGCCGGCAAGGAAATCCTTGGCCGGATGACCTATGCCAGGCTCGCCGATGTTCCCGAGCCGATCGACATGGTCGACGTGTTTCGCGGCTCGGCGGCAGTGCCGGGCGTCGTCGACGAGATCTTGCGGCTCGACCCGTTGCCGAAAGTCATCTGGATGCAGCTTGGCGTGCGCCACGACGAGGCGGCCGCGCGCGCCGAGGCCGCCGGCATCAAGGTGGTGATGAACCGCTGCCCCAAGATCGAATATGGCAAGCTGTCGGGCGAAATCGGCTGGACCGGCGTCAACTCAGGCGTGTTGTCGTCGAAGAAGCCGCTGATGCGGCCGGGATTCCAGAGTTTTGGCGTCCGCCAGAAGTAGGTAGTGAATAGTGAATAGTGAATAGAAGGATTTTTCGGGAAGGCGGGCAAAGCGGCATATGAGCCGCTTGCAATCAGGATGGGGCTGGCCGACTTTGCCATCACCATTCACCATTCACCACTACCACTCAGGGGAGATCTTCGATGACCCGCACGCCCGGTTTCAACACGCTCGCCGTCCATGCGGGTGCCAAGCCCGATCCGGCGACCGGCGCGCGTGCCACGCCGATCTACCAGACGACCTCCTTTGTCTTCGATGATGCCGACCATGCCGCCTCGCTGTTCGGGCTAAAGGCCTTCGGCAACATCTATACCCGGATCATGAACCCGACGCAGGCGGTGCTGGAAGAGCGTATCGCGGCGCTCGAAGGCGGCACGGCGGGGCTGGCGGTGGCGTCGGGCCATGCCGCGCAGGTGCTCGTCTTCCATAATCTGATGCAGCCCGGCGACAATTTCGTCGCCGCGACAAGGCTTTACGGCGGCTCGATCAACCAGTTCGGCCACGCCTTCAAGAATTTCGGCTGGCAGGTGCGCTGGGCCGACACCAACGACGTCTCGACCTTCGAAAGCCAGATCGACGAAAAGACCAAGGCAATCTTCATCGAGAGCCTGGCCAATCCGGGCGGTGTCTTCGTCGACATCGAGAAGATCGGCGATATCGCCCGCAAGCACGGCCTGCCACTGATCGTCGACAACACGTTGGCCTCGCCCTATCTGGTGCGGCCGATCGAGCATGGCGCCGACATTGTTGTGCATTCGCTGACCAAGTTCATCGGCGGCCACGGCAATTCGATCGGCGGCGCCGTTGTCGACGGCGGCACCTTCGACTGGTCGAAATCCGGCAGATATCCGATGCTGTCGGAGCCGCGCCCCGAATATGGCGGCCTCGTCCTGCACGAGACCTTCGGCAATTTCGCTTTCGCCATTGCCGCGCGCGTGCTCGGCCTGCGCGACATGGGCCCGGCGATCTCGCCCTTCAACGCATTCCTGATCCTGACCGGGCTGGAAACCCTGCCGCTCAGGATGCAGCGCCATTGCGACAATGCGGTCACTGTCGCCGGCTGGCTGTCCAACCACCCGAAGATCGCCTGGGTGTCCTATCCCGGCCTGCCCAGCGACAGCAACAATGCGCTGCAGAAGAAGTACTCGCCGCTTGGCGCCGGTGCGGTGTTCACCTTCGGCCTGAAGGGCGGCTATGCGGCGGGCATCAAATTCGTCGAGGCGCTCGAACTGTTCTCGCACCTCGCCAATGTCGGCGACACCAAGTCGCTGGTCATCCACCCGGCATCGACCACGCATCGGCAACTGTCGGACGAGCAGAAGGTCGCCGCCGGCGCTGGGCCGGATACGGTCAGGCTCTCGGTCGGCATCGAGGATGTCAACGACATTGTCGCCGATCTGGAACAGGCCCTCGCCAAGGTTTGATCCCCGCTGGAAGGAGTTTCCATGACTGCGCCGAAATTTCTCTCGGTCGATATTGAAAGCGTCGAACCGGAACTTGGTGCGCCGGCGCCGGATCGCCTGATTTCAGGCGATCCAAAATTCCGCACCTGGAATGTCGAGGAGCAGGACGGCGGGCTCTATGCCGGCATCTGGGAGGCGACGCCGGGCAAATGGCGCATCGAGTATGACGAGTGGGAGTTCTGCCACATCCTGTCGGGCGTCTCGGTGATATCAGAGGACGGCGGCGAGGCGCGCACCGTCAGGGCCGGCGACAGTTTCGTACTTAGGCCGGGGTTTAAGGGAAGCTGGGAAGTGCTTGAAACGACTCGCAAGGAGTATGTGATCAAGCTTTGATCACCGTCCGGTGTGCACGACGAGCGTTTCCAGCCCGTGGAAATGATAGGTATCGCGGAAGCGCGGCTGTTCGGCAAGATGGAGCTGGGGTAGGCGCTCGAACAAGGTTTTCAGCGATACCTGCAATTCGAGCCGGGCGAGCGGCGCGCCGATGCAGAAATGAATGCCGGCGCCGAACGAGACGTTCTTCTGGTCCGCACGATCCGGCCGAAAGGCGAGGGGCTCGGCAAACGCAGCCGGGTCGTGGTTGGCCATGCCGAGCAGCAGGC
This sequence comes from Mesorhizobium sp. WSM4841, assembly GCF_055811515.1. NCBI lineage: Bacteria > Pseudomonadati > Pseudomonadota > Alphaproteobacteria > Hyphomicrobiales > Phyllobacteriaceae > Mesorhizobium > Mesorhizobium sp. WSM4841. Next base: position 34,167 of record NZ_JBVVQC010000026.1, read on the forward strand.
CGATCGTCTCGCCCGGCCGCACGATCACGCCTGGCCCGGCCTCGATCTCTTCATAGGCATAACGCGTGAACATGTGCAGCGGCGCGTCGAAGCGCAGGCATTCCTCGACGGTCGCTGCGGTCGTTTCCGCGGACATGAAGAAGCGGCGCGGGTCGCCGCCTTGCGCAAGGATCGAGCGCACCGCATTGCCGGTCTGATGGACGGTTGCCTCGTGGCCGGCATTGAGCAGCAGGATAGCCGAGGACACCAGTTCATCCTCCGAGAGTTTTTGGTTGTCCTCCTGCGCCGAGATCAGCAGCGACAATAGATCGTCGCCGGGGTTTTTGCGCCGCTCGGCAACATAGCCGCGCAGGAACCCCGAAAAGTCGCGCGCGGCGCGATTGGCCGTCTCTTCCGTTTCGCGCGTGCGGCCGTGCATGTACATGGCGACCATCTGATGCGACCAGCCGAGCAGTTGCGGCCCCATCTCGACCGGCACGCCGAGCATTTCGGCAATGATGGTGATCGGCAAAGGCGATGCGAAAGCCGGCAGCAGGTCGACCTGGTCCGGTTCGAAACGGTCGATCAGCTCGTTGGCCAGCGCCTCGACGCGCGGCCTGAGGCGCTCGACCTGACGCGAGACGAAGGCGCGGTTGACCAGCGTTCTGAGCCTGGTGTGAACGGGCGGTTCCAGCTCCAGCATCGAATTGGCCTCGATACCGTCGAAGGCGTTGAGATGCGTGCGATCCCGGCCGATGCCGCTTCTGTCCGGGATGCCGGCCGGGTTCTGGCGGCCGAAGCGGCGGTCGCGCAGCAGCCGGCTGACGTCGTCGAAGCCGCCAAAGCACCAGAAGCCGAACTCTTCCCAGAAGAAGGCGTTCGATGCGCCATGCATGAAGGCATAGGCCTCATAGGGGTTCTGGAAGAAAGCAGGCTCGTGCGGGTCCAGTCGCACATGGCGGGTGCCTGGATCGAAGGCAAGATAGGTCAGCATCAATTTGGTCATGCCAGACAATTAACGCGGCTTGCCAGCTTGATGCCAGACCGTATCTTGGCGCCCGGCAATCTGATGCGTGTCGCCCAAAAGTGTGAAGCGGTTTTGGGACAACGACATGCACAAAAAAGCGTTGAGCCGGCCGGCGCGGCTGCGGAAAGACTGACTTGATGAATGTGATCGTGGTTGGCGCAGGCATTGCAGGGCTTTCGACGGCCTGGTCGCTGGCTAAGGCCGGGCACCGGGTCACGATCGTCGAGCAGGGGTCGATTCCCAATCCGCTTGCCGCCTCAGGCGACCATCACCGCATCATCCGCCGCGCCTATGGTGCAGCGGCGGGCTATGGCCGGCTGATCACCGAGGCCTATGAGGCCTGGGACGAGATGTGGGCCAATCTCGGCGAAAACCATCTCGACCGGCGCGGCTTCATCTGCATTTCGCGGGAGCCGGGAGACGAAGCCGAGGAATACCGCGAAGGCATGGAAGCCGGGAACTACCCATTCGAACTGTTCGAGCCGGACGCCGCGGTTAGACGCTGGCGGTTCCTGGAGCCCGGCTCGTTCCGCTACGCGTATTTTTCGCCGGACGGCGGAGCGCTGCATTGCCGCAGGATCGCCGCCGGTCTGGCCATATGGCTGCGGGCCAACGGCGCCAACGTCTACGAGAACAGCAAGGTGACGGAGGTCGACGCCGAGGCTGGCCGCCTCGTGCTTGAAAGCGGCGAGACGATGCAGGCCGACCGCATCGTGGTCGCCGCCGGCGCCTGGGTGCTGAAACTGTTTCCGGAACTGGGCGGCGACCTGAAGACCTGGCGCACCGCGCTCGCCTATGTCGAACCGCCGGCGGATCTGAAAGCGGCATGGCGTTCGGCCCCGGTCATCCTCAATGTCGGCGGCGCCGTCGACGGCTACGTGATCCCGCCGTCCGGCGGCGCCGGCATGAAATTCGGCTCAGGGCTGCACAAAGTGCCGACCAGCGACGCCGACTGGAACCGCCAGCCGGTGGCGGGCGAGGGCGAGGCGATCCGCGACCTGTTTTCGCCGCCGATCGCCCGTGTCGAGGAATACAAGGTCACCGAGGTCGCCACCTGCGCCTACACCTTCACCGCCGACGAAAAATTCCTGGCGCATGAGAAGGGCAAGTGCCTTGTTGTCTCGGCCTGCTCCGGCCACGGCTACAAATTCGGCGCAGCGGTCGGTCGGCGTGTCGCGGCTTGCGTCGACGACGGCGATTTCGGCGGGCTGAAGAAATGGCTGCGGGCGGAATAGTTTCCAATCGCCAACGCCAAACAGGCTAAAATCTGCAATGGCTGCTAGCCGCCTAGAGGGTAGAAGAAAAGCGCTATGGCTGCGATCGTAAGCAAAACGAAAAAGACGGCATATGCGTAGGCTGTCGTCGGTTCGGATGCGCTTTTCCATTTCAGCGATGAAGCATCGTACAAATCATATCGCGTAAAAACAAACGCGGCGGCTATTCCAAATACAATCACAACCGACACCAGCATGTTTTGCCGTTACCCCCTGCAGTGCCTTAGCGTATACACGCGCCGCCAGCTGGACGAACCGTCCCTGACCATCACGCGGCGCACCACTGTCTGGTAGGAGGCGGGAACCTCGATGATGCGTCGCTGTTCAGGCTGCACCAGAACCTCTTCGGCGATGCTCTCATGCTCGGCGGCACCAACGACGCGGCGCCTGCGCTCCGGCTGCAGCACCACGGTCTCGGCCACGTGGTCGAGGAAGTCAGTTTCCCTGATCACGGCACTTCCCCTGTTTGAGCCTTCAGCGCAAGTTCAACGTTGAATTGTAGGGGAAGCCGCATCGCGGGAAAGCAGTTTCGAGATATTTCGTTAAGCGACGCGGTTAAGAAAGTGCTACGCAGCCGTGCTGCTTCAACAGCAGCAGATGGCTGCCGAAATAGCCTCGGGCGAATTCTGTGCAGAAAGCTTGATTCGACTTAACCGGATGGCTAGGAGGGGCGGCCTTGCGCTAGGGTGAGCCGACATCCTATTTACAGGACAACGATCCAGAACCGATTCTGCCCGACTTGCTAATTTCCCGGCGCCGGAATCCCACCTTTGAAAAGGGATAGTCCATGAAAAACCCCATCGAAACCTACATGAACCTCGTTCCGATGGTGGTCGAACAGACCAATCGCGGCGAGCGGGCCTACGACATTTTCTCGCGGCTCCTGAAAGAGCGCATCATTTTCATCACCGGCCCGGTCGAGGACGGCATGGCGACGCTGGTCTGCGCGCAGCTCCTGTTTCTCGAGGCGGAGAATCCGAAGAAGGAAATCAACCTCTACATCAATTCGCCTGGCGGCGTCGTCACGTCCGGCATGGCGATCTACGACACCATGCAGTTCATCAAGCCGGCGGTAGCGACGCTGTGCATCGGCCAGGCGGCCTCGATGGGTTCGCTGCTCTTGACCGCAGGCGAGAAGGGCATGCGCTTCGCCACGCCGAATGCCCGCATCATGGTCCACCAGCCTTCCGGTGGCTTCCAGGGCCAGGCTTCCGACATCGAGCGCCACGCCCAGGACATCATCAAGCTGAAGCGCCGTCTCAACGAGGTCTATGTCAAGCACACCGGCAAGAGCTACGACGAGATCGAGAAGACGCTCGACCGCGACCATTTCATGACCGCCGACGAGGCCAAGGATTTCGGCCTCATCGACAAGGTCATTTCGTCGCGCGAGCCGGCTGAGGTTGCCGCCGCATAAGCCTGGTGGCAGTGGATGGTGGGAAAACACGCTTTTGATGCCGCTTGCGGCATTTCGGCCACAATTGGCTGTTCCCTCGACGGGAGCAATTGCCTACGTTAAGCCTATGTTGATTTTCGACGGCTTAGCTTTGTGTGGGGTTGGTGCGAATCATTGCGACGTTTTCTGATATGTGTTTCGTATGGAATGCGTTGCGGGAGCCGGAATACTGGCGGCGGCGATTTCCCGCGATAGATTGAGTTATGCGCCCTTTCAACCAGACCATCGGCGGGCGGCTATGAAAGGACATGAAAATGAGCAAGGTCGGCAACAACGGCGGTGATTCCAAGAACACGCTTTATTGCTCGTTTTGCGGCAAAAGCCAGCACGAAGTCCGCAAGCTGATCGCCGGCCCGACGGTGTTCATCTGCGACGAATGCGTCGAGCTCTGCATGGACATTATCCGCGAGGAGAACAAGACCTCGATGGTGAAGTCACGCGAGGGCGTGCCGACCCCGCAGGAGATCCTCAAGGTTCTCGACGACTACGTCATCGGCCAGCCCTACGCCAAGCGCGTGCTGTCGGTGGCCGTCCACAACCATTACAAGCGCCTCGCGCATGCCGGCAAGAACAACGACGTCGAGCTGGCGAAGTCCAACATTTTGCTGATCGGCCCGACCGGTTGCGGCAAGACGCTGCTTGCGCAGACGCTGGCCCGCATCATCGACGTGCCGTTCACCATGGCCGATGCGACGACACTGACCGAGGCGGGCTATGTCGGCGAGGATGTCGAGAACATCATCCTGAAACTGTTGCAGTCGGCCGACTACAATGTCGAGCGCGCCCAGCGCGGCATCGTCTACATCGATGAGATCGACAAGATCTCGCGCAAGTCGGACAATCCTTCGATCACCCGCGATGTGTCGGGTGAAGGCGTCCAGCAGGCGCTGTTGAAGATCATGGAAGGCACGGTCGCCTCCGTCCCGCCGCAGGGCGGCAGGAAGCATCCGCAGCAGGAATTCCTGCAGGTCGACACCGCCAACATACTGTTCATCTGCGGCGGCGCCTTCGCCGGCCTCGACAAGATCATTTCGGACCGCGGTCGCAAGACCTCGATCGGCTTCGGCGCCACCGTCGCTTCGCCCGAGGATCGCCGCACCGGCGATGTTTTCCGCCTGGTCGAGCCCGAAGATCTGTTGAAGTTCGGCCTCATTCCCGAGTTCGTTGGCCGTCTGCCGGTCCTGGCGACGCTGGAGGACCTCGACGAGCCGGCGCTGATCCAGATCCTGACCGAGCCCAAGAACGCGCTGGTCAAGCAGTATCAGCGGCTGTTCGAGATGGAGAATGTCGACCTGACCTTCCATGAGAATGCGCTGTCGGCGATCGCCAAGCGCGCCATCGAGCGCAAGACCGGCGCGCGCGGCCTGCGCTCGATCATGGAAGCGATCCTGCTCGACACGATGTTCGAGCTGCCGGCGCTGGAAGGCGTGCGCGAAGTGGTTATTTCGGAAGAGGTGGTGTCCGGCAACGCCAGACCGCTCTACATCTATTCCGAGCAGAAGGAAAAGAAGGGCAACGTCAGCGCCTGACGTGAGCCTCTGCAGTGGAAATTCTTCAAACGGCGCCGCGAGGCGCCGTTTTGTTTTGCGGACGGGCCGACCTATGATGAACGGATTGTGACAGATTGGATGAACGGATTGTGACAGATTGGATGAACGGTTTCGTGTTGACCCTTGATCTTTGCCCCCCGTGCCTCCAACTAACGGAGGAAGGCCGGGGTGCCGAATTCTGTGCTGTAAAACTCCCGTCACAAACGGTGGTAGGCGGAACGATCCTCGGTCGTTAATATGAGATTCGCGGTTGGCCGATTGGCGGTCGCGACATGAAAGGTTGGACAATGGCCAAAATATCCAAGGCTCCCAGCGACGGCGTCTTCGCAGTCCTCCCACTGCGCGACATCGTGGTGTTCCCGCACATGATCGTTCCGCTCTTTGTCGGGCGTGAAAAGTCGATCAAGGCGCTGGAGGAGGTGATGGGTCAGGAAAAGCAGATCCTGCTTGCGACCCAGATGAATGCCGCCGATGACGATCCCGAGTCCGATGCGATCTTCGACATCGGCACGCTCGCTAATGTGCTGCAATTGCTGAAGCTGCCGGACGGCACCGTTAAGGTGCTGGTCGAAGGCGCCTCGCGCGCGAAAATCGTTTCGTTCACCGACCGTCCCGACTTCCACGAGGCCCGCGCCGCGGCGCTGGTCGAACCGGATGAGGAAGAGGTCGAGGTCGAGGCGCTGGCCCGTTCCGTCGTCACCGACTTCGAGAACTACGTCAAGCTGAACAAGAAGATCTCGCCCGAAGTGGTGGGTGCCGCCAGCCAGATCGACGACTATTCCAAGCTCGCCGATACGGTTGCCTCGCATCTTGCCATCAAGATCCCCGAGAAGCAGGAGATGCTGGCCACGCTTTCGGTCAAGGAGCGGCTGGAAAAGGCGATGGGCTTCATGGAAGCCGAAATCTCCGTCCTGCAGGTTGAGAAGCGCATCCGCTCGCGCGTCAAGCGCCAGATGGAGAAGACGCAGCGCGAATACTACCTCAACGAGCAGATGAAGGCGATCCAGAAGGAGCTCGGCGAGGGCGAGGACGGCCGCGACGAGGCCGCCGAGATCGAGGCGCGCATCAAGAAGACCAAGCTCTCCAAGGAGGCCCGCGAAAAGGCGGAAGCCGAGCTGAAGAAGCTGCGGACGATGTCGCCGATGTCGGCTGAATCGACCGTCGTGCGCAATTATCTCGACTGGATCCTGTCGATACCATGGGGCAGGAACTCCAAGGTCAAGCAGGATCTGGCCTTCGCGCAGAACGTGCTCGACACCGACCATTTCGGCCTCGACAAGGTCAAGGACCGCATCGTCGAGTATCTCGCCGTGCAGAGTCGCCAGAAGAAGCTGAAAGGGCCAATCCTGTGCCTCGTCGGACCTCCCGGCGTCGGCAAGACCTCGCTCGGCAAGTCGATCGCCAAGGCGACCGGCCGCGAGTTTATCCGCATGGCGCTGGGCGGCGTGCGCGACGAGGCTGAAATCCGCGGTCACCGGCGCACCTATATCGGCTCGATGCCCGGAAAGGTCATCCAGTCGATGAAGAAGGCGAAGAAGTCCAACCCGCTCTTCCTGCTCGACGAGATCGACAAGATGGGCCAGGATTTCCGCGGCGACCCGTCGTCGGCCTTGCTTGAGGTGCTCGATCCCGAGCAGAACTCGACGTTCATGGACCACTACCTCGAGGTCGAATACGACCTGTCGAGCGTGATGTTCGTGACGACGGCGAACACGCTGAACATCCCTGCGCCCTTGATGGACCGCATGGAGATCATCCGTATCGCCGGCTACACCGAGGACGAGAAGATCGAGATCGCCAAGCGCCACCTGATGCCCAAGGTGATCCGCGATCATGCGCTGCAGCCGAAGGAGTTCTCCGTCGGCGAGGACGCGATCCGCGGCATCATCCAGACCTACACCCGTGAAGCGGGCGTCAGGAGCCTGGAGCGCGAACTGATGAAGCTCGGCCGCAAGGCGGTGACCGAGATCCTGAAGACGAAGAAGAAGACGGTCGACATCACGGCGGACAATCTCGCCGATTACCTTGGTGTTCCGCGCTTCCGCTTCGGTCAGGTCGAGGCCGACGATCAGGTCGGCGTGGTCACCGGGCTCGCCTGGACGGAAGTCGGCGGCGAGCTGCTGACGATCGAAGGCGTCATGATGCCCGGTAAGGGTCGTATGACGGTGACCGGCAATCTGCGCGATGTGATGAAGGAATCGATCTCGGCGGCGGCCTCCTATGTCCGCTCGCGGGCTATCGATTTCGGCGTCGAGCCGCCGCTGTTCGACAAGCGCGACATCCACGTCCACGTGCCCGAGGGCGCAACGCCCAAGGACGGGCCGTCGGCGGGTGTGGCGATGGCGACGGCGATCGTCTCGGTGCTGACCGGCATCCCGGTCAGGGCCGATGTGGCGATGACCGGCGAAATCACGCTGCGCGGCAGGGTGCTGCCGATCGGCGGGCTCAAGGAGAAGCTGCTTGCAGCGCTGCGCGGCGGCATCAAGAAGGTGCTGATCCCGGAAGACAATGCCAAGGATCTGGCGGAGATTCCGGACAACGTGAAGAACGGTATGGAGATCGTTCCGGTCGGGCGGGTCGGTGAAGTCTTGCGCCATGCGCTGGTGCGTATGCCGGAGCCGATCGATTGGGTTGAACCGGTCAATGCGCCGGCTGCGGTGGATGCCGGAGACGACGCCGGCAAGTCGCTAGCTCATTAGCACCTTCTAAAGTTGCAATGCACAAGAGAGAGCCGGGCCGAGCGCCCGGCTTTTTCATGTGAAAAACCCCGGAATTCCGCGGTTTTTTCGACTCTTTTGACGCTTTTCGACTTGGTTGCGGAAGCGCTTCTTTCTAAAGTCCGTTTCCTGCCGGATGAGTCTACGTTCCGGTTTCTCATGGAAGGGAATTTTTATGAACAAGAACGAACTGGTGTCCGCTGTCGCCGATGCCGCGAGTATTTCGAAGGGTGACGCGCAGTCGGCGGTTGATGCGGTGTTCTCCGTCATCACCGGCGAACTGAAGAAGGGCGGCGATGTCCGGCTTGTCGGCTTCGGAAATTTCACCGTGTCAAAACGCGCTGCCTCGACCGGCCGCAATCCTCAGACCGGCGCGGAAGTGCAGATTCCGGCGCGCACCGTGCCGAAGTTTTCGGCCGGCAAGGGCCTCAAGGACGCAGTCAACTAAGAGACTGTTTGGAAACTCTACTCTGGCGGCCATCTGATGGCGTTTTCTGCGCTTCCGGTGCTCACGGACCCAAATGTCCGCTGCGCGCCGGTTCTCGAAACCACCACCATATGACTCGCCAGAGCGAATTTCGAAACAGTCTCTAAGCGCCTTCGTACCCTTTTCAGAGATCAGAAAAGCCGGGCATGCCCGGCTTTTCTTTTGGCCTACCTTTTTCGGCCGGTATCGTCGAGGCGATGGGAGCAGGCGGCTTTATGCAGTTGGCGCATCGGCGCGCATCAGCTCTTCCTTCTTGAGATCGGCCCAGAGTGCTGGTGGCAGCTTCGCGTCGAGCAGCGACCGGTTGCTTTCGACCTCGCTCGGCCGCTGTCCGCCGGGGATCACCGACACGACCGAAGGGTGCAGCAGCGGAAATTGCAGTGCCGCCTCGATCAGGCGCACGCCATGGCGTTTACAGACGGCCTCGATGCGCGTGACGCGGTCGATGATGTCCTGCGGCGCCTCGGAATAATTGTAATGGGCGCCGGGCTTCGGTCCGGTTGCCAGGATGCCGGAATTATACGGCCCGCCGAGAACGATGCCTATGCCGCGCTTCTGGCATAGCGGCAGGAAGTACTGCAGCGCCTCCTGCTCCAGCAGCGTATAGCGCCCGGCTAGCAGGAAAAGGTCGAAGTCGCCACGCTCGGCAAGTGTCTGGGCAACCTGCCATTCGTTGATGCCGCCGCCGAACGCCTTGATGACACCCTGATCACGCAAGGCCAGCAGCCCGTAATAGCCCGAGCGCATGAACTCCTCGATGCGTTGGTCCGAGGCCTCCTTGCTGCCATGGGTGAAGATGTCGACGTCATGCACGAAAAGAATGTCGATGCGGTCGACGCCGAGGCGCTCGAGCGAGGCTTCGAAGGAGCGCATGACGCCGTCATAGCTGTAGTCGTAGACCTCGCGGCGCGACGGCGTGTCGAAGAACTTGCCGATGCCGGTCCGTTGGTCCGGCGGGCAGGCGCGCATGATGCGGCCGACCTTGCTCGACAGCACGTAGTCGTCGCGCTTTTTCGAGCGCAGGAACGGATTGAGCCGCGTTTCCGACAGGCCAAGCCCGTAGAGCGGCGCGGTGTCGTAGTAGCGGCAGCCGACTCGCCAGGCGGTCTCCAGGGTGGCGTTGGCATCCTCGTCGGAGACGGCGCGATAAAGGTTTCCGAGCGGCGCCGTGCCGAAGCCGAGTTCCGTGAAACTGATGCCGCCATTGCCGATGCGGTCGAAATGCCGTGTCTTCATGTCCTGCCTTTTCCTCACCTACGCAACTGCCTGACACTATCACGCCTGGGGCGCTGCAAAAGCACTCCGAGCCGTTGGACACGAACTTTCACGGTGATAGCATGAGCAAAAACAAGCTGTTCGGGGAAAAAATGGCCCAAACATTCAGGCAAGTTTCGGGTTCCGGGAAATTGGTCGAACCATCGTGACCAATGCCGGCACAGATCTGTTCAGAATTGCGCTCGACGAGCTTGGCACTGTGCTGGCTCGGATCGGCGAAAGCCGTATCGACGCCGCCCGCCACACCAACATGGAGTAGGCGTCATGCGCTACGAGCTGATGCTGCCGCACCAGATCCGCAAGGCGATCGCCGAGAACTGGCCGGTCGCGCTCCCGCTCGGCGTGCTCGAATACCACGGTGAGCACATGGCCGTCGGCATGGATACGCTGGCGGCGGTCAAGATGCTGGAGCTGTTCGAAAAGGAAGCCGACATCGTCATCCTGCCAGCCTTCTACTATGGCGCGGCGAGCTACGCGGTGGCGCCGCCGGAGGGCAATGGCTCGGTTCAGGTCGGCGGCAGGGCGCTGGCGCCGTTCGCGGAGGAACTGTTCTACAGCCTATTGCGCATCGGTTTTCGCAACATCCACGCCATCATTCACCACCAGACCGAGAATTTTGCCGCCGGTATGCCGACCGATCTCGCCTTCAAGACCGCCGGCCGCCAGGCGATCTTCCGTTTTCTGGAGAAGGAGCGCGGCGAGGGCTGGTGGGGCTCCGAGGCGATGGCGGGCTACTATGCCGAGCACGCCGAGGGCGCCAATTTCTTCAACTGGATACAGGTGCATCCGCTGATGCCGGCTGCAATGAACGGCCAATATCCGTTTGACCATGCCGGCATCGGAGAAACGTCGCTGATGCTGGCGCTGTGCCCGGAAGCGGTGGACGCCGGCCATTTTACCGACAATACGGGATGGTACACTGCGACCGCTCCCGACGCCTCGGCGGAACTGGGGCAAAAGGGCGTCGCCATGATCCTCGGTCATCTGCGGGCGATACTGGCGCGCTAACGGACGCGCCTTTTCGAGCGTTGCAGAAGCGCAGAATGAAAGCCGTAGCGATCCTTCGCGCCCCCCTCTGTCCTGCCGGACATCTCCCCCACTTGGGGGGAGATTCGCTGTTTCAGCGCCCCGCTCGTTCCTGCGGCGTTGGAGATTAGCGAAAACCGGCGTGACGGCCGATCTCCCCCCGTGTGGGGGAGATGTCCGGCAGGACAGAGGGGGGCGCTGTCCCGCCGGCGTTCAGAAGGCTATCCACAGTTGCAACGTCGGAGGAGTGGCGAGGGCTTACTTCACCGCGCCCGCGGTCATGCCCATGATCAGATAGCGCTCCAGCGCGATGCCGATGACGGCGAGCGGCGTGATCGCGGCGGCGGCGAGTGCGGCCATCGACCACCAGTTGATGCCCTGCGAGCCGGTCTGGCTCGCCACCATGACGGGAATGGTCTTGGCGTCGGTCGAGGTCAGTAGTGCGGCGAAGAAATACTCGTTCCAGCACAGCACCATCGCCAGGATGAAGGCGGCGACCATGCCCGGCAGCGCGATCGGCATGACAATGCGGAAGAAGGCGCCCCAGATCGACAGGCCGTCGACGAGGGCTGCTTCCTCCAGTTCGACCGGGATCGAATTGAACTGGTCGCGCATGATCCAGATGACGATCGGCAGCACCATCAGCGTGTAGAGCAGGATCAGCCCGATGCGCGTGTCGAGCATGCCGACTTCCCGGTACAGCACGAGAAAGGGCAGGGCGAGCACGACCGGCGGCAGGATCAGCTGCGACAGGAAAAAGAAGGAGATGTCCTCATTCTTGAACCAGGCGAAGTGATAGCGGTAGCGGGTGAGGCCGTAGGCGGCGAGACTGCCGATGACAATGGCGAGGCTCGACGCGCCGACCGAGGTGATGACCGAGTTCATGAAGCGCTTGATGAACTCGTCGCGCACCGTCGAGGTCCGGAAGATCGAGTCCGGCGACAGGCCGAGCGAGCGCCAGCCCTTCCAGTCCGGCCAGAAGTCGACGAACGGGATGAGATGGCCCTGGGTGACGTCGACCGCGGTTTTGAACGAGGTGGTTATCGTCCAGTAGATCGGGAACAGGCAGATGAAGGCCCAGAACGCCAGCGCGCCATAGATGAAGACGCGGTTGGCGAAAAAGCTCGCCGGCGAGTGGATTTCGGAAGCGGCATACTCGGTGGTCTGAACGCTCATGTCGCCGCCCCTATCAGTTGACGTTGCGCACGAAGCGGTTGGCGAATTTCAACAGCCACGTCACGAATACGATGATGATGATGAGGTAGGCCATCGCCAGCATGGTGCCGTAGCCGACATTCGAGCGGTCGCGATACTCGCGATAGATGAAGCTCGATACGGAATCGGTCGCGCCGCCCGGGCCGCCGGAGGTGACGGTGATAATGATGTCGGCAAGCTTCAATTTGAAGATGATGCGCAGGATGATCGCCGTCACCGACACCGGCAGCATCAGCGGGAAGGTGACCTGCCAGAAGGTCTGCCAGGCATTGGCGCCGTCTACCCTGGCCGCCTCAAGAACTTCGCGCGACATCGCCTGAAGGCCGGCGAGCAGCATGATCATCATGAACGGGATGAACGTCCAGGCATCGAGCACCATGATCGAGATGCGGGCGGTGATCGGGTTTGAGAAGAAGGCGGGATTTTCCCAGCCGAGCTGGCGCGCCAGGGTTGCGGCCGGCCCGAACCGGTATTCCATCAGCGACTTGCCGATCATCCACGACACCGCGACCGGCGACAGCATCAACGGCATGAGGAAGACGACACGGAAGAATTTGCGCGCCTTGATCTGTGCGTTGAGCAGCAAGGCAAGGCCGAAGGCGATGACATATTCGACCAGCACCGCAAGCACATAGAGCACCATGTTGAACAGCGCGTTGCGGTAGTAGGGGTCGGCCAGCATCTGCCAGAAATTGTCGAGCCCGTTGAACTTCCGGCCGGAGAAGGAACTGAGGTTCCAGTCGGTCAGCGCGATGTAGAGGCCGAACAGCGTCGGGAAGATCACCATGGCGACGGTGAACAGCAGCGCCGGCAGCAGGAACAGCGCGCGCTGGCCGTCTTCGCCGCGTGTCAGCACCTGGCCGATGCCGAGTGCTGTACCCCACAGCACATAGGCATAAACGACCGGCCGCCAGGTCTCGAAGCCGACTGCATTGACGTCGGTCTTGTACAGGATCTGAACTGCGATCACCGCCAGAAGGCCGAGCGTCGCAGCAGCCATCAACGCCCGGCCGAGCCGCTTGCGGCCCGGCGATATCAGATCGGATGGAGCGGCGTTTGCCGGCCACGCATTGGTGGGCAAAGTCTGGTCAGCCACGCGTCTCGTCCGTTCACTGAAGGCTTTTATGACCGGCTGGCCGATCAAGCTGCGGTGCCGCCGGCGGGCGGGCGCCCGCCCCCGGGCGGCCGGCCGCCCCGCGGCGGGGGGCCGCCCCCCCCCCCCCCCGCGCGCCGCCCCCCCCCCCCCCCCCCCCCCGCGCCGCCCCGCCCCCCCCCCCCCCCCCCCCCCCCCCCCCCCCCCCCCCCCCCCCCCCCCCGACACGGTGT
>NZ_JBVVQC010000026.1:47508-76385 GCF_055811515.1 Mesorhizobium sp. WSM4841
TTGGCGGGCCAGGCTTGGGGGGGAAACGGCGGGGCCGCCCGGCGGCGCGGCGGTTCACTGACGGCTTTTATGCCGGGGGGGCCTATCAAGCGGCGGGCGGGGGGCTGCGGGGCGCGGCACCACGGTTCCTAGAATCTCAGCCTACATGCCAAGCGAGGCCTTGTAGAGCTTGATCTGATTTTCGCGGCCGATCTGGTCGGTCAGCTTCTCCCAGGCGGCCGCAATGGCGTCGGCGCCTTCCTGCGCCGTCATCTTGCCGGCAAATGTGTTGGCCAGGATGTCCTCGGCGGCACTGTAATATTGGAAGATGCCGGGGATGCGCGGCTCGATCGCGGCGTTCGGATGGTTGTAGCTGTCGGCCTCCGACTTCAGATACGAGGTGATGAAAGCCTCGTCGTAACCGGCCGCCACCCATTCCGGAATGTCGAAATGCGAGTTGCGGTAGGGCTGGAAGCCGGACGGATATGCCGCGCACCAGAGCGACAGGTCCTTGCCGCCGAGATGGGCGGCGGCAGACCAGGCCGCCTTCTTCTTCTTTTCGTCGCTGTCGACCCGTGCCATGACGTAGACGCCCCAGCCGAGATAGGCGCAGTTCGGCGCATGGTTCGGGCCGCTGGCGAGCTTGTCCCACTGGCCGGTCTTGGAATTGTAGACGTCGTCCGAGCCTGGCAGGATCGAGAAGCCGGTGACGTCGCCGACGACAGAACTGTCGTTGGTCTTGACGTTGGAGCCGACGTCGCCCCACCAGGTGACCATCGAACCGGTGCCGGCCAGGAACTGCTGGAAGGCGGTGGTGTTCGGGTCAGCGTTAATCTGATCGGCAGGCTCGGAAGGCAGCGCGTCGATCACGTCCTGGATCGCCCGCACCCAGGCTGGATTGTTGATGCGCGGCTTCATCGTATCGGCATCGAACAGCCAGGCCTTATCGTCGGGATGCTTGGCATAGGCGCTGGCGCGGCTGCCGAGGAAGTAGAAGCCGAAGCCGCCCCAGGCCTTGGGCGCGTCGAGATAGCCGAAGACGTCCTGGCCCTGGAACTGCTTGCCCTTGAGGAACTTGGTCACCGCCTGCACCTGCTGCCAGGTCTTCGGCACGCCCCATTCGCCGCCGCCGCCGCCTTCCTGCCACGCCTTGGCGAGGTCGGCATCGGCAAACACGTCGGTGCGGTAGTTGAAATTGTGCGCGTCACCGTCGACGGTCACGCGGTACTGCTTGCCGTCCCAGGTGCCGACCGGTGGCTGCAGATAGGCCACGACGTCCTTCATGTCGATCTGGTCCTTGACCCAGTCCGGCATTTCGGAAGTGAGGCCCTTGCCGCAGACATCGCCTTCAAACGGCGCGCCCATCTCGATGATGTCGAAATCGACGGTGCCGGTGGCAATCGACTGCTGCAGCCGGGCGTTGTAGTCCGCCTGCGCCAGGTCGATCCAGTTGATCTTGGCGCCGGTATAGGTCTCCCACGGCTTCAGGAAGCCGCGAAACAGCACATTGTGCAGGTTCTGGTTGTTGAGCCCCATGAAGGTGAGCTGGACGCCGGCGAATTCGCCTTCCTTGACGCTGGCCTTGGTCGCCTCCAGGCAGAGCTCGCCGACCTGCTGGAAGTCGGCATCGGTCGGCTGGCCCTTACCGACACCGGGGATCTGCAGGATCTGCGCACGCAGCTCGCCTGCGGCGGAAGCAGGGCGCGTCAGTGCACCAAGCCCGGCGCCGGATGCCGCTGCGATCGCGGCCATGCTGGCCGCGCCCTTGAGGACATCGCGGCGAGTGGCTCCCGCGCGCATAAATTGGTTGTAAAGGCTGACTTTCATCTCATTCCTCCCAGAATCTCAATGGTGATTGTTTCGGGTGTTTGGAGCGCTGGACGTGTTCCCCAACAACAGCGACTCCTGGAAATAGGGCCCAAGTTTTCCTCCCGCGACACTTCGATTTCCGTAGTCCGAACTAGTGTGCCGGCACGCCCGGAACAGGGGTCAAAACCCGAGCCCTTTCACTATTCTCACAACCAAGTGCCGTGTCAACGAGGATGGGGTTTTTTATCTATAAAAGACTGACTTGCCCTAGCCGTTTGCGTTGTTTAGCTTCACCGCAACGAAAGGGGGGCCGATGGCTCAAGTCGCGATCAGCAATGTGGCCAAGGCGTTCGGAACCGTCAAGGTCCTGCACGATGTCAGCGTCGACATCGCCGACGGGCAGTTCGTGGTGCTGGTTGGCCCTTCGGGGTGCGGCAAGTCCACGCTGCTCAGAATGGTGGCGGGGCTGGAGACCGTTTCCGGCGGCACGATCGCCATCGGCGACCGTGTCGTCAATCATCTGCCGCCGGCCAAGCGCGACATCGCCATGGTGTTCCAGAACTACGCGCTCTATCCGCACAAGACGGTCGAGCAGAACATGGCCTTTGCGCTGAAGCTGCGGAAGACCGACCCGGCTGATGTCGCCGAGCGGGTCAAGCGTGCCGCCGATATCCTCGACCTCAATCCCTATCTCAAGCGCTATCCGCGCCAGCTCTCGGGCGGCCAGCGCCAGCGCGTCGCCATGGGCCGCGCCATCGTGCGCAACCCGCAGGTGTTCCTGTTCGACGAGCCACTGTCTAACCTCGACGCAAAGCTGCGCGTCCAGATGCGCACCGAGATCAAGGAACTGCACCAGCGGCTGAAGACCACCACCATCTATGTCACGCACGACCAGATCGAGGCCATGACCATGGCCGACAAGATCGTGGTGATGCGCGACGGCCGCATCGAGCAGGTCGGCGCGCCGCTGGAACTGTTCGACCGGCCGGCCAATCTGTTCGTCGCCGGCTTCATCGGCTCGCCGTCGATGAACCTGCTCAAGGGCGTGGTGCGCAAGGGCGACAAGCCTGTCGTCGAGATCGCCGGGACGCCGTTTCCGATTGCTGCGAACAGCGCTGTGGAGGATGGGCGCAAGGTGGTCTACGGCGTACGGCCCGAGCATCTTGAAATCCACCCCGACGGCGTGCCGGCGAAGATTTCCGTCGTCGAGCCGACCGGTTCCGAAACGCTGGTCTTCTTGCGCTTCGGCGAGGGCGAGATGGTGGCGCTGTTCCGTGAGCGCCACGATTTCAAGCCGGGCGACACGCTGCATCTGAAACCGCGGCTCGACCAGGTCCATCTCTTCGACTCAGAGACCGGCCATCGTCTTTAACACTTTGAATTTGCGCCTGAAAACCGACAACACTTTTTCGGGATCATGCGCCAGGCTTCGCATCAAAAAAAGCCCGTTCGGGAGGGAACTATGCTTAAAGGGATCAATCCGCTGCTCAATGCCGACGTGCTCCAGGCGCTGCGGGCGATGGGCCATGGCGACGATTTGATCATCGCCGACACCAACTTCCCCTCCGATTCGGTGGCGCGCCAGACCGTGCTCGGCCGGCTGCTGCGCATCGATGCGCCGGCCGCGGACGTGGTCAAGGCGGTGCTGTCGCTCTATCCGCTGGACAATTTCGTCGACGACGCGGCCGCCCGCATGGAGATCGTCGGCAAGCCGGACGAGATTCCGGCAGTGCAGACGGAAGTGCAAAGAGAGATTGACGCTGCTGAGGGCAAGGCCTGGCCGATGATTTCGGTCGAACGCTACGCCTTCTACGAACGTGCCAAAAAGGCCTATTGCGTCATCCAGACCGGCGAGCGCCGCTTCTATGGCTGTTTCGCCTTCCGCAAAGGCGTCGTGCCGCCGGATGCGGAGTAGCGGGATGCCAGGCAAGCCTGTCGTCATATTGGGGGTCTTCGTCGCCGACACCGCTTACCGCGCCGCGCGCCAGCCGCGCATGGGCGAGACGCTCCTTGGCACATCCTTCACCCTCGGCCCGGGCGGCAAGGGTTCCAACCAGGCGGTTGCGGCCGGCCGGCTCGGCGCCGACATCACCTTCCTGACGCGCCTCGGCGTCGATCCCTTTGCCGACATGGCCAGGCAAACCTGGGCGCAGGCCGACGTGAAAAGCGCTATCATCGACACGCCGGAAAGCTACACGGGTGCGGCTTATATCTTCGTCGAGGAGACGACCGGCAACAACGCCATCATCGTCAGCCCCGGTGCGGCCATGCTGATTTCGCCCGACGACATCGAGGCTAACGCCGGCCTGATCCGCTCGGCCGGCGTCTTCGTCACCCAGCTCGAACAGCCGATCGAGGCGGCGCTGCGGGCGCTGGAGATCGCGCACGGGGCAGGGGTAACGACCATCCTCAATCCGGCGCCCGCGGCAAGCCTGCCCGAGCGCATCTACACGCTTTGCGACTATGTCACGCCCAATGAGACCGAGGCCGAGGAACTGACCGGCATCAAGGTGTCGTCCATCGACGACGCCCGCCGAGCCGCCGACAGTCTGCTCCAGAAGGGTGTCGGCGCCGTCATCGTGACGCTCGGTGAAAAAGGCGCGCTGCTGCACACGGCCAGCTGCTCCGACCATGTCGGCGCGATCAATGCCGGCCCTGTGGTCGAGACCACCGGAGCAGGCGACGCCTTCAATGGCGGCCTGGCCGCAGCACTTGCGAGAGGGGTGGAACCGCTGCAAGCGGTCCGCTTCGCCTGCGCCGTCGCCGGCATCTCGGTCACCCGGCCCGGCACGGCGCCGTCGATGCCGACGCTGCAGGAGGTCGAGGCATTGCTCGTCAAGGGGTGAGGCCGCGCAGCCTCGCCGGCGCTCTCGACTTTAGTCCGTTCCGACCACGGTGACATATTAGTCACAGTTAATGTAAATCGGAAAACCCATCTTGCGTCATTGGCACAGGTGTCCCGTAATGGGTCACTGGGTCTGGCGCCGCAATTGCACGGTCAGCGATGCCGGGGGGCAATCTTGACCTGGCAAGGGGGGGTGATTGGGGGGCCCCGCCGCTTCGCAAATGGAGCGGCGGGGTCTTTCACGGCACCACACCATCACAAGCCGCCGACGGATAGGAATGTTTTGCAATGCTCGCGGAGGCGATCTAGCCGCGAACGCCGGACAATTCGCGGACCTCTGCCCGCAGCGCCCGTAACTCCGCGAGGATGATGGCCTGATCGCTGTGCAGCGTAGCCCTGTCGGCCGATTCTACGGCCTCATGCTCGGCCTCCATCGCCGAAACAATCACGCCGATGAACAGATTGAGCACGGTGAACGAGGTCGCGAAGATGAATGGGATGAAGAACAGCCAGGCGGTCGGATAGACCTCCATGACCGGACGCACCACGCCGTCCGACCAACCTTCGAGAGTCATAACCTGGAAAAGCGTGAAGAGCGATTCCGGTATGCCGCCGAACAGTTCGGGAAAGGACGAGCCGTAGAGCTTCGTCGCCATCACCGCAAAGACGTAGAACACCAGCCCAAGCAACAGCATGATCGAGCCCATGCCGGGCAAGGCGGTGATGAAGCCGGTGACGACACGGCGCAGCGACGGAACGATGCTGATCAGGCGCAGGACCCGCAGGATGCGCAGCGCCCGCAGCACGGAGAGCGAACCGGTCGCTGGAATGAGCGCGAAACCGACGACCAAGAGGTCGAAGATGCGCCATGGATCGCGGAAGAAATTCGTCCTGTAGACGACCACCCGGATCGCGAGTTCGAAGACGAAGACGCCAAGGATCGCGCGGTCGATGGCCGTTAGAAGCAGGCCAAAAACAGCAATCGCATCGGGCGAGGTTTCGAGGCCGAGCGTGACGGCGTTGATCAGGATCAGGACCATGATCGTGAGGTCGAAATGGCGCGATTCGATGAGCGATTTCAGGGCCAAGGCTTCTTCTCCGTTAGAGCATCGGACCCAAAGTGGGAACCGGGTTCGGGAAAATCCAATGCTCAAACGCATATGACAGGCCTGGAACGCAACAAAATACAAAAAGTTGAAACTCTCAGGAAACCGAAAGTCGAAACTTTTGTATTAAGGAACCAAGTAGTTCGGCACAGTGATTTTGACAGATGGGGGTCGATCGGCAGCTCCCGTCAGCGTGCCGATCTCAGTGGCAGCTCGCAAACTTCTAGGATTAGCCGAAGCACCCCGCCACTTCGTCATCCCAGGGCGGGAGCAAGGAGCGAAGCGACGCGCGCAGACACTAGGATGACGAAGTGGAGAGGTGTTTCGGCTCATCTCCCATGCTTGCGATTCGCCACTGACGGGAATTATCGACGTTCGCTGCCGATCGCCGATCTGCCAAAGTCACTGTGTCGAGGCTCTAGTGACTGCGTTCATTCGCGGCAGCGCGACGGATTGCGTCGCTCGTCAGGACCAAGATGCTGCGATCATCTACCAAGTCGCCAGGAACCATGCGGGGGAGCAGCGGGTTTGGCTTGGATGCCGACACGTTCGGTCCACCATTCTCCAAGGAGAATACAATGACACTAGCAAGCAAGACCACAGCAGTTGCCGCGGCGTTGGCTATGCTGGCTTCGCCGGCACTATCCCAGACGAGCTCACCTGCGCCCGCCGCACCTGCACAGGATCGTGGCTCAGAGTCGTCGCCAAGCGGGCCAACCGAAGACTCCATGCGCCAAATGATGCGTGAGATGATGACCGAGATGCTGGAGGAGAGAATGCAGGAGCATCGCCGCCCCCGAGCAGAACGACGAGGTGGCGATCGTTGGCATCGCGATTTCCGAAGAGGTCCGCATGACGGGCGCCGAATGGGAGGCGGGATGATGCATGGCGCACGGATGCGAATGATGTTCGCCATAGTGGACGCCGACGGCGATGGTGCGCTTTCTCAAACCGAGGTGCAGGATTTCATCGGGCGGATATTCAACGCCGTCGACGAGAACGGCGATGACAGCGTCGACAGGGAGGAAATCCGATCCTTCTTCCACGGAGGTGGCGACGAAATGGGTGAATAAATCACTGCAAGTCTTGCGCGTTCCTGGACGGAAATTCAGGAGAGGAATTCGGAAATGGCTGGTCTCGTTGGCAAGTTTGTCGGGAAAACCCCGGCGCCTCGCAAGGGCATGGCTAGTCCCAACCAGAACAGAATGGCTGAGCTCAGCGAGCGCCGCACCGAGCTGAATCTGCAGATCAGCCTGCTCAACGAACATGAAACCACACGACTGATCGAAACCGCTCTGACGGAGCGTTTGAAGGTATCGACGCCGGCAGATGACGAACTGCCCCAGCTAGCTCACAACGTCGATCCGCAAGCGGTGATGAGCCAAATCGAACGGATCTCTAAAAATCGAACCAAGCGCTAGAAATTATCGAGTGCCCAAGGTCGACCCGAATATCTGAATTGCCGGTCCGGCATTCAGAGTTTTTTCATTTCCAATCAGCTAAGTGATTGAAAATGGCGCGAGTGACGGGGCTCGAACCCGCGACCTCCGGCGTGACAGGCCGGCACTCTAACCAACTGAGCTACACCCGCGCAAGACGAGCACGGTCAGCCGTGTTCGTCGTTGGGGCGGTGGATAAGGCGTAAGCCACCGGGTGTCAAGCGGAGCGCGACAGCATAACAGCAAACAGGAGAAGGTTTTTTGACAAGGCGAATTTTGTTGCCGAAAACGACCAGCGGCGAGGTCATCGTGCGCTCATTTGGCCTTGCGAACCCCGTCCTAACTGCTTAAAGGTCCGGCCCGGAGCGGGCGATTAGCTCAGTTGGTAGAGCGCTTCGTTTACACCGAAGATGTCGGCGGTTCGAGCCCGTCATCGCCCACCATAAAATCAATAACTTCCGCCCAGAAGACGAACTTCCGGGTTCATTGAACTCGGAGGCAATTCAAAAACGGCATCCCCTCTCCATCAAATGCCGGGACTAGCAGCCTCTGTTATCTATGAGGCCGTCTGGCATTGTTGTGTTGCAAAGTTTCGCGTCCACAAGCAGCGCCGCGTCTAAGTTTAGTACCAAATGCAAGTTTGCTCCCTCCAGGTTTGCGCCCGACAGCCGCGCTTGCGCAAGGCGCGCGCCCCTTAGGCTTGCGCCAGTCAAGACCGCCCCTGACAGGCTCGCATTTGACAGGTTTGCGCCAGAAAGGCTCGCCTTCGACAGGTTCGCATTCGACAGATTCGCGCCTGACAAATTCGCGTAATTCAGGCTGGCGCCAGATAGTTCCGCGCCGGAAAGATTCGCACCGCTAAGGTCCGCACCATTCATGTTTGCTTCCTTAAGGTCGGCGCCCGTTAGGTTCGCATTGGTCAGAATCGCGCCCGGCAGATAGCTCCCCGTCATGCTGGCGCCCGACAGGTCGCAGTCTGCGCATATTGGCTTGGACCTGAGACGCTCGACCGCATCCAAATCGAACGCAGTCGTGGAAGAAGTGCCCAGCCCAACGGCCAGCGCAGTGAAAACTGTCAGTTGTTTTATCCGCCATCCCAGCATGTTTACGGCTCTTTTTGGAAAAATGCGACCTGCGGTTGTACTGCCGCAGATCGCCCGCGTCTTGGCGTCGTTCCTAGTGTCGCGCCATCTGTCAACGATGCCTAGAAGCTAGGCGGCGCGCCCAGTCGGTCAACGCGATAGACCACAGGCCATGCCGCCGAATGGTATCATGGGGACCGGCTACCAAACACGATCTCAGGGTTGTTGTGGGCTCTAAACGCGGAACAGATCAGGGCCGGGCGGCGTTAGGCAGCACTGGGAACCCCGAATGACTCCTCCGGGTTCCAGTTGAGCCGGCGGAAATGCCCCTCGGTTCCCTCCGGGACATCTCGCCAGTTCATTCGACTATCAGCGCTTTCAAGGTTGCACGTGAGCAGAGCGACAGGCGCTCGCTGACTTCGGGGCAAACCTAATCGTTCTTAGTTTCCGCACGTTTTGTCGGGTTAGGGCGGGCGGCTCGGGATTGCAAATCCATCGAGCGAACAAGCGATCTGTGACGGACCCACTGAGCCGGCGATGGGCGGCAACGTGACTGCGCCGCCGTTGCTCGAACAAAGTTGCGTTTAGCGTTGAAATACACTTTTCTATCTCGACGAGATAATGGAGCTAAAAAAGTACATTTGTTGTTTAATTATTGTTAACCATGTGTTAGCCGAAGTTATCCGGTTAACGCTTGAGGCAACTATTGAGGTTATGTTTCGTATATCGCTGATAAATGAGTCATACCAATGTGCGGATTCGGGGGCTATTTCGGTTCGATCCGGGATGCGGAAGCTTTGCTTGCGCGGATGATCGCTGCGATCGCCCATCGCGGGCCGGATGAGCAAGGGAAATTTGTGGCAGCCGACGCCGGGCTCGGGCATGCGCGGCTGTCCGTGATCGGGATCGGTGATGGCCAGCAGCCGATGTCCGACGTGTCAGGCAATTTGACGATTGCGTTCAACGGCGAGATTTTCAACTACCTGGAACTGCGCGAAGGGCTGATAGCCAAGGGCCGGCGCTTCCGCACGTCGAGCGACACTGAGGTCATCCTGCACCTGTATGACGAGATGGGCGAAGACTGCCTGCCGCTTCTGAACGGTGATTTCGCCTTCGCGATATGGGATAACAGGCGTCGGCGTATGGTGCTTGCCCGAGACCGGATGGGTGTCCGGCCGCTGTTCTACACGAGCAAGGACGGCGTGCTTTACTTTGCGTCGGAGATCAAAGCCCTGCTGAAGGTCCCCGGCGTCTCGGCCGAGATCGATCCGATAGCACTCGACCAGATTTTTACGCTGTGGGCGCCGATCGCTCCCCGCACGGCTTTCCGCAATATCCACGAGCTGGAGCCGGCAAGCGTGATGATCGCGACACCGGGGCAAGTCACGGTCAAGCGATACTGGCACCTCGACTATCCGCATCGGGACGCGCCGTCGAAGCTCACGAACGAGGACGATGCGGCCGAGGAACTGCAGGCGCTTTTGACCGATGCGGTGAGGCTTCGCATGCGCGCCGACGTGCCGGTCGGTTCTTATCTTTCGGGCGGGCTCGATTCATCCCTTGTTTCGGCGCTTGCCGCCGGTATGACCCCTCTCAAACTGCAGACATTTTCCGTCACGTTCGACAGCGCCGAGCACGACGAAAGCGCCTTCCAGACCGAGATGGCTTCAGCACTTGGCACCCATCATCGAACCATTGCCTGCCGTGCCGGCGATATCGCCGGTGTCTTCCCCGAAGTCATCCGCTTTGCCGAGCGGCCGATCATCCGCACCGCACCGGCACCTCTCTACCAGTTGTCCGGCCTTGTTCGCCAGGCCGGCCTGAAAGTGGTGCTGACTGGCGAGGGCGCCGACGAGGTCTTCGCTGGGTACGATGTCTTTAGGGAAGCGCGTGTTCGGCGGTTCTGCGGACGGCAGCCGGCATCGCGCATGAGGCCGCAGCTGTTCCGCAGGCTGTATCCCTATCTGCCGGGTCTGCAGCAGCAGTCCGTGGAGTACCTGGCTGCTTTCTTCGGCGCCGGCAACACTGCGCTCGATGATCCGCTGTTCTCGCATCGGACGCGCTTCAAGACCACGGCGGCGGCGAAGATTTTCTTTTCCGGCGACCTGCGTGCGACGTTGAAGGGCTATGATGCGGCCGAGGACCTGGTCAGCCGGTTGCCCCAAGCATTTTCCCTGTGGCACCCGCTGCATCAGGCGCAATATCTCGAAACCCGCTTCCTCCTGCCCGGCTATATCCTGTCCAGCCAAGGCGATCGGATGGCCATGGCGCATGGTATCGAAGGACGTTTCCCTTTCCTCGATCCTCGTTTGGTGGAGTTCGCAGGGAGACTTCCGCCGGAAATGAAGCTGAAGGGATTGGTCGAAAAGCACATACTGCGCAGGGCAGCCAAGCACCTGCTTCCCAGCGCGATCCGGGAGCGCACCAAACAGCCTTACCGGGCCCCGGACGCCAGCTCCTTTGTTGGAGCCGGAGAACTGGATTATGTACGCGACTTGCTGAGTGAAGCGAGCATCGCTGCCGGCGGACTGTTCAACGCCAAGGCGGTGGCGAACCTTCATGAGAAATGCCGCACGCAGCCAGCGTCCGGGTTCCGCGACAACGCGGCCTTCGTCGGCATCCTATCGACGCAACTGTGGCAGAAGAATTTCACCAGCCAAGAAGTCAGCGCAGCACGAGCGGCCTGAGAAATCCAGGGAAGGAAAAAATGATGATAACAATCAAGGACAAGGTCAGAGCGTTTATCGTTGACAACTTCTTGTTTGGCGACACGTCGTACGAACTTGCAGATACAGCCTCGCTGATCGAGAACGACATCATCGACTCGACCGCCGTGGTGGAACTCGTGGCCTTCATTGAGGACAATTTCGGTATTGTGATGGTCGATTCCGACATTGTACCGGCCAACCTGGATTCGGTTGACCGTATTTCGTCCTTCATCAAGGCGAAAGCGGGAACGCCGGTAGTCTAGGCGCGATCGGCGAGGAGCGTCCGTGCGGATCGAACATTTTCTGGCCGCAAAGGCCGCTGCCCATCCCGCCAAAACGGCATTGATCACCGAGCACAAGAGGCTGCGCTACGAAGAACTGGACGATCTTTCGAGCCGCCTTGCCGCAGCCCTCTTCCTGAACGGCGTCAGGCGCGATGACCGTGTCGTCGTTTTCATGGACAATTGCTGGGAGGCTGCGGTTTCGATTTTCGCTGTCCTCAAGGCAGGGGCGACCTTCAGTCCGGTCAACCCATCCACCAAAGCCGACAAGCTTGCCTACATCATTGCCGATTGCGACGCTGCGGCGATCCTCACGCAAGCAAAACTGATGCCCGTGGTCACTGAAGCGTGCGGATCGCACGGCACAGGCATCTTCGTGACTTCCACCGCTGGTGCCGATGGCCAATGCCCGGCAGGGGCTGCGTCCCTGGCGGACTGCCTGACGCTCGAAGCCAGAGAGATAGACCACCGCGGCATTGACGTCGATCTTGCGATGTTGATCTACACCTCAGGCTCAACGGGCCGGCCCAAGGGCGTGATGATGACGCACCGCAATTGCGACGCGGCAGCGGACTCCATCACCACCTATCTGCGTAACACGCCCGATGACATCATTCTGAATGTCCTTCCACTCTCTTTCGACTATGGCCTCTATCAGTTGCTGATGGCCGTCAGGCTCGGCGCCACGCTCGTGCTCGAGAAGTCCTTCGCCTTTCCTCAAGCGATCTTTGAGCGTATCCGCGAGGAAGGCGCCACCGGTTTTCCGCTTGTGCCGACGATGGCAGCGATGATCCTGCAGATGCGTGACTTGGCTCCGGGCTTCCTGCCCAGCGTTCGTTATATTTCCAACACGGCGGCTGCCTTGCCGCCGGCTCATATAGAACGTCTGCGGTTCCTTTTTCCCGGTGTCAGGCTGTATTCGATGTATGGCCTGACGGAATGCAAGCGCTGCACCTACCTGCCGCCTGAGGAGCTCGATCGCCGGCCGGGGTCGGTCGGCATAGCCATCCCGAACACCGAAGCCTTTGTCGTCGACGACCACGGGCAACGCGTGCCGCCAGGCGTAGCGGGTGAACTGGTCATTCGCGGACCGCACGTCATGCAGGGCTATTGGCGAAACGAAGCTGCGACGGAACGAGTGCTCAGAGCGGGCCCGGATCCTTGGGAGAAGGTTCTCTACACCGGTGACCTGTTCAGGACCGATGAGGACGGCTTTCTCTATTTCGTCGGCCGCAAGGACGACATCATAAAGACGCGGGGAGAGAAGGTGGCCCCGAAGGAAGTGGAAGCCGTGCTTCACGCCCATCCCGGCGTCGCTGAAGCCGTTGTCGTCGGCGTGCCGGATCCGGTGCTCGGGCATGCGATCGGCGCATTCGTCGTACGCTCGGACCCGACGCTCAGCGAAAAAGATGTCATGCGCCACTGCGCACGTCACCTTGAGGACTTCATGGTCCCCAAGGTCATCGAGTTCCGCCGGGAACTGCCGAAGACGGATACGGGCAAGGTCAGCCGTCGGCTTGCGGCAGAGATGATGGAGGCCGCGCAGTGAGTGTTCGCCCGACCCAGGACGCGCAGACCTTTCTGGCGCAGGCTCTGGCGATCGACCCCGCCGTCGAAACGGACAGGATCGTGACGGCCTTGCGCAACCAGTTGCGCGGCATTCGAAAGCGCGGCCTCGTGCTCGGTCTTTCCGGCGGGATCGATTCCAGCGTTTCGGTCGCCTTGGCCGCGCGGGCCATCGGCGGCCAGAATGTACTTTGCCTCTTCATGCCGGAAAACGATTCCGATCCGGAAAGCCTACGGCTCGGTCGGCTTGTCGCCGACACTTTCGGTGTAGAGGCTATCGCAGAGGATATCGGGCCGGCCCTGGGTGCGATGGGCTGCTACCAGCGTCGCGACGCTTTCATCCGCCAATTGGTCCCGGAATACGGCGAAGGCTGGGCCTCGAAGATCGTGATTGCGAACGCCCTCGAGGGCGAGGGCTACAATATTTCGTCGCTGGTGGTGCAGGACCCCAAGGGCAAGCAGACCAAAATAAGAATGCCGCTGCCGGTCTATCTCGGTATCGTCGCCGCAACCAACATGAAGCAGCGCACCCGCAAACAGATCGAATATTTTCATGCCGACCGCCTGAACTTCGCCGTTCTTGGAACGCCCAACCGGCTGGAATACGATCAGGGCTTCTTCGTCAAGAACGGTGACGGCGCGGCGGACGTCAAGCCGATCGCCCACCTCTATAAGACGCAGGTCTATGCGCTGGCGGCCTATCTCGGCGTTCCCGAGGAAATCCGCAACCGGCCGCCGACCACCGATACCTATTCGCTGGCACAGACGCAGGAGGAGTTCTACTTCTCGCTTCCCTATGACCGCATGGATCTTTGCCTTTGCGGCCTCAACAACGGCGTGGCCGCCGAAGTGGTGGGGCAGGCGGCGGGATTGACTGCCTCGCAAGTTGAACGCGTCTGGACCGACATCGCCGCCAAGCGCAAGGCGACGCGCTATCTGCACCTGCGTCCGCAACTTGTTGATGAGGTCGAGGAAGTCGATACCTGACCTGCCTCTCCAACCTAGCCACGGCGAGCGCTTCAGGGTGACCGATGTTCCGCCCCCACATTGCCCTGTCCGTCTTGATCTGTGATCGGCTAGTGGACGAGCAAAGGGCGTTCTCGATGGAGACTACGTTGGAGGTTCTCGGGTTCGCCTTTCGGTCTGGCGAGAGGCTGGCGAACCGGAATGCGGTAGGTCAGTCGGACGGAAATCGGCGGTGCTGGACTAGTTGCCGTGGACAAGGCTTAATGCTGCGCGGCGAGATTGCCGGGGGCGATTATGAGATCACCGCAGCAAATGACCGATGGCGGCGATGTTCTCGATGCTGTCGTCATCGGGGCCGGCTGGGCAGGCCTGGGTGTCAGCTATTGGCTGGCGCGACGGGGCCTGCGCCACAGCGTATTGGAGCGGGGCCGCATAGGAGAGACCTGGCGCACACAGCGGTGGGATTTATTTCGGATGAATACTCCCAACGTGCAGACCGTCATGCCGGGCGATTGCTATGACGGTCCGGATCCGGATGGTGCCCTGACGCGCGATCAGTTCGTCACTCTCCTTGAGGATTTCGCCGGGCGCAACGCGCTGCCGATCGAACCGGATACTGCGGTAAGCGAACTCACGCACGAGAATGGTGCCTATCGGCTGACCACCTCACACGGCACGCTTTGGGCGCGCAATGTGATCGTCGCAAGCGGCAGCCTGAATTGTCCGGTGCGCCCGGTCTGGGCCGCCGCGTTGTCGCCAGCTCTCCGCCAGATCGACGCTTCCGGCTACCGCAGCGCTGCCGATCTGCCCGATGGAACGGTGCTGGTGGTCGGAAGCGGCCAATCTGGTGCTCAGATCGCGGAGGAATTGGCGGACGCGGGTCGAACGGTCTTCCTTGCGACCAGTCGTGTCGGACGGCTCCCACGGCGCTACCGAGGCCGCGACATCATGGTCTGGCTGCTCGAAAGCGGGTTTCTCGACGTGCGCCGGGAGGAAGTCATTCGACTTGCGGGACGCATCCCGCCGCGTGGCGTGCTCGGGTCGATGCATACGATAAGCCTTCAGGCGCTGAGCGCCCAGGGTGTCGTGCTGCTTGGGCGTCTCACCGGCATCGAGGATGGCGGCAGCCTCTCGTTTGCCGACGATCTCGAAGCGAATGCCCGCTTTGCGGATGAAGCCTCCGAGAATGTCAAACGCCATGTCGACGACTATATCAGCCGCATGGGGATCGATGCACCCGTTGCGGAGTCCGACCCGGCGGAGACGGTCGCGATGCGTCAGCCGAACCCGACGATCGGTTCGCTCGATCTCTCCCGCTCCGGCGTAACGAGCGTGGTGTGGTGCACGGGCTTTAAGGGCGATTTCAGTTGGATGAGGCTTCCCGGTGCGCTCGACAACGCGGGACAGCCTGTTCACGCGGATGGCGTGGCCGCCCTGCCGGGCCTTTACTTCGCAGGGCTGGACTTCGCCTCCACACGCAAGTCAGGCATCATCTTGGTGATCGCCGAGGAAGCACCTCGCCTTGTCGAACATATCGCAGGGCATTCGTGACCGCCTTTGGCATAGTCAAGAAGCTCCTGACAGTCCGGGCCGGGAGCTCGTCAGCCACCGCCTTGCGCCGCCACCAGTGTCATGTCTCGCCGCTTAGCGACGTTCCCACTGAGCGAAGGCAAAGGCCTCCAACGATCAGCCAATAACCTCGGTAGTGTCTCTGTTTGAATTTCGGTTGTGGGTGGAATGTTGCCATTCGTCTTGTCGATGGGTACGAGCAAGTAGCGCCATTGTAGGCATTTAGATATGCCCCGCCGAGTTTAGTTGCGCTAACCGCAGACAAGGCTTTGCTCAGTATGCTGGACTCAAAAACCATCCGAAAGAAGGTTGTGGAGGCACTCCATGCGCGCTTGGGGGAGAAATGGTTCAGGCTGGACAGCACCAAACTTGTGATCGCGCCGGCCGGTAATCAGACTGATTTCATCATCGAGATCGATTTCCATGCCGAGCGCCGATATGGAGACTATGATTGTTCGGCTGTGGTTGTGCTTAAGTGGAAAGAATTTTTGAATACATTTAAGGAATTTATCCGTTGGTATAATAGCACTTTCCAAGAATCTGCCCGACCCTTACCTGCCTTTCTCAGGGCTTCATTCAATGAAATTGACGGCGATTTTTCAGCTAGAAGTCGAGGCGCGTTCTGGGTTGCGAATGAACAAGATTTGGACGCCTTCATCGTCCAGTGTATCGATGATATCGACGGCAAAGTCGGCGAGTGGATCGCAAGATGGTTCACTTGGCCGTCGGCGCTTGCTGTAATGGACGGCAACAAAGGGCTGTGTGGGTCTTGGCGGGACACCGCATATTTTTGCTTGATGGAGCAGGTTCATGGGCGTGAAGCCGCTTGCTCATGGGTTCATGGTTTCGATTCGGCAAATTGGCCGGAACTTTTAGCAGCTCAGGTCGGGTATCTGCGTTCGCAGGTTTGTGGAGCAGAGCCAATGCCGCCAGCGCGCCCCCGACGACCATAGCCATTTAAGGTCCGCAACGGGTCGATGAGCCGGTATTCAAATTGAGACACTACCATAACTTCGCTCCCGCACGACTGAATGCTTCAGGTGAAGCGGCCGCCGATCAGCCGGCTCCACTGCTCGCCCGCAAGCCCGTTCAGGAAAGCTTGCGAGTTCTTCATCGCATCCAAAAGCTCTGGATCGCGTGAATGCACCACGGTCGAGGCAACGGTCAGGAAAGCTATGCGTCGCCCAAGCATTGCTTCCAGAAGTGCGGGTTGAATGCGTCCGCGCAGGCCGCTGACGCCGCGTACGGCGGCATGATCGATCAGGCAGTCGATCACCGAACCAGCCTGGCCGGGGAGGGCGAGGATCTGCAGCACGCGACCGATTTCACCCGCCCGCGCGTGATAGGCGAATGCGCCGACATTGCTGCCGACTGGCGATGCCACGGAAACATAGACAAGCTCGCCCAGCTCCGGCTTTTGTGCCGCATCAATCAGGATATGATCAAGCTGGCCTTCCGCCCACGCCGGGCGCAGGGCGAACTGGGCGGTCAACGGTTCGACGAGCTTGGCAAATGTGCCGCTGTCGATTTCGCACGTCCGAAAGGCGCCATGGCCTGCCCCGTCCGCCGCCACACCGGACCAGCGTCGTTCGCTGGACTTCATTCGCCTGCAATAAAGTCGGTCGACGGCATGCGCCAACGGATTGAGCATTCGGGCAAGCTTCATGCGACTGGCGGAAAGGCCGATGATAAAGCCCGACGGTCGCATTACGCGTACCCAGTCAAGGCTGTATTGCGGCAGGACCACGCCGCGCAGCCGGGTCCACAACTTGGTGGAAATATCATTGGCCGTCTCGCTGAAGGAGATGTCCTGCGGACCATCCAGGTAAGCTTTCAACAAGCGAGCGCCGGCCATCGGGTCGCGCTCATGATCCTCGACCATGAGCGAGCTGCAGATGGCGGCGCGTAATTGTCGGCCGTTGAATTGCATCGGCAATATGTGAACGCCGACAAATCCGGAGATGCGGCCGGCGTCGTTGACATGGACAAGTGAGCGGAGCTCGCCTCCGCAACCGGGCGCCTCCAGATAAAACCGTCCCATATAGTCGATGAGCGAGGCCGATGCTTCGGTCCGCTCTTTGCGCAGCACGCGTTGAAACATGCCTGCGACTGCCGGAAGATCGGCACCTTCGAGGGCGCGAATGACGCTCAAGCCCGGCTCCCGGCACTGGAGTCCCGTCCATCGTGTTTCCAGACCATGGCAACGCCAGGCTTCCCATCGGCCATCGCGGCGAACGTCGGGTGTTCGTAGCGGTGCAATCTCGACCAGTTGCAATCGCTCCGGTGGCCGAAAGCAGAGCTGTAATGCTGCGGCAAGGTAGGCCCTTTTGCTTGAATCATGAAAACGAGCGTCGTTGCTGTTACCAACTTCGGGTAAACCGATGTTGAAGTATTGGTAGCGAATCGAGTTTTATCGGGCGCGCCGCCGCACGTCCGGCGAAAACCGGCGCCGAAAGATCATGGCGGAAGGAGCCGGAAATCCTTGCCTTCGGGCAGCAGCTGCCCGCCGTCGACGATGATGGTCGTGCCGGTGATGTAGCTGGCGTCGTCCGAAGCCAGGAACAGGAATGCATTGGCCACGTCGCGCGGGCTGCCGAGGCGTCCGAGCGGTATGGAGTCCTCCATGTTCTTTATATAGGCGGCGCCGCGATGCAGCTGGATTGCTTCGGTGAGGATATTGCCGGGCTCGACGCCGTTGACGGTGATGCCATAGGCCGAGAATTCGAGAGCGGCCGAACGGATCAGACCGTTGATGCCGGCCTTGGTCGCCGAATAGTGGCCGTGACCAGGGCTGGTGACGTGCGGGCCGGTGATGGAGGAGGTGAACAGCATGCGGCCAAAGTGCTGCGCCTTCATCGGAACGAGTGCGGCACGGGCGGCATTGAAGGTGCCGCGCAAATTGACCGCCATGACACGGTCCCAGTCCTCCGGACTGGTGTTTTCCAGCAACTGCCACGGATAGATGCCGGCATTCTGGACCATGATGTCGAGACGGCCGTGACGTTCGAGCGCCAGCGCAACGGCGGCCTCCGCATCGGCCATCTGCGAGATGTCCGTGCGGATGAAGGCAGCGCGGAGCTCGTCCGCGGCCGCTTGCCCGGCCTCCACCTCGGTATCGGCCAGGACCAGCTTCGCGCCCTCTTCGGCAAAGCGCTGTGCGATGCCCTTGCCGATGCCGCGCGCACTGCCGACGATCAGCGCGACCTTGTCCGGAAGTCTTCCGATCTCTGGACGCCCGGTCATGCCAGCCTCTGGCGGATGGTTTGCTTGAAAGCGTCGAGCAGCACGGCGGCAAGCACCAGCAGGCCGTGGATCACCTGGGTGAAGTTGGCCGGGAGGCCCATGAGGTTGATCGCTGTGTTGATGGCCGACAGCAAAAGCACGCCAGCATAGACGCCGGGCAGGGTGCCGACGCCGCCCTTCAGGCTGACACCGCCGATGACGACGGCGGCGAACGCGTTGAACAGCAGGCCGACGCCGAGATTGGCGGTGGCGCCGGAGGTGCGGATCGCCAGCAGCCAGCCGGCAAGGCCGGCGATGGCGCCAGCGAGAACGAAGGCGATGACGAGGTTGCGGTTGACGCGGATGCCGGCGCGGAAGGTTGCGGTCTCGTTGCCGCCGATCATGACGAGATGCCTGCCGAAGGGGGTCTTGGCCATGATCAGCGAGAAGACCACGAAACACGCAATCGCGATCCAGGCGGTGAGGGGCAGGCCAAGGAGGCGCTGAATGCCGAACCAGCGGATTGCCGGCGCAAGATCCTGTGCGGAGCGGCCGCCGGAAATAACCAGCACGAGGCCGCGCACCCAGATGTAGGACGCCAGCGTGATGATGAAAGCACTCATCTTCACCTTGACGACCAGGTAGCCGTTGATAACGCCGATGGTGCCGCCGACAGCAAGGGCAATAAACAGCGAAACCGGAACCATCAGCCATTCCGGATGCAATTGAACGCCAAGGCCGATGCCCGCCGAGCAGAACAGGATGCCGACCGCCATCGCACTGAGCGCCGCCACGGATTCGACCGACAGGTCCATGTGTCCGGTGATGATGACCAGCGCCAGGCCGATCGACATGACGCCAAGCACGCTCGACGCCTCTATGATGTTGGCGAAGATGCCGAGCTGGAAATAGTTCGGAATGGAGATGGAGAAGACCACCAGCACGAAGACCAGCATGAACCAGACGAGGTTGTCGAGGACGAACTCGAGGGCGTGGCGCGTGCGAGGATTCATGTGCTGATCCGTCTTGCGCATCGATTCTCGGAAAGGGATCATGCGCGGATTGAAAATTGCTGCAGCTTCCTTGCGCGTCCGTTCGAACGCGCCGGTTGAGCTCCGGGCCAGCGTGGCCCGAAGCCCTAGGCGACTTTGCTATTCGACCGGCTTTACGGTGCCCGAGGGCGGCTTCAGATTGCCCCAGAAGGCCGGGTTGTCGACGTTTTCCTTGGTGATCGCAGCGCCGGGGATCTTGATGTTCGGTCCCCAGGCTTCAATGGTCACGGTCGACTTCAGGCCGAGCACGTCGTATTCGCCCGGCTTGATCTCCTGCTTGTTGACGACCTTGTCCATGAACATGGCGACGGCGGCGGCCTGAGCGTAGAGCGGCTGCTCGACTTCGACGTTGAGCCAACCCTTGCGGATCAGGTCGAGGCCGACCGGCGCACCGTTCGAGCTCATCAGCATGACGTCGCCCGGCTTCTTGCCGGCGGCCTCGAGCGAGGCGACGGCGGCGACCGAGAGGTGCGCCGCATGGCTGAAGATCAGGTCGATATCAGGGTTGGCGAGTATCTGGTCGTTGACGATGGTCCCGGCTGCATCCGCCGCCCATTGCATGGCCGGAACCGAGATGATCTTGACGTCCGGGAACGCCTTCATCTTCTCCTCGAAACCCTTCTGGATGTCGAGCGTGTAGGGGTCGCCAGGATCGCCGAGCACCTGGAGGATCTTGCCTTTCACCGATCCGTGCTTCGCCTTCAAGAGCTTCTCGGCCTGATCGGCGGCAATCTGGCCGATCTCGACCGTTCCCGCCACCGAAGTGAAGTCGGACGGTGTCGAGGTGATCTGGCGATCGAACTCGACCACCGGGATGCCGGCGGCGCGGGCGGCCTCGATAGACGGCTTCAACGCATTGAAATCGACGGCAGCGAGAATGATCGCCGACGGCTTGAGCGCGATGACGTCGTTCATTTGCGACTGCTGAGCGTCGGTCTTGTTATCGGCGTTCAGCGTCTTCATCTCGTAGCCGACCTGCTTCAGGAACATCTCCAGAGCGCTCACCGAGCCGGTCTGGAATTCGTCGAGCAATGTCGGCACCAGGTAGTAGACGGTGCCCTTGGACTGGGCGAATGCCGGCGTGAGCGTGGCAAAGGCCAGTGCCAGGATACCGAAGACAGCAAGAAGTATTTTCTTCATGTCGTTCGCTCCTTTTGCGCCGGACCCCTCGTTTGTCCCTCAGCCTGCCGGTCCGGCACCGGCGAGCGTCTCTCCGGTGATCATGTTGACCACCGCGTCGGGACTTGTTTTGTTGCGCGCGACATCGCCCGCCACGACGCCTTGCCGGATCACCACGATCCGGTCGGCGACCTGGAAGGCCTGTTGCATGATATGGGTGATGATGACGACGCCGATACCTTGGCTCGCCACCTGGCGGATCATGTCGAGGCCGCGCCGCGTCTGCTCGACACCGAGTGCTGCGAACGGCTCGTCGAGAAGCACGAGCTTGCCGCCAAAATGCACGAACCGGTTGAGTTCGATGGCCTGCCGCTGGCCGCCCGAGAGGTGCTCGACATTGGTTCTGAGCGATGGGATACGCGTGCCTGCGCTGGCCAGCGCCTTTTCGACCACCTGCTCCATGGCGGGTTCGTCGAGCACGGCAACGCCAAGAAATTTCCTGGTGATCTCGCGGCCCATGAAGAAATTGGCCACCACGTCGACATTGGTGCAAAGCGAGAGGTCCTGGTAGACGGTCTCGATCCCTGCCGCCTTGGCCTCGGCGGGAGATTTGGCGAGGAATTCCTTTCCCTCGAACAGCATGCGACCGGAGGTCGGCTCCAGGCCGCCGGCGATGATCTTGACCAGTGTCGATTTGCCGGCGCCATTGTCGCCCAGAAGCGCCACCACCTCGCCCTTGCCGATCGAGAAGCTGATGCCCTTCAGCGCTTCGATCGCGCCATAGTTCTTGGCGACGTTGTCGAGCACCAGCAGAGGTTCACTCATGCCGCGATCCCCTTGCCTTGCAGGATATCTCGCCCGCGTTCGCGCTCGGCGGTGAATATCTGGCCGAATCGTGGCGAAAGCACCCCTGAGACGGCAAGCGCTGCGGCCCCGCGCAGCACCGCATGCTGGCCGCCGCGTGCGACGGTGACACGGGGCGCCGTGCGGTCCTTTCGCGCCGAGATCGAGTTGGGAAGGTTCGCAACCGAACCGGCCAGCCGTTCAAGCAAATCGGTGGACGCCAGTCCGCCGAGGATGATGGTTTCGGGATCGAACAGGTTCTCGATGATGGTGATGGCGGTGCGGAAGATCGGCCCGACTTCATCAACCCAATCTGCGTCGCTGATGTTCCGGCGCCGCAGCGCCTCAAGCGAGAGGTACCGTTCGAGGCAACCGCGATTGCCGCAGGGGCACGGCTCGCCACCAGGCACGACAGGGATGTGACCGATTTCGCCGGCATTTCCCCAGGCGCCGCGCAACGCGCTTCCGTCATGCACCATGACGCCGCCAAGACCGACTCCGAAATAGAGATAGTAGTATTCGGAATACCCCGTCCCGAGGCCATACAGGCGCTCGCCCATTGCCGCGGCCGCCATGTCGGTCTCAAAAAACGCGGGCAGCCCTGTCGAGGCCTCCAGCCGTTCCCGAAGCGCCACGTCCTTCCAGCCGGTCATCGTTGTCGGGCCGATAAAGCTCATCGACTCGACGCCGAAAGGGCCGGGCAGCGCCATGCCGATGCCGAGAACGCGACCGCCAGGCCGCAGTCGGGTCAATTCAAGCACCATCACACCGATCAGATCGAAGGCATGGTCGGGCGTTGCGTTGGGGGCCTCGCGGTAGGTGCTCTCGATCACGTCTCCGCTCAAATTGATCAGCGCCGCATTGATCCCGAGGGGAGTGACGTGGATGCCGACGGCATAGCCGCCCTCCGGGTTGATCCGCAGGGTTGCCGGAGGCAGTCCGCGCCCCCGCGGCTCTTCGCGCATGGACAGAACGTAGCCGTGTTCTTCCAGCTCGCGAACGATGGTCGATACCGTTTGCACGGTGAGCCCGACCCGCCGGGCAATGTCGCCGCGGGCGATCGGACCGTGAAGGCGGATGGATTCGAGGACGATGCGCCTGTTGTAAGGCCGCCCGAATTCCTGATTGGTCCCCCGCAGTGCCATGTCTTGCGTCCCTGGGAGACATGAGGTTCGCACCAAAGATTTATTCAGTCAAATGGAATTCAAAAAAAATTTCGGGCGCGATCCCGGCTGAGTCGCGTTCCTTCGCGCCCCCCTCTGTCCTGCCGGACATCTCCCCCACAAAGGGGGAGATTGACAGCTTCGACGCGGTGCTCATTCATGAGAGACTGGCGATTGACGAAAGCCGGGATAACCGCCGATCTCCGCAATGGGCAGGGCTATCGCAGGTAGAAAGCCGAGGCTTTCGCTCTACGATGTACCCCACCCCTAACCCCTCCCCACAAGGGGGGAGGGAGACTTCCGCTGGCGCTGACCTCGGCAAATTGCCTGCCTTTCGGCGCCAAAGGGGAAGTAAGGGCGCGCGGCAGCGTTCCCTCCCCCTTGTGGGGAGGGTTAGGATGGGGGTCCACCTTCGCAAAAATCCAAATACGATTGCCCTGCCGCAATGGGGGAGATGGTCGGCACGACAGGCTGCAACTATGCCAGGGAATTAGATCAGAGGTACTGCGCGACCTTCTTGCCGACCCTGAGGAAGCGCAGCGGGTCGATGGCTTCGCCGTTGTGGCGGATCTCGTAATGCAGATGCGGGCCGGTCGAGCGGCCGCTGCTGCCGGTCATGCCGATGACATCGCCGGCGTTGAGCCTCTTGCCGACGGTCACGTTGATTTTGCTGAGATGCCCATAGCGCGTCGCAAAGCCGTTGCCATGGTCGACCTCGACCATGCGGCCATAGCCGCCGTTCCAGCTGGCCTTGACGACGATGCCTGGCGCCGTGACCTTGGCGGGCATTCCGGTCGGCGCCCTGAAATCCATCCCTGAATGCAGCGCGGCGGTGCCGAGCAGCGGGTCGGTGCGCACGCCAAACGGGCTGGTGACCGAGCGACCGGGGGCGGGATTGGCGAGCGGCAGCCGTCGCGCCTCCGTCTTCAGACGGTCGAGCGCGTCCAGCGCCTCGTCGAGTTCCCTTACCTTGCTGTCGAACGTCATCGAACTGTCGAGCGGTATCAGCGGACCGCCGGCATCGCTCTTGCCGAAATCGCTGTCGACCGGCAGGCCAGCCGCCTCGAGCGCCTGAGAGATCGCGTCGGCGTTTCTGTAGGCGTTGTCGGCAAGCGTGGTGATGCGGGTGAGCTGCTGGCTCTCTATGGCCTTGAGCGACTCGTTGATCGATACGAACAGTCTGTCGGCACGATCGGCCGCCGTGTCGCTCGGCAGCGGATCGGTGCGGGTCGACCACAGGGAGAACGGCTTGGTATCGCCGGCGCTAGGGTTGGCGCCGACGCTGGCAACCGAATAGGCCTGCGGCTGGGCGTCGGTCCCGTCGGCGCGTTTATCAGGCTTCGCGGACGCAGCAGTGCCCGCGGCAGCTGGCGTGCCGGCATCGCTCTCGCTGCGTTCGAGGAGCGGGCCGAGGCGGCCATGGCGCAGGCTGAGCTGGGTCTGTCGTTCCAGCAGTTCGCCAACCTTGGTTTCCATGAGCTGCTGGTCGAGAAGCTGCCGGCTGGTGATCCGGTCGACCTGGGCGCGCAATGCGGAGATGCGGTCCTCATAGGCCTGCTGCATGCGCGCCTGCCGTGCCGTGGTTGCGCCGATCAGGTCGTCGCGCAGCACGAGGTAGGAGGTCGCCAGCAGATAGCCTATGGCCACCGCCGCCAGCGCGGAGCCGCAAAATGCGGCTGCCCATGGCCGTATGGTGAAATGCCTTATCTCGTTGCCACGAGCGATAATGACCGTGTGGGGCTCCTTGCGCCTGCCGAAGACCGTTGACTGACTGGCTACGTTCACGGGACCAAGCTTTCGTTACGACACCAACGACAAGCCTGATTACACATCATTAAGGTTAACGGTCGGTTGCTAACGCCCAGATGCTTGCAGCCCATGGGTTGTAGCCGAATTGGCATCAGGGGCTGACGTGCAGGCTCCGGCGCCTGATGCCTCACATTCGGCTTCAGGCCACAGCCGGTGTTTACGTCAAAGCGCGCGCACCGCCTCCAGCACCGCCTCTTCATGGCCTTTGACGCGAACGTTTCGCCAGATCCGGGCGATCCGCCCGTCGCTGCCAATCAGGAACGTTGCACGCTCGACACCCATATAGCGGCGACCATAAAGCTTCTTCTCGACCCACAGGTGATAGGCTTCGATCACTTTGCGCTCCTCGTCGGCGACAAGGTCGATGGTCAGATCGTATTTTGATTTGAATTTGTCGTGTTTTCGGACGCTGTCCGGCGACAGGCCGATGACGGCGGCGCCGAGCTTTTCGAATTCGGGCTTCAGCTGCGAAAAGCCGATCGCCTCATTGGTACAGCCGGTGGTGTCGTCCTGCGGATAGATGTAAAGCACGACCGGCTTTCCGAGGAAGGCCGCGAGGCTGAGCGATCCGCCGCCGTCGCGGGGAAGATCGAATTGCGGCGCCAGCTCGCCGACGTCGAGATCAGCCATATCGATGCCCTTGTTTGTGGTTACGCGCCAAGCCGCATCGATATAATGTGAAACTGGGATTCGTCCACCGGTCGAGTTCGTTCAACGGAAAATTGCGTGGATCAGGAGCAGCCGCAGCACGAGAAGATCAGATTCAGGCGTGATGAGATCACCGACCTGGCTGCCTTCCCGTCCGCGTGCCGCGTACCGCCGCTCGGCCAGGCGTCGATCGGCCGCGGCGTTCGTATTCTTGCGCGGCTGTTTGCCGGCCTTATGGCCCTTGTGCTGCTGGCCGCTGTCGCTGTGTATGCGATCGGCATGTCCGGTTTCGGCGCCGAGCGGCTGCGGGCCGAAGCGGAAGCGGCCATCGAGAAATTGGCCGGCGTCGACGTCGATGTTGCGGTTGGGCCGGCCCGTCTGACGCTCGACGGGTCGAGCTTCATCGCGCTGCAGGTCAGCGACGTCAGCCTCAAAGCCGCCGACGGCAAGCCAATGGCCGACGCCGGGCGTGTCCGCTTCGGCATAAGGCTGATACCGCTGCTTTCGGGCGAGGTGCGGCTCACCAGCGCCAGGATTTCCGATGCACGCATCGTGATGGCGGCGCTGCCATCGGGCGGCGACTGGACGGCGGCACTGCGCAATGGAGATGGCCTCGTCGATCCGGAAAGACTGTCCGATGCGGTCTTTGCCAACATCAACCACGCGCTCGATGCGGTGCGCGAGGATTCGATGCGCCAGATCGACCTCCACAATGTCGACCTCGTTCTGCCCGAGGCGGGGTCGGTCAAACTGGTCAGGATCACAGATGCCGCCGTTGCGCAGTCGGGGCCGGGCGGCATGGAGTTTTCATCCGACGCGGATATCGACGGCAGGGCGCTCACCATCGCTGCCTCAGCCACCCGGGATACGACGACACAGCGCGTGACGGCGTTGGATGCCAGCGTCGAGATAGCGCAGGCCGACAAGGCTGCGGCCGCGCCGGGCGGGACGCTGGGTGCGATTGCCTTGAAGCTGGCGGGGTCGGAAGGATCCGGCGAGAACGCGTCGCGGCTGACGGCCTCGTTGTCGTTCGCCGGTTCCGTGCTCGATTTTGGCTCGCGTGGCTCGCTTACAGCAGACGCCGATCTGGATGCGACACTTGTCGCCGGGTCGAACAAGATCCAGGTCGACAAACTGCTGTTGAAAACCGATCGCTCGATCTTCAATTTCGCTGGTTCGATCGGGCCGAAGCCTGCGACCGGGACAGCGGGCGAGGAGCCATCCTATCGCTACGACCTGACCAGCGACGGCTCGACGCTGGCGCCTTCGGAATCCTCCGAACCTGCGCTCAATTTCATCGCCCGCGTCGCCGGCGTCTACCAGACCAGGAGCCACAAGCTCGTGGCCGAGCAGATCGGGATCAGGTCCGGAACCGCCAGCGAGGCACTGGGCACGGCTTCGGTTGAGTTCGTCGAGGGAAAGGTGCCGGGCATATCTGTTGCCTTCAACGTCCACGACATGCCGGTCTCGCATGTCAAGCAGTTGTGGCCCTGGTTTTCCGCGCGAAAGGTTCGCCTTTGGGTGCTGAAGAACCTGTTCGGCGGCCGCGTCGTCGATGCGAGCCTGCAATTCCAGGTTGTGCCAGGGCGTCTCGGCAACGGGATCCCGCTTTCATCAGATGAAGTGTTCGGCCGTTTCCAGATCGAGGGATCGCGTTTCGATACGGCCGGCCACATCCCGCCGATACGCGATGCCGTGGGCGTCGCCGAATTCCACGGCAACGACGTCGACATCGCCTTGTCCTCGGGCAACGTCTATATGGGCAGCGGCCGCACGGTGGCGGCAAGCAACGGCACGATGACGATCAAGGCGGCGAACCGCCCGCCGGTGATCGGCGCGCTCGATATCGACGTCGCCGGGGAAGCGTCCGCAATCGCCGAACTCGCCTCTTATGATCCGATCAATGCCATGCGCCATGTCGGCCTGCTGCCGGAAGATCTGTCGGGCACGGTGACCGGCCACGTCAAGGCGGACATTCCGCTACAGTCCGGCGTCGACAGGTCGAAACTCGATTGGCTGGTGACGCTCGATTACAAGGACCTGTCGCTGGGCAAGCCGTTCGAAGGCCAGACGGTGACCGACGCCGACGGTTCGATCAGTGTGGAGCCTGAGAAGGCCGTGATCTCCGCCAAGGCGCTGCTCAACGGCATTCCAGCCGAACTCGACCTGATCGAACCGCTCAGGGATGGCGGACCGCCACGCAGCCGGAAAGTGGCGCTGGTGCTCGACGACAAGGTGCGTGCCGCCGCCATGCCTGGCCTGTCGGAGCTACTTTCGGGAACCGTCAAGGTTGAGATCGACAAGAGCGGCACGGGCAACGAGACTGTCTCGGCGGACCTGACCAATGCCAGGCTGGACATTCCCTGGGCAGGCTGGAGCAAGGGACCCGGCATTCCAGCCAATGTCACATTTGCCATGGCCAAGTCCGGCGACACCACGACGCTGTCCGACTTCGACCTGAATGGAAAGACTTTTTCGATCGACGGCGACGTGGTGCTGGTCAACGGCGCCCTGTCCTCGGCGCGGTTCAGCAACGTCAAGTTGAACCGGGGAGACGACGTTGCCGTGTCGGTGAAACGATCGGGCAAGGGCTACGCGATCGACATCAGCGGCAGCGCGTTGGACGCGCGCTCGCTGATCAAGCAATTCACGTCCGATGTCGACACCGCCACCAAGGCCACGGGTTCCGACGCGATTTCGGTGAGCGCCGATGTCAATTCGCTGACCGGCTTCCACAACGAGACACTGTCGAACCTGAAGCTCGACTACAGCGCCGCCGGCTCCAGGGTGAACGGCCTCAAGGTGAGCGCCACGGCAAGTTCGGGTGCTGCCATCAGCATCAGCAATACGACCGGCGCCGGCAAGCGCGCCCTCAACGTGCGATCGGCCGACGCCGGCGCAATCCTGCGGTTCCTCAACATCTACGAGCATATGGAGGGCGGCTCGATCGCCCTGGCGCTCGCCGGGGCAAGCGATGGGCCGATGAAGGGCCAGGTCGACTCGCATGATTTCTTCGTGGTCAACGAGCCGAAACTCGCCTCGCTCGTATCGACGACGCCGGCCGGTGACAGCCGCAGCCTCAACGAAGCCGTCAAAGCCAATATCGACACGTCGAGAGTGAAGTTCGAGCGCGGCTTTTCCGAGATCGAAAAGGGCGCCGGCTATCTGAAGCTGGCCAATGGCGTGCTGCGCGGCCCGCGGATCGGCACCACCTTCCAGGGCACGCTCTACGACCAGAACAACAACATGGACATGACCGGCACCTTCATGCCGGTCTACGGCATCAACCGCATTTTTGGCGAACTGCCGCTGTTCGGCGCGCTGCTCGGCAATGGCCGCGATCGCGGGCTGATCGGCGTGACCTACCGGCTCAGGGGCGATGCCAACAAGCCGAAACTGGACGTCAATCCGCTGTCGGTGATCGCGCCGGGAATTTTCAGGTCGATCTTCGAGTACCGGTAAGGTCAAAACCCAATCACTTCGAGCGACCGAGTCTTGGCCCTCAGTGGATCGCCCCGGCAGAATTCACGCCCATGACCCCTGGACCCAGCCCCCCGCGCGCCCCGGGCGCCGGCGGCGGGGGGGGGCTGGGGGGGGGGGGGGGGGGGTTTTGGGGGGGCCGCTTTTTACCGCCGACTTGTTTGGGGCGGCGCCTCTATGTCGTCCTCGCC
>NZ_JBVVQC010000026.1:76395-103225 GCF_055811515.1 Mesorhizobium sp. WSM4841
CCGCCCCCACGGCCCCCCGCGCCGCGCCCGCCCCGGGCGCCCCGGCCGCGGGCCCGAGGGGTCCCGAACTCCGCCCCCCGGGCCGCGCGCGCGGCTTCGTCCTTGGGTGGGGGGCCGGTCTTTTTTGCCTGTCCCCGATTGGATCTGGTTCGTAGTTACGGGCTGGCTAGGCAATACCGGCTTTCAGCAGTCCTTCGCGGACGTGCTGCACATCAGACTCCTGGGCATAGTGCAGGGTGGCGATAAATGAATCGAGGTCGAATTGGGGATCGAGCGTTCTGATCTTGCCTAGATGCGCCGCGGCCGCGATTTCGTCGCCGAGCCAGCCGTAGCAGGCAGCGGCGAAAGCGTGCTGAACCGAGTCCATGGTTGACAGATGCATGAAAGCTTCGATCGCCTCGCCATACTGGCGCGCGGCGAAATGCGCCTTTCCCAGATGGCTCCAGAACCTCTCCGGGTGGTGCGGGTTCAACTGCATTGCCTTGCGGATCCATTCAATTCCCTCTTCCGGCCTCCCCAGCCACGTCAATAACTCGCCTTGCTGCACCACCACGAGGTCGTAATTGGGATTGAGGGCGAGGGCGCGCTCTTGATGGTAGCGCGCTGTGGTCAGCTCATTGTTGTTCACGTTCACTGCGGCGAGGATGCGGTGGACATCGGCATCGTTGTCGTCCAGCGCCAGCGCCCTGTCCAGCGCTGCCATGATGTCGTTCCAGACGGCATCCCTGTCTTGGCACCAGTTATGGACCCAGGCCTGGCCAAGAATGCAGGCCCGCCAGGCATGGGCATGGGCATAATCGGGGTCGAGCGCGACGGCCCTGCCTATCAAGGTTTGCGCGCGTTCATTATCCGCAAGCGTGCTTCGGTGATGCAGCACCTTGGCAGCAAGCACACATTCATACGCGGCCATGTTTGCAGGTTTCGCCCGGGCGAGCTGGTCCCGCTGAGCCGCCTCGACACGACCGGGCAGCGTGGCTGCGATCGCCGCGGTCACCTCATCCTGAATCGCGAATATGTCGTCCAGCTTCCGGTCATATTTGTCTGCCCAAATATGAGCGTCATTCGCCGTGTCGATGAGCTGAACCGTCACGCGCACCCTGTCGCCGATCTTGCGGACGCTTCCCTCCACCAGGTATTGGACGTCGAGTTTCTCGGCCACCTCGCGCACATTCACGGCGCGGTTCTTGTAGACGAAGCTGGAATTGCGCGAGATGACGAACAGCTCATGGTGGCGGGACAGTTCGGTGATGATGTCCTCGGTCAGTCCGTCCGCGAAAAATTCCTGCTCGGGGTCGCCGCTCATGTTGTTGAATGGCAGCACCACTATCGAAGGTTTCGAGATGGATCGCTTTGCCTCGACTTCTGGCAGGACATGACTGTCGAACCCAATGCGATAGAGGCGAACCGGGCGGCTGATGTTCTTTAACGTCTTCTCGCCCAGGTCCTCCATGGCAATTTCGAGACGGTCGGCAATTTGGGTCGCCACCGCTGCGGTCACGCAGATACCGCCGACGTCGGCGAGTTGCTCGATGCGCGCGGCAATATTGACGCCGTCGCCGAAAATGTCCTCATCGTCGAAAATGATGTCGCCGAGATTTATGCCGATCCTGAATTCGATACGCCGTTCTTGCGGCACATCCGAATTGCGCCGTTTCATGCGCTGTTGGATTTCCACGGCGCATTTCACGGCATCGGTCACGCTCTGGAACTCAACGAGCATGCCGTCTCCGGTGGTCTTGATGATCCGGCCCTTGTTCTTCGCGATGGCGGGATCGACCAGTTCTATGCGATGGGTCCGAAGGCGTGCGAGCGTGCCGGATTCGTCGGCCTCCATTAGCCGACTGTAGCCCGCCATATCGGCAGCCAGAATTGCGGCTAGTCTCTGTTCCATCGCTTGAACCAAAAACCAAGCCTATCCTTCCTGGGCTGCCAAATCCAGCAATTTGGGCTTATGGCTGAAACAAGAAGTCTTCCTACCGCAGCAACAAG
Organism: Mesorhizobium sp. WSM4841; assembly: GCF_055811515.1. NCBI lineage: Bacteria > Pseudomonadati > Pseudomonadota > Alphaproteobacteria > Hyphomicrobiales > Phyllobacteriaceae > Mesorhizobium > Mesorhizobium sp. WSM4841. The sequence continues at coordinate 78,385 of NZ_JBVVQC010000026.1, forward strand.
AAAGGGCGGATCAGAACCTTCCGCCTTCCGCCAGGTGGCTGCGAACTCGATCGCATCAATGCGGCTTCCGAGCGCGACTAGTTAGGCGCGTTGATTTGGGCTTCAATTTTCCTTGGCTCGTGGGTACCCCTCGAACCGTGCGATTGCATTTTACGTGCAAAGGCTATCCGTCCGCTTCGTGCCCCAATCTCGGTCGTTGGGGGTACTTTCGCTGCTTCTGAAAGCCGACATTCCAAACGGGTCACGCTTGCCGACGTGGTTTGACCCAACGGCGACATTTGTCTGGACCGTCGGTAGGTCTCGTCAGGGTGGAAACCGGAGTTCGACGCGAACCTAACAGAGCTCGCCGGCTGTTCACGGCTGCTCTACGCGCTCGGTCCTCGGACAAGCCGGCCAGAGAACTATCCTTCCAGAAGCGACGCGGGATCAACGGACGTCGCCTGGCCGGACGTGACGCGCAGGAGAGGGCATCTTTGCAACCGCGACGATCACTCCGGCACGCCGGAGATGCCCAGCGCCTCGACGTAACGCTCGGCGAACACCTTGTCCCGCCACGGGTTGATCTGTCTCTGCAGGGTGAGCGTGTAGGTCGGGAACGCCTCCATCAGCCGCCGCGCCGCCGCCTGCGCCTCGTCCAGCCGGTTGAGTTTGACGAGCGCCATGATCACCACCCGGTGCGAGGAGCCGTAGTTCGGCATCTCGTGCAGCGCGCGTTCTCCCCATGCCAGCGCTTCTTCGTAGCGCTCGAGCATCAGGTAGCTCATCCCGATGCCGGAGAGCGCGATGCCCTTCTCGGGGTCGACCGGGCTCAGCCGCATCGCCCTGTGAAAGTGCTCGATCGCGACGAGCGGGCGGCTGGAATGTGCGTTCACCCAGCCGCTGCCCGTATGGCCCTGCGCCGAATTGGGGTTGAGCAGCAGGGATCGTTCGATCGTGCCCAGCGCCATCTCGTAGTCCTTCGCGCTGTAGGCGATCACCTGCGCGGCGAAGCGTAGGCTGGTGGGGTCGTCGCGCGCTTCCGCCAGTACCTCGCGCGCCATGCGCGCGGCGACTCGGGTATCGTCGGGCTCGTGCCAGCACTGGCTCACGGATAGGCTGCGGATATAGGCGCCGAGTGCCTTCGCCAAGTTGAAGCTAGGGTCGATGCTGAGCGCCTCGTTGGTGAGCCGGCGCACGTCGGCAAAGCCTTCGCGCGTCATGCTGTAGAAGCGCGGCAGCGCGCGAAGGTAGAGGTCGTAGGCGCTGATGTAGTCGGTCGGCTTCATGCGCGCCTGCTTGATCTCCTCCAGCCGGATGCTCGGCTCGACGGCGCCGACGACGCTCTCGGTCACCTTGTCCTGCAGGTCGAAGATGTCGCTCACGTCGCCCTCGAAGCGGTCGGCCCAGACATGGTGTCCGCTGATCGCGTCCACCAACTGCCCGCTGATGCGCACCCGCGATCCTGCTCTGCGGATGCTGCCTTCGAGCACGTAGCGGACGCCCAGCTCGCGCCCGACCTGGCGCAGGTCCACCGCCCGGCCCTTATAGGTGAAGGACGAGTTGCGGGCGATCACGAAGAAGGAGTTCACTCGGCTCAATCCCGTGATGATGTCCTCCACCAGCCCGTCGGCGAAGTATTCCTGGTCGGGATCGCGGCTCATGTTGGTGAAAGGCAGAACCGCGATCGAGGGTTTCTCAGGCAGGGGAGGCAGTGCAGTCACCGAGGCGCTGGCGTCGGTCTCGACGCGGTAGGCGCGCACAGGCCGCTCGATGTTCTTGAGGCGCAGGTCGCCGAGCGGCGTGAAGCCGCAGTCGAGCTTGCCCTGAAGGTGGTCGTAGGCGGTGCCCGAGACGACCACGGTGCCGGGATCAGCGATGCTTTCGAGGCGGGCGGCGATGTTGACCCCGTCGCCGTAGAGGTCGCCGTCCTCCTCGCAGACCACGTCGCCGAGATTGACGCCGATGCGGAAGCGAATCCGCTCTTCCTCGGGCGTCTCCGCCTCGTGTTCTGCCAGGGCCTGCTGGATCGCCATCGCCGAGGTCACCGCGTTAACGACGCTCGCGAACTCGCACAGCATGCCGTCGCCGGTGAGCTTGACGATCCGACCCTGGTGCTCGGAGACCAGTGGTTCGAGGAGGTCCTTGCGGTAGATCTTCAGCCGCTCGAGCGTGCCGCGCTCGTCGCGCTCCGTCAGGCGCGAATAGCCGACCACGTCGCAAGCCAGGATCGCTGCGAGGCGGCGCTGCGTGGTCATTGCACCGCTCAGCCAGGCGCCTGCACGCGGGCCGCCCCGCGTCCATGTCCTGCCAACTTCCGGACGCCCTACGTGCATGGTATCCATCTCTCCCAGTCGCCGCCCGTCGCCGATACAGAACGGAGAACGCAGCTTGACCTTGCCTTCACGAGACTTCGCTATCCCGCTTGCGAGCGTTCCAGTCGCCGCGCTAACAGCCAACCCGACGACACGCCCACGCAGCCTCTGGGGACGCTGACCACTCCCAGAAGGCCGGAGATATTTCCTGCTCTGTGTAACCGGTTGACGCCACCGTGGCGGTGCTTTTGTCACCGCGATGTAACAGCGAGATGCCCTACGAACGCCCGCATCGGGCATCACACCAGACGTTCGCGCTTAGAGGTGCTGAGGTCGGCAAGTGGCGCATCCTTCAGCAAACCGTAAAGATTGACCCTTACGGCCACATCGATCAGATCAAGCTCATGACGCGGGGTTTCAGGTAGGGTGGAGAACCACCGCAGCACTCCCGCTGCTCCGCCGCAATAGCGCCTTGCCGGCTTCACACAACTTTACATTCGCCCGCAACGGCCGAAACATTGCGCTCCTAGTCTGGCCCAGTCGCGGCAGAGATGCCGCATTAGCGAAAGGACCAGCATCATGGAAACGAACCATCAGGAACCGGCCGGCCTCTCCGGCACCCCGCAGAAGAAGAGCTGGGGCAAGCGCATCGCCATAGGCGGCATTGCGATAGCGGCGCTTGCCGGCGTCGGCGTCGCCGGCGCGCTCAGCCAGGATTACGGGCGCATGCAGCGCTTCAGCATGGGCGAGAGCGACGGCGGTCCCGGCATGCACATGCAGGCCAATTTCCGCCACGGCATGGGGTTTGGCGGCCCGGGTTTCGGCGGCCATCACTTTGAGCGCATGCTCGATGAGGTCGACGCCACACCCGAGCAGGAAGACAAGCTGGAGGCGATCATGGACAAGCTCCACGACGATGTCCGCCCGATCATGCGAGGCTTCCGCGACACGCGAGACGATGTCGCCAAGCTGCTCGGCGCCGCAACCATCGACCGCGAGGCAGCGGAGAAGCTGCGAGCCGAGCGCATCGCGGCGGTCGATGAGGCCTCGCGCAAGCTGACGACGGCGCTGCTCGACGCCGCCGAGGTGCTGACGGCCGAGCAACGGGCGGAGCTGGTCGAACATTTCGAGGATCGCGGCTGGCACCGCCGCTGGTAAGCTCTGTACCGGCACAGTTTCGAATCGGAGCAAACAAACGAGCATGGCGGACCAGGTTCTCATCGTCGACGACGACAGGCGCCTGTCCGCCATGCTCGCGGAATATCTGACGGACAACGGCTTTCGTGTGCGAGCGGCGGAGACGGCCGGCGCAGGCATTGCCGAGATCGCGCGGCTGTCGCCCGATGCCGTGATACTCGACGTCATGCTGCCTGACATGGACGGCTTCGAGGCGCTCAAGCGCATCCGCGCGAACTTCGATGTGCCGGTTCTGATGCTGACGGCGCGAGGCGACGAGACCGACCGCATCGTGGGGTTGGAAATAGGCGCCGACGATTATCTGCCGAAGCCGTTCAATCCGCGCGAGTTGCTGGCGCGGCTGAAGGCAATCCTGCGCCGCCGCAACGCCGGCGCGAACGCCTCCCCGCGCATCCTCCGCTTCGGACGGCTGGAGATCGACCCTTCCTCGCGCTCGGCCCGCGTCGACGGGCGCGACTGCCCGATGACCAGCTACCAGTTCGACCTGCTGGTGGCGCTCGCCGAAAATGCCGGGCGCACGCTGTCGCGCGAGCAGCTCATGGACATGGTCAAGGGCGAAGAACTGGAAGCGTTCGACCGGTCGATCGACGTGCATGTCTCGCGCATCCGCGCCGCGATCGAGATCGATCCGAGACATCCTCGCCGCATCCTTACGGTACGCGGCGCGGGCTATGTCTTTGCCCGTTTCCAGGACGGTGACAGATAAGCCATGCGCAGCAGCCTTTTCGTCAAGATCTATCTCACCGTGCTCGTCAGCCTCGCCGTAGTGGCGATCGCCAGCGCGATCTTCGTACGCATGGGCCAGGAACGCGAACATGCCGGCTGGAGTGGCCGGCGCGACGCCTTCATCGAGGCGATGCTGCCGGCAGACTCCGACCCCGCCTTGCTGCAGGCGACGGTCGAGCGGCTTTCGGCGGCCTTCGATGCCGACATCTCCGTCTACGGACCGCAGGGTCGGCTGCTTGCAGCGGCCGGTCGGCCGATCCCCCCGCAAGAGATCGGATCGCGGCGCAAGATGCGTCCCGGCGGGCATCACCTGCTGATCAGCCGGCAGCCGGACGGAAGGGTGATCGCGGCGCGGCTGAGAGTGCCGTTCGGCCCGGCCGGCCGCAGCCCACTTGCCTTTCTCGCGCTGATCGCGGCGGTGATAGGGCTTGCCGCCTTTCCGGTCGTGCGTCATCTTACACGCCGCCTTGAAGCATTGCGCCAGGGCGTGGATCGCTGGGGCAAAGGCGCCCTTGACACGCGCGTCGCAGTGAGGGGCAACGATGAGGTTGCGGCGGTGGCGGCGAGCTTCAACCGCGCCGCCGAGCAGATCGCGCGGCTGCTTGTCGCGCACCGCTCGCTCCTTGCCAATGCCAGTCACGAGTTGCGCTCGCCGCTTGCGCGCCTGCGCATGGCGATCGACCTCAACGCCGACGGACAGAGCGGCCCGATGCGCGACGAGATCGTGCGTGACCTCGCCGAACTCGATGCGCTGGTGGAGGAAATCCTGCTTGCCAGCAGGCTCGACCATATCGAGAAGCTGGAACGGGTGGAGCCGGTGGATCTGCTGGCGCTTACGGCCGAGGAAGGCGCGCGCTCCGGCGTCGACGTGTCAGGCGAACCCGGCATCGTGTCGGGCGACCCGACACTGCTCACGCGGCTGGTTCGCAATCTCATGCAGAACGCGCAGAGACATGGCAGCCCGCCGGTCAGCGCGCATGTGGGAACCGAAGGCGGCTCTGTGGTGCTCAAGGTGCGCGATCACGGACCGGGCCTGCCGGAAGGTACCAGCGAGCGCGTCTTCGAGCCGTTCTTCCGACCACAGGGCCGCAGCGAGATGGCCGGCGGCTGGGGCCTCGGACTGTCGCTGGTGCGCCAAATCGCCTTGCACCACGGCGCAACTGTGCACCACAAATCGCCGTCCGGCGGCGGCGCCTGCTTCGTCGTCACGTTTCCGGCAATATCTTAATACGGCGGGCGCATACCCTTGTGAAAGCAGCCCCCTTGGCGGGGCGGAAGGAAGGTATGATTAACGCACGAATTCCCGACGGCGAGATCATCGACGGAAGAGCCAGGGTTTCGCGCCGCGCATCTGAGCGGTAACTCGCGAGGCCCTCCTTATGCGGTCGCTAGAGCGCCGGGTCCTTCGCCTACACAATATACGCGAAGCGTATGCGTCCGCGCACTTGCTCGCGAACATGCAAGTTTCCACCGCGTAAAAAGTTGGGGCCTATGGCCTATCACGTCGGCTCTTGCCCCCCTTCCACGACACCTGACCATCATCACAGGCTCAAAGGCGGCTTTCCACTCGATGGCGGCCGTTCGTGCGCCAACTGAATGTCTTGGAGGGTCAGGGTTTGACGGTGCTCTTGCCTAGGCCGTGATCCCGAACCGAAGGTCAGCGCAGCAAGAAGTGAAACCGGTTTCAGAAAAGGGCTAATGAAGCCCCATCCCGACTCCATCGAGATCGATCAGGCGCTGGTCAGACCGGCCGCACCAGAACGTGTTTTTTCTTGCCGAGCGACAGTTTTACGACTTGTTCCGGGCCGAGATCCTGAAGTGTCACCAACCGGCGATCATCGGAAACGGACTGGTCGTTCAGCCGCACCGCGCCGCCCTGGATGTGTCGCCGCGCCTCGCCGTTGGACGCCGCCAGCCCGGCGGTAACGAACAGCGACAATATGCCGACGCCGCTTTCCAGATCGGCCTTGCCGACCTCGACGGTCGGCAGCGTTTCGGCCAGCGCGCCTTCTTCGAACGTCTTGCGCGCGGTTTCCTCGGCTTGCTCGGCTGCCGCGCGGCCGTGCACGATGGCCGTCGTTTCCGTGGCCAGGACCTTCTTGGCCTCGTTGATCTCGGAGCCGCCAAGCGCGGCGAGCCGGGCGATCTCGGTGAGCGGCAGGCGGGTGAAAATCTTGAGGAAGCGCGTGACGTCGGCGTCCTCGGTGTTGCGCCAGTACTGCCAGAAATCATAGGGCGAGTAGAGATCGCCGTTCAGCCAGACCGCGCCCTTCGCCGATTTGCCCATCTTTGCGCCTGACGACGTCGTCAGCAGCGGTGTGGTCAGGGCATAAAGCTGCGGCGTACCCATGCGGTGTCCGAGATCGACGCCGTTGATGATGTTGCCCCACTGGTCCGATCCGCCCATCTGCAGGCGGCAGCCATATCGCCGGCTGAGCTCGACGAAATCATAGCCCTGCAGGATCATGTAGTTGAATTCGAGGAACGACAGCGATTGTTCGCGCTCGAGCCTCAGCTTGACGCTGTCGAAGGTCAACATGCGGTTGACCGAAAAATGCCGGCCGACATCGCGCAGGAACTCGACATAGTTGAGCTTCATCAGCCAGTCGGCATTGTTGATCATGATCGCGTCGTTCGGACCGTCGCCGAAACGCAGGATGCGGCCGAAGATGCGCTTGATGCCCTCGATGTTGGTGGCGATGGCCTCAGGCGTCAAAAGCTTGCGCTGGTCGTCGCGGAAGGAAGGATCGCCGATCATCGAGGTGCCGCCGCCCATCAGCGCGATCGGCCGGTGGCCGGTCTCCTGCAGCCAGTAGAGCATGGTCGCGGAAATCAGATTGCCGATATGCAGGCTGGTCGCCGTGGCGTCGTAACCGACATAGGCGGTCACCGTTTCCTTGGCGAAAAGCTGGTCGAGGCCGGCATCATCCGAAATCTGGTGGATGAAACCGCGCTCGCTCATTATGCGCAGGAAATCGGATTTGAAGGCGGACATTTTTTCTTTCCCGAAAGCGCCCAACCGAAGCGGATCGGGCGTGGTATGCGTGAACGCGGGCGTTTAGCATCCAAGCGCGGTCAGCAAAAGGGGAATCCGGTTTTGCATCCGGTCGCGTTTTACATGACCGGTTCGGTGCGAACGCAATCACGAGCCTTGAAACGGCGCAAGCTCGCCTTCCGGCTGCATCCTTGCTTCATCGTTTGGGCTGGCGTAATGAGGCGCCGCGCCAGCGGGTTCTCGCCGCACCTGACCCGCTGGAACGGCACCGCACGGCATCGAATCGAATGCCAATATCCTGTGACAGAGCCCGACGCGAAATGCCGGAGATATCCATCGTCATTCCTTGCCGGAACGAGGCGGCGAACCTGCCGCTTCTGCTTGATGAGATCGGGGCGGCGATGGCCGGGCGCGACTTCGAGGTGATCGTCGTCAATGACGGTTCGACCGATGAGACCACCTCGGTGCTTGCCGCCCAGGCAGTGCTTCGCCCGTTTCCGCTTCGCCACCTCCGGCATGAAAAATCCGCCGGCCAGTCTCTCTCTGTGCGTTCGGGCGCATGGGCGGCCCGCGGCGATATCGTCGCCACGATCGATGGCGACGGTCAGAACGATCCCAAATACATTCCGGTGCTGGTCGATGCGCTGCGGCAGGCCGGTCCCGGTTTCGGCGTTGCGCAAGGGCAGCGCCTGAAACGTCGCGACAGCAAGATCAAGCAACTGGCGTCCCGTTTTGCCAACTGGCTGAGAAAGGCCGTCCTGCATGACGAGACCCGCGACACGGGCTGCGGTCTGAAGGCGATCCATACCGACATCCTCAGGAAATTGCCGTTCTTCGACGGCACGCACCGCTTTGTTCCGGCCCTCGTCATCCAGGAGGGGTATCGCGTCGTGCATTGCGACGTGGTCGACCGCTCTCGCCGCCACGGCAAGTCGAATTACGGAATTTTCGACCGCGGCCTGCAAGGGGTGCTTGATCTCGCCGGTGTCTGGTGGCTGCGCCGCCGGCGCCGCAGAATGCCAAAAACAGAGGAAATCCGGCATGGCTAACGTGCTTCAGGAGCTTGCGACCTGGCTTCACGACGTCTTCGTCAAGCAGTTCGATACGTGGATTCTGCTCGGCTTTGTCGCCCAGTTCTTTTTCAGCATGCGCTTCGTCGTGCAGTGGGTCGCATCGGAAAAAGCCAAGCGCAGCGTCGTGCCGATCGCTTTCTGGTTCTTTTCGCTGTTCGGCGGCAGCCTGCTGCTGATCTACGCCATCCAGCGGCAGGATCCGGTGTTCATCGCCGGCCAGGCCCTGGGCCTGTTCATCTACATCCGCAACCTGTGGTTGATCGCCAACGAGCGCAAGGCGGCGATGACGAAGGTCGATTGAGCGACCTGCCTCTCAGCGCGACGTGGCGCAAGCCGGTAAGGTCGACACCGATGCCTTCCTGGCCGCAGCAAATCCCTGGGAGTCTCCAGGCTGCGACCTTGCACAAGGTCGGTCCTATCTGTCGTCCAGTCCGCCGTAGGATCGTACAAGCCGGACCATGTCGGGCGAGTTCGGATCCTCGCTCTCGAGCCCCTCGGCGACACCGCTACGGTCGGCGATGGGCCGGTTCTGGCTGACCTTCCACTTGCCTTGCATATCCGTGATCTCGATTTCCAGCCCGACAATGCCCTTGATCTGCGACTGGATGAAGCTGGCTGGTGCGTCGGTCACAGCCCAGGGTGCTTCGCGAGCGGCTTCCTGTGATACCGTCAGATCGGAAATCTGCTGGGCCAGCCAATCCTGGTCCTCGATCACCCTGACGGCACCGCGCACCTGGACAATGGCGTAGTTCCAGGTCGGCACGACCTTCCCGGTTTCGCGCTTGGTTTCGTACCAGGACGGCGTCACATAGGCGTCGGTGCCCTGGAAGACGACCAGCACGGGCGATGCCTTGCTGTCGGCCAGCAGGCGCCATTGCGGATTGGCTCTCGCCAGGTGGGCGCGCAGCCTGCCGTTTGGTGGCACTTCGGCGTCGAGCAGGAACGGGATCGCGTTCGCGACCGGCCCCTCGGCCCCATTTGAAATCAGCAGCCCAAGCGGATGCGCCCGGATCAGCCCGTGCAGGACGTCCTTTCGCGTTTCCTGGAAATGCGGGGGCTGGTACATCGCTGTTATCGCAACCGTTTCGGCCGCGGGTCGGACAATTCGCCAGCCAGACGGCGATCGAGATAGTCCGCGCATTCCTGGAGCAGGAGGTCCGCGTCGTTGGAGAAGAAATGGTTGGCGCCGGGCAAGGTCTTCTGGGTGATGGTGATGCCCTTTTGCGTGTGCAGCTTGTCGACCAACCCCTGCACGTCCTTTGGCGGCGCGACCTTGTCGGCGTCGCCATGGATGATGAGGCCTGACGACGGGCAGGGAGCCAGGAATGAGAAGTCATAGGTGTTGGGCTGCGGCGCGATCGAGATGAAGCCTTCAATCTCCGGCCGGCGCATCAGAAGCTGCATGCCGATCCACGAGCCGAACGAATAGCCGGCGACCCAGCAGCTCTTGGAATCCGGATGCAGCGACTGCACCCAGTCAAGTGCCGCGGCCGCATCCGACAATTCGCCGGTGCCGTGGTCGAATTCGCCCTGGCTGCGGCCGATGCCGCGGAAATTGAAGCGAAGCGTGGTGAAATCCCGCTTCTGGAACATGTAGAAGAGGTCGTAGACGATCTTGTTGTTCATCGTGCCGCCGAACTGGGGGTGCGGGTGCAGGATGATGGCAATCGGCGCGCTCTTTTCCTTGGAAGGCTGGTAGCGACCCTCCAGGCGGCCGGCCGGACCGGTGAAAATGACCTCAGGCATAAAATACTCCACATGGCATAAGAATGCGCGGCGCCTGGAACAACTCTTCCTCTGGCCTTGACGCAGGGCGAGCGTCTTTCTAGAAGCTAGTTTAGAATTGTTCAAAACTGGGTGGCCAAAACGCAATGGCTCGGCTACCCACGCCGCACGCCGCGTAAATAGGACGTCTTGCCTTGCAATTTCAAGGAAATAACGCGCAAACCTCGCGGAATGGCTCTTGAAGGGACCGATTGAAACGAAAATGGCCGGACCACGCGCCTATCTCGACTACAATGCCAGCGCGCCGCTGCTTGCCGCGGCGCGTACGGCAATGATTGCCGCGCTCGATGCCGCCGCCAACCCGTCGTCGGTCCATGCCGAGGGCCGCGCCGCACGGCGGCTGATCGAACATGCAAGGCGCGACGTGGCGGCGCTGGTCAACGCCACGGCCGAGCATGTCGTCTTCACCTCCGGTGCGACGGAAGCCGCCTCGACGCTGCTGACGCCGGACTGGCAGATGGGGCGCGGCGCTGTCCGCATGAGCCGGCTCTATGTCTGCGAAGCCGATCATCCTTGTATACTGAGTGGCGGGCGTTTTCCGGCAGCCCTGGTGACGCGGATCGGCGTCGACGCCGACGGCATTGTCAGGCTGGACGCGTTGGCCTCGGCACTTGGCCGTCATGACAAGGCAGGCGGCCTGCCGCTGGTGGCGATCCATGCCGCCAACAACGAGACCGGCGTCATCCAGCCGATCGACCGCATCGCCGAAATCGTCAAGCCGGCCGGCGGCATCCTGATCGTCGACGCCGTGCAGGCAGCCGGTCGCATTCCGCTTGATATGTCAGCGGGTTACGCCGATTACCTAATTTTGTCCTCGCACAAGATCGGTGGTCCCAAGGGCGTTGGCGCCATTATCGCCGCCTCGGACCTGATGATGCCTAGGCCGTTGATCGCCGGCGGCGGCCAGGAAAAGGGTCATCGTGGCGGCACCGAAAATCTGGCCGCGATCGCTGGTTTTGGCGCGGCGGCGCGGGAGGCCCTGATCGGATTGAAGAGCATCGATGCGGTCGGTAGCCGCCGCGACGAGATCGAGGCCATCGTGAAAACGCTGGTGCCGGATGCGGAAGTCATCGGAACCGGCGCGCCGAGGCTTGCCAATACGACATTCTTCGCTATTGCGGGCATCAAGGCCGAGACGGCGCAGATCGCCTTCGATCTGGCGGGCGTGGCGCTGTCGGCCGGTTCCGCCTGTTCCTCGGGCAAGGTCGGCCCGAGCCATGTGCTGAAAGCGATGGGGCACAGTGACAGCCTTGGCGCTTTGCGTGTGTCCATCGGCCACGCAACGAGCGCCGAGGACATCGAACTGTTCCGCACTGCGCTGGCAGGTATCGCCTCGCGCCGCGGGGGCAGGGAAGAAGCTGCCTGAGTGCGGCAGAATGATGCAGGTCTTCCGGCCTGGTAGAGCCGTGCGTTTCATGGTGGCCGGGTGAATTTCCGGCAGGGACGCACTATATGGAACTTACGCCGCCTTGGATGCCTCACGGGTACTGGTTTCGCGGTGCCATAGTTTGAAAACTGCCGGGCCTTGACCCCGGCGTGGATGGAGAACGCTAATGCCTGCTGTGCAGGACACGATCGATCGGGTCCGAAAGATCGACGTCGACCAATACAAATACGGATTCCAGACCGAAATCGCGATGGACAAGGCCCCAAAGGGGCTGAGCGAGGACATTATCCGCTTCATTTCGGCGAAGAAGGACGAACCGTCCTGGATGCTGGAATGGCGTCTGGAAGCGTATCGGCGCTGGGTGACGCTGGACGAGCCGAAGTGGGCGCGCGTCCATTATCCGAAGATCGATTTCCAGGACCTCCACTATTATGCGGCGCCCAAGAGCACGCCGGGACCGACATCGCTGAGCGACGTCGATCCCGAACTGTTGAGGGTCTACGAAAAGCTCGGTATCCCACTGAAGGAACAGGAAATCCTTGCCGGCGTGCAGAAGACCGATGCGTCGGAACTCGAGGAAGCCAGCGACAATGTCTATAAGTCGGGCCGCGTTGCCGTCGACGCCGTGTTCGATTCGGTTTCCGTCGTTACCACCTTCAAGAAGGAGTTGGCGCAGGCCGGCGTCATCTTCTGCTCGATCTCGGAAGCGATCCGCGAGCACCCTGAACTGGTGAAGAAATATCTCGGTTCGGTCGTGCCGACCTCCGACAATTTCTACGCCACGCTGAATTCCGCGGTGTTCACCGACGGTTCCTTCGTCTTCGTGCCCAAGGGCGTGCGCTGCCCGATGGAACTGTCGACCTATTTCCGCATGAACGAGAAGAACACCGGCCAGTTCGAGCGCACGCTGATCATCGCCGAGGAAGGGGCTTACGTCTCCTATCTCGAAGGCTGCACGGCGCCGCAGCGCGACGAGAACCAGCTTCACGCCGCCGTGGTCGAACTGATCGCACTCGACGATGCCGAGATCAAATACTCGACGGTGCAGAACTGGTACCCCGGCGACGCCGAGGGCAAGGGCGGCATCTACAATTTCGTCACCAAGCGCGGCGACTGCCGTGGCCACCGTTCGAAGATTTCGTGGACGCAAGTCGAGACCGGCTCCGCGATTACCTGGAAATATCCGAGCTGCATCCTGCGCGGAGACGATTCCAGCGGCGAGTTCTATTCGATCGCCGTGTCGAACGGCTACCAGCAGGTCGACAGCGGCACCAAGATGATCCATCTCGGCAAGAACACGTCGAGCCGAATCATTTCCAAGGGCATCGCCGCCGGCTTCTCGCAGAACACCTATCGCGGCCAGGTGTCGGCGCACCGCAAGGCGACCAATGCTCGTAACTTCACCAACTGTGACTCGCTGCTGATCGGCGACCAGTGCGGCGCGCACACCGTGCCCTACATGGAAGCCAAGAACGCAACGGCGCAGTTCGAGCATGAAGCGACCACCTCGAAAATCTCCGAGGACCAGAAGTTCTACGTCATGCAGCGCGGCATTCCGGAAGAAGAGGCGATCGCGCTGATCGTCAACGGCTTCGTCAAGGACGTCATCCAGCAACTGCCGATGGAGTTCGCAGTCGAGGCGCAGAAGCTGATCGGCATTTCGCTGGAAGGCTCGGTGGGCTGATTAGATGGAACGGCGCTCCTGGAAATTCTTCGAGCGAATCGAGAGCTTGATATTCATCGTTCTGATGCTCTTGCTGACGCTGGCTGTTGGAGGTGCCGTGATGGCTCTGATAGGCGCAATGTTTGGCCTGAGTTCGGTAAAGACTATTGGTGGTTCAATTGCGGGCCTAGGCGCGGTTGGGTTTTTTGGCTGGATGTTGGTTACTGGCGATCTTGCGGGCGCGCTTTTAGGGATATCCCGTCCAGGACCGAGCGTCGAGAACAACAAGAACACGAAAGTAGAAAAAGATGCTTGAGATCAGGAATTTGCACGCCCGTATCGTCGATGACGGCACCGAGATCATCCGCGGCCTGAACCTGACAGTGAGGGCCGGCGAGGTTGCCGCCATCATGGGCCCCAACGGCTCGGGAAAATCGACGCTGTCCTACATCCTCGCCGGGCGCGAGGATTATGAAGTCACAGAAGGCGACATTCTCTACAACGGCCAATCGATCCTCGAAATGGACCCGGCCGAGCGCGCCACATCAGGCATCTTTCTCGCCTTCCAGTATCCGATGGAGATACCGGGTGTGGCGACGATGGAATTCCTGAAAGTGGCGATGAACGAGCAGCGCAAGGCGCGCGGCGAGGAGCCGCTGAAGATCCCCGAATTCCTGAAGCGCGTGAAGGACGCGGCCGCCTTGCTCGACATGGACATGGCGATGCTGAAACGGCCGCTCAATGTCGGCTTCTCCGGCGGCGAGAAGAAGCGCGCCGAGATCCTGCAGATGAAGCTTCTGGAGCCAAAACTGTGCGTGCTCGACGAGACTGATTCCGGCCTCGACATCGATGCGCTCAAGATCGTCTCGGAAGGCGTCAATGCGTTGCGCGCGCCAGACCGCGCCATCGTCATCATCACCCACTACCAGCGCCTGCTTCAATACATCGTGCCGGATAGTGTGCACGTGCTGTACAGAGGCCAGGTGGTCAAGTCGGGCGACAAGTCGCTGGCGCTCGACCTCGAGGCCAATGGCTATGCCGGCGTGATTGGCCAAGCCGCGTGAGATGCCAGAAGGCCCAGAAGGCAAGCCAAGCAAGGCGAAACTGATGAATATACACACGACACCCCAGCGGACGCCGGCCGAAACGGCGCTGATCGACGCCTTCAGCGACCGGCTGTCGCTGCTGCCCGGTGACGGCACGGTGATGCTGAAGCGCGACGACGCAATCGAAGCGATCAAGAGCGGCCTGCCGACGCGGCGCATCGAATCCTGGCACTACACCGATCTGCGCCGCCTGCTGACTTCGGTGCCGGATTTCGATCCCGCAGCTGTCGCGAGAGCCATTGCGCCTGTTGTCGAAGGGTCCGCTGTTCTGCCGGTGCTGAACGGCGTGTCGAGCGCGAAACTGCCTGATATCGAGGGCATTGCCGTGCAGCGCCTGTCGGAGAAACTGACCGACGGCAGTATCGCGCCGGGCCTCGATGCCTATGGCGTCGACGATGCCATCGGCGCGCTGAACACCGCTTTCGTGGCCGACGGCTATTTTGTCGACATCGCCGACGGCACCGAACTGGACAAGCCGATCGAACTGCAGAACCTGCAGGCCGGCGGCCAGACGCATGTTCGCCTCAGCGTCCGCGTCGGCGCCGGCGCTAAGGCTGTTATCGTCGAGCGCCAGGCGGGCGAGGGCGCCGCACTCGTCAGCTCGGTCAGCCAGCTTCTCCTTGAGGAGGGCGCCGACGTGACGTGGCTCATCGTGCAGGAGCAGCCGGATACGGCAACGCATCTTGCCCAATTCAAGGCGCATCTCGGCAAGGATGCGAAGCTGACGCTGTTCGTCATGAACGCCGGCGGCAAGCTGGTGCGCCAGGAGATCGTGGTGAAGACCACCGGCGAAGGCGCCGACTTCACGCTGCGCGGCATCAACCTGCTTGCCGGCGACACGCATACCGACGTGACCATGGTGCTTGACCATACCGTGCCGCACACGGCTTCAACGGAGGTGATCCGCAACGTGGTGACCGGAAGAGCGCGCGGCGTCTTCCAGGGGCGCATCAACGTCCACCAATATGCGCAGAAGACCAACGCCAAGATGGCCTGCAACACGCTGCTTCTGTCCGATGACGGCGAGTTCTCGACCAAGCCTGAGCTCGAAATCTTCGCCGACGACGTCGTCTGCGGCCATGGCGCGACCGTCACCGAGATCGACCATAGCCACCTGTTCTACCTGATGGCGCGCGGCATCGACGAGAAGTCGGCGCGTGGCCTGTTGGTGAAGGCATTCGTCGCCGAGGTGATCGAGGAACTGGACGACGAGGCGATCGTCGAGGCGCTGGAAACGAGGCTCGACGGCTGGTTCGCGGCGCACGGATAGCAGTGGGTGAGAGTCTGGCGCTTCGGCCAACACCCCTCATCCGACCGAGCTCCGCTCGGCCACCTTCTCCCACAAGGGGAGAAGGAAGAGCGCCAGACCTTCTCCCCTTGTGGGAGAAGGTGGATTGGCGCGAAAGCGCCAAGACGGATGAGGGGTGTTGGAACGAACGCGGCGTAGAGCGGCAAGGACTTCGAAATGGACCAGAAAGTCGAAAACATTCCCTACGACGTCGAGGCGATACGCCGCGACTTTCCGATCCTGTCGCGGGAAGTCTACGGCAAACCGCTGGTCTATCTCGACAATGGCGCCTCGGCGCAGAAGCCGCAGGCCGTGCTCGACGCCATCCAGCACACCTATTCCCAGGAATACGCCAACGTCCATCGTGGCCTGCATTTCCTGTCCAATGCGGCGACCGACGCCTTTGAGAACGCGCGCAAGATTGTGCAAAGATTTCTGAACGCGCCTGATACCGACAACATCGTCTTCACCTCGAACACGACCGCGGCGATCAACACCGTCGCCTATGGCTTCGGCATGCCCAATATCGGCGAGGGCGATGAAATCGTGCTGTCGATCATGGAGCACCATTCCAACATTGTGCCGTGGCATTTCATCCGCGAGCGGCAGGGCGCGAAACTGGTCTGGGTGCCGGTCGACGATCTCGGCATCTTCCACATCGAGGAGTTCGAGAAGCGGCTGACCGACCGCACCAAGCTCGTCGCCATCACGCACATGTCGAACGCGCTGGGCACGGTGACGCCGATCAAGGAGATCGTCCGCATCGCGCATGCGCGCGGCATTCCGGTGCTGGTCGACGGCAGCCAGAGCGCCGTGCATATGCCGATCGACGTGCAGGACCTCGACTGCGATTTCTTCGTCTTCACCGGCCACAAGGTCTATGGGCCCTCGGGCATCGGCGTGCTCTACGGCAAGAAGGACATGCTGGAGCGCATGCGACCGTTCATGGGCGGCGGCGAGATGATCGAGGAGGTGACGCAAGACTTCGTCACCTACAACGATCCGCCGCACCGCTTTGAGGCCGGAACGCCGCCGATCGTCCAGGCGATAGGGCTGGGTGCGGCGCTGGAATACATGGAAAAGATCGGCCGCGAGCGCATTGCCGCGCACGAAGCCGATCTGAAGGATTATGCGCATCAGCGGCTGCGTGCCATCAATTCGCTGCGCATCTTCGGCGACGCGCCTGATAAGGGCGCCATCATCTCCTTCGAATTGCAGGGCATTCATGCCCATGACGTGTCGATGGTCATCGACAGGCAGGGCGTTGCTGTCCGCGCCGGCACGCATTGCGCCCAGCCGCTGTTGAAACGTTTCGGCGTAACCTCCACATGCAGGGCATCGTTCGGCATGTATAATACCAGGGCCGAAGTCGACGCTTTGGCCGATGCGCTCGAAAAAGCGCGCAAGTTCTTCGGATGACGATCATGGATGATGCAGGCCGCACCGCTGAGACCACTTCGGAGACGACTGCCAACGGTCTGGTTTCCGCCTCGGCCATACCCGCCGACGAACTGGCGCGGCTGACCGACGACATCGTCTCGGCGCTGAAGACGGTCTACGACCCGGAAATCCCGGCCGACATCTACGAGCTTGGCCTGATCTACAAGATCGACATCGAGGACGACCGCTCGGTCAAGATCGACATGACGCTAACCGCGCCCGGCTGCCCGGTGGCCGGCGAAATGCCCGGCTGGGTGGAAAACGCCGTCGGCGCTGTCGAAGGCGTGTCCGGCGTCGAGGTCAACATGACCTTCGATCCGCCCTGGTCGCCCGACCGCATGTCGGAAGAGGCGCAGGTCGCGGTGGGCTGGTATTGATCCTTAATCGATGGTGCTGCCATGGGCCTTGGAGTAGGCAGCAACAAGTTGGAAAAAGTCCTCAAACTTCACGCTGAACTCCGCTGTAGGAATGCATAGCCCATCAATTCCGAAGGAGCGATTGGCAGTGCGGCTCCAACGCGCCAACAGCGTGAGAGGTAACTCACGCCATACTGCTTCTGATATTTTGACCACGAGCATCTTAGTGCGTTGATGGTCCCGCACGGACAGCTTTTGGACGTCGGCCCAAGGTATGAACGCTGCCGAGATTCGGGTATCTCGCAACCCTTCCGGTGAAAGCGTCAGAATTGGCAATCCAGTTTTAAAATATTGCCAAATCACGATCAGGACCGTGCCTGAGAACAACGGTCCGCCTATCCATCCCATGAGCTGTACAAAACTGCCCGGAGTTACGCCTACGGATGATGGCCAACCACCCATTGCAAAACCCAAGGCCGAGAAAGCTAGCGCCCCGATGACCAGTAAAAATAACCGAACGGGCGACGCCCGAAATTCTACCATCTGATTTGGGTCAACCGGCATTCTATCCTCGTCGTCAGCCGCAACCGACATCTAACTGCTAGCAACCTTCGATATACAACAGACGCCGCGCTGTTCAAATTGCGCGTCATACCGGGGTTGCGCCCGGCATGAAACTTCACCATTTTAGGGAAGACTCATTCCACGGGCCTTGGACCCGCGCGAAAGTGGAGAAAGAAAAGATGGGACGCTTCGCCGTCATCACGATGACCGAAAAGGCTGCCGACCGGGTTCGCGAGATCGTCGCAACCCGTGAGAATGCGCACGGCATTCGCCTTGGCATCAAGAAGGGCGGCTGCGCCGGTATGGAATATACGGTCGACCTGGTGACCGAGCCCAACACCAAGGACGATCATATCGAGCGCGACGGCGCCCATGTCTATGTCGCGCCTGAGGCAGCGCTTTTCCTGTTCGGCACCGAGATGGATTTCGAGCAGACGACGCTGCGCACCGGCTTCACCTTCCGCAACCCGAACCAGAGCTCGGCCTGCGGCTGCGGCGAATCGGTTGAGCTCAAGCCGGCTGATCTGAAGGCGCTGGCCGAGGCGCGCGCATCGGCCTGATTCTTTCTTCTCCCCGTTTACGGGGAGAAGGTGGCCCGAAGGGCCGGATGAGGGGCAGAGCCGGCCTCTGTGATGTTTGCGCCGCCCTCATCTGCCTGCCGGCATCTTCTCCCCGTAAACGGGGCGAAGAATGCTAATCCACCCACATTCCCGTCCGCTTGTGCCAGTCTGCGATCGATTCCTCGGGATAGACGTCGAAGGTCTTGTCGTCCTTGCCGATCTCGGGCTCGACCCAGTTCGCCTTGTATTTCAGCATGAGGTGCACCTTTTCAGGCGGTTTCGGCAGGTCTGTGTCGATCGCCGAGGCGAAGGGGTGGACCAGCTCCGGCCAGGTCGGATCGTAGAGCCACAGTGCCGATCCGCATTTCCTGCAGAAATTCCGCTCGCCTGACGAGATCTCGCACTGCGGATGCTCGTCGTCCTCGATCTCGGCCCGGTAGACGCCGAGATTGCGCTTGCCCTTGATTTTGAGCGTCTCGTAATCGGCGCCGAGATTGATGGCAAAGCCACCGCCGCCCTGCTGCTTGCGGCAGATCGAGCAGTAGCAGAGCATGAACGGCACCGGCGTGTGGCTTTCCACCTCGAATCGGACAGCATTGCACCGGCAGGACCCTTTGAGCAGAAGCGGCATGAAAAACTCCGACGAAATTGGTTTTCAACTTGTCAGGATGGTGCCGGTTGCGGCGATGACAAGCCTAAATCCGGGTGACATGATCGCGGCATGGACAATGAACGCATTGCCGAACTTTTCGAAGGCCTCGGCCCGGTCAGCATTCGCAAGATGTTCGGCGGCAAGGGCATCTATTTTGACGGCGTTATCGTCGCCATCGTGGTGCGCGGCGAATTGATGCTGAAGGCCGACGCGGAAAGCGCGCCCGAATTCGAGGCGGCCGGCTGTCGGCAATGGACCTATACGGGGTCGCGGCACGGCAAGCTGGTGTCGATGCCGTATTGGAGCGTTCCCGACAGCGCCTTCGACGATCCGGATGAGATGTCGGTCTGGGCACGCCGGGCCTATGAAGCGGGGCTGCGTGCCGGCAAATAGGCTACCTCTCCACTGGTCATCAGCTCATGCCAATTTCTGCGGCTCGGGCACAAGGGCCAGCGCGTCGGCAAAGTCTGCCGCCGTTAAGACCGGCACAAGCCCGGCACTTTCGATCGCGAGCATTGCTGCGGCAACGCCGTCGCGCAGCGCCGCGCGCAGCGTCAGGCCGCGCAGCAGGGCGGCGACCATTGCGCCCGCCAGCGCATCGGCGGCGCCGTCCGCGACTTTTTTCGGCGGCAGGATCGAGAAGGCGCCGGCTTCGTCGAAACCCAGCACCGGACCGTCATCCGCCGTCACCACGCCGCCTTTGAGGCCGGCGCGCCTCAGGCGGTCGATGATATCACGCTCCGCCGTGTCGATACCGACATCGGCGAGTGCGATGGCCTCGCGCCGGTCCATGAAGACCATCGCCAGGCTGCCAAGCACCGGCGCGAGCCGCACCGCCTTGTCTGGTGAGACGGCGAGGCCGAAGACCGGCTTGCCGGCGGCAAGCGCCACCAGCCGCTCCAGTGCCGTCGACGGCAGGTTGGCGTCGCACAGGACCGCATCGGCGGTGCTGATCGCCTCGCGCACCTTGGCACGGCGGATCTGCTTGGGAAGTGCCAGATCATAGAGCGCCATGTCGGCGAGGCCGATGATCAGCGCGCCGTCGCCGTCGATCAGCATTGTGTTGCTCGGCGTCGTGCGATCGAGGAACACCACGGAAAGATCGGCAATACCGGCCGCAGCGATGGCGCGCGAGACCGTATCGGCCAGAACATCGCCGCCGCGCACCGAAAGCAGCGAGCCGGAGACACCGCGGCGTACGGCGCTGCGCAGCGCATTGAAGACGGCGCCGCCGACAGCCTCGCGCATCGTGCCGGGATTCGACGCCGCCGGCACGAAAGTGCCCGAAACCTGGCCGCGCCGATCTATATAGGCGCCGCCTACGGCCAGGATTGTCGGCGACTTCATCATGCCGGCGAGATGACCTTTGCTGTTGCCGGGCGGAGACTAGGTCGTCCGGCGGAACCGGGCAACCGGAGGTGCGATTCGGGAGATGCCAGCACGATCCCACGGAGGAAGCGGGATACATCTTGGGGTGAAAACACGAAACAAAAAAAGAACAAATCCGGATATCCTTTGTTTTTCAATCGCTTGTCTCCCCTTGCCAGATGAGAACAAAAAAGGTACAAATTAATAAGGATTACGGATTGTCCGGCCTTCATTGACGACCAAGGGGTGATGTATCATGGCTCAGAATTCTTTGCGGCTTGTAGAGGACAAAGCAGTGGACAAATCAAAGGCTCTGGATGCGGCGCTGTCGCAAATCGAGCGTGCCTTCGGCAAGGGCTCGATCATGCGGCTCGGCGCAAACGAGCAGGTCGTCGAGATCGAAACGGTGCCGACCGGTTCGCTTGGCCTCGACATCGCGCTTGGCGTCGGCGGCCTGCCGCGCGGCCGCATCGTCGAGATCTACGGGCCGGAAAGCTCGGGCAAGACGACGCTGGCGCTGCACACGGTGGCCGAAGCCCAGAAGAAGGGCGGCATCTGCGCGTTCGTCGATGCTGAGCATGCGCTCGATCCGGTCTACGCCCGCAAACTCGGCGTCGACCTCGAAAACCTGCTGATTTCGCAGCCCGACACCGGCGAGCAGGCGCTGGAGATCTGTGACACGCTGGTGCGTTCCGGCGCCATCGACGTGCTGGTGGTCGATTCGGTCGCGGCGCTGACGCCGCGCGCCGAAATCGAGGGCGAGATGGGCGATTCGCTGCCCGGCCTGCAGGCGCGGCTGATGAGCCAGGCGCTGCGCAAGCTGACCGCCTCGATCTCGCGCTCCAACACCATGGTCATCTTCATCAACCAGATCCGCATGAAGATCGGCGTCATGTTCGGTTCGCCCGAGACTACGACCGGCGGCAACGCGCTGAAATTCTACGCTTCGGTGCGCCTCGACATTCGTCGCATCGGCTCGGTCAAGGACCGCGACGAGGTCGTCGGCAACCAGACCCGCGTCAAGGTGGTCAAGAACAAGCTGGCGCCGCCCTTCAAGGTGGTCGAATTCGACATCATGTATGGCGAGGGCGTGTCCAAGACCGGCGAGTTGGTCGACCTCGGCGTCAAGGCCGGCGTGGTCGAGAAGTCGGGCGCCTGGTTCTCCTACAATTCGCAGCGTCTCGGCCAGGGCCGCGAAAATGCAAAACTGTTCCTGCGCGACAATCCCGACACGGCGCGCGAAATCGAGCTGGCGCTGAGGCAGAATGCCGGACTTATCGCCGAGAAATTCCTCGAGAATGGTGGTTCCGAAGGTGGAGACGACGGTTTCGAGGACGAAGCGGGCGCGATGTAGGATGCGGGCTGTGCCAGCCAGAATATCCGTTTGAGTTCACGTATCCCGAATTGAGTATCGATGTGTTCATGCCGCCGGCCTTGGGCCGGCGGTTTGCGTTTTTGGCGGTGGCTCTGGCCATTCCGAACAGCCGGCCAAGGCTACGATTTGGAGCAATTCCGTGTTTCTGGACAGGGTGCGGTGCGACCGCTAAAAGGCCATGTCTGTTTTCCGCCGGCAATCGGCGGTTCTCTCGAAAAGGCAGTATTCATGAGTGGCGTCAACGAGATCAGGTCGGCATTTCTCGACTATTTCCGCAAAGAAGGTCACGAGGTCGTGGCGTCGAGCCCGCTGGTGCCGCGCAACGACCCAACGCTGATGTTCACCAACGCCGGCATGGTGCAGTTCAAGAACGTCTTCACCGGGTTTGAAACCCGTCCCTATTCGCGCGCCACGACTTCGCAGAAATGCGTGCGCGCCGGCGGCAAGCACAACGATCTCGACAATGTCGGCTACACTGCCCGTCACCACACTTTTTTCGAGATGCTCGGCAATTTCTCCTTCGGCGATTATTTCAAGGAGCGCGCCATCGAACTCGCCTGGAACCTGATCACCCGCGAGTTTGGCATCGCCAAGGATAGGCTTCTGGTGACCGTCTATCATACCGACGACGCGGCCGCAGGCTTCTGGAAGAAGATCGCCGGGCTGCCGGAGGACAGGATCATCCGCATCGCCACCAGCGACAATTTCTGGGCGATGGGCGATACCGGTCCCTGCGGTCCGTGCTCGGAAATCTTCTACGACCATGGCGCCGACATTCCGGGCGGCCCGCCCGGCAGCCCGGATGAGGACGGCGACCGTTTCATCGAGATCTGGAACCTCGTCTTCATGCAGTTCGAGCAGGTGACGAAGGCGGAGCGGATCGAACTGCCGCGCCCGTCGATCGATACCGGCATGGGTTTGGAGCGCATCGCCGCCGTCCTGCAGGGCGAGCACGACAATTACGACATCGACCTGTTCAAGGCGCTGATCCGAGCCTCGGAAGAGGCGACCGGCGTCAAGGCGGAAGGCAAGAACCGGGCGAGCCACCGCGTCATTGCCGATCATCTGCGCGCCTCGAGCTTCCTCATCGCTGACGGGGTGCTGCCGTCGAACGAGGGCCGCGGCTACGTACTGCGTCGCATCATGCGCCGCGCCATGCGTCATGCGCAGCTTTTGGGCGCCGGTGATCCGTTGATGTGGCGGCTGGTGCCGGCGCTGGTGCGCGAGATGGGCCAGGCCTATCCCGAACTGGTGCGCGGCCAGCCGCTGATCACTGAGACGCTGAAGCTCGAGGAAACGCGCTTCCGCAAGACGCTGGCGCGCGGCCTCGGCCTGCTTGCCGATGCAACCGAGACGCTGGGCAGCGGCGACCGGCTCGACGGCGAGACGGCGTTCAAGCTCTACGACACCTACGGCTTCCCGCTCGATCTCACCCAGGACGCCCTGCGCCCGCGCGGCGTTTCGGTCGATCTCGACGGCTTCAATGCTGCGATGGAGCGCCAGAAGGCCGAGGCGCGCAAGAGCTGGGCCGGCTCTGGCGACGCGGCCACCGAGACCGTCTGGTTCGCGGTGCGCGAGAAGGCGGGCGCGACCGAGTTTCTGGGCTACGACACCGAGCAAGCGGAAGGCATCGTTCAGGCGCTGGTCAGGGATGGCGTTGCGGTGGAGAGCGCCGTTGCCGGCGAAACTGTCGGCGTCGTCGTCAACCAGACGCCGTTCTATGGCGAGTCCGGCGGCCAGATGGGCGACACCGGCGTGATTTCGGGCGAAGGTTTTGTCATCGACGTCACCGACACGCAGAAGAAGGGCGACGGCCTGTTCGTGCATTTTGGCAAGGTTACCAATGGCACCGTCAAGACGGATGAAGCGGTCGAGCTAAAGGTCGACCATATCAGGCGCACGCGGCTGCGCTCCAACCATTCGGCGACCCACCTTGTCCACGAGGCGCTGCGCGAGGTGCTCGGCACCCATGTCGCGCAAAAGGGCTCACTGGTCGCGCCGGAACGGCTGCGCTTCGACTTTTCCCATCCGAAGCCGATCTCGGCCGAGGAACTGGAACGCGTCGAGGCGATGGCCAACGAGATCGTCGTGCAGAACAGCCCGGTGACGACGCGGCTGATGAGCGTCGACGACGCGATCGCCGAGGGCGCCATGGCGCTGTTCGGCGAGAAATATGGCGACGAGGTCCGCGTCGTTTCGATGGGCACCGGGATCACCGGCGACAAGGCCGGCAAGCCCTATTCGGTCGAACTGTGCGGCGGCACCCATGTCGGCGCCGCCGGCGATATCGGCCTGGTCCGGCTGGTCTCGGAAGGCGCTGTCGCCGCCGGCGTACGCCGCATCGAGGCGCTGACCGGCGAGGCGGCCAGAAAGCATCTTGACGAGCAGGACAAGCGGCTGAAGGCGGTCGCTGCCACGCTCAAGATTTCGCCGGCCGACGTGCCGGCCCGCGTCGAGGCGCTGCTCGACGAGCGCAAGAAGCTGGAGAAGGAATTGACCGAGGCGCGCAAGAAGCTGGCGCTGGGCGACCGCTCGCCAGCCGGTGCGCCGGCCGAAAATGAGACCATTGCCGGTGTCGGTTTTCTCGGCAAGGCGGTATCGGGCGTCTCGCCAAAGGACTTGAAGCCGTTGGCCGATGCCGGCAAGAAGTCGCTCGGTTCCGGCGTCGTTGTCTTCGTTGGCGCCGGCGAGGACAACAAGGCCAGCGTCGTGGTCGGCGTCACCGACGACCTGACCGGCCGCTTCAGCGCCGTCGATCTGGTGCGCGTGGCGTCCGCGGCATTGGGTGGGCAGGGCGGCGGCGGTCGGCCTGACATGGCCCAGGCCGGCGGCCCGGATGCCTCGAAAGCCGAGAATGCGATCGCTGCGGTGAAGGCGGCACTGGAAGCTGCGTGATCGGTCGCAGGGAAGGCTTCGGGTTCCTCGCCCCCACGGAAGTGGGGGAGAGAAGCTATGGGGCGGCGGCGAGGGTTGTGGCACCATCGTTGCTGTGAACTCAACGAATGGAGCGCCCCG
>NZ_JBVVQC010000027.1:0-102406 GCF_055811515.1 Mesorhizobium sp. WSM4841
CGGGGGCCCTTGGGGGGGGGGTGGGGTGGGGGCGCAAACCATAAACGTGTGTTGCGGGTGATGAGGGAGGATAATCTCTTGTGTTTGCGCAGTCGGCCATTTGTGCCGCGCACCACGGATTCTCGGCATAGCTGGCGGGTGGTGTCTAACCTTGCTCGAGGCATGGAGTTGACAGGGATCAATCAGCTTTGGGTCGCCGACATCACCTATCTGCACCTTGCCGAGCAGTTCGCTTATTTGGCGGTTGTGCTTGATGCATTCAGCCGCAAGGTCATCGGATGGGCCCTGGAACTCCACCTGCGGGCCAGCCTTGCGGTTGATGCCCTGAAGATGGCGATCTCCGCACGTGCTCCAGTTCCTGGCAGTTTAATTCATCACTCGGACAGGGGAGTTCAATACGCTTGCAGCAGCTATTCCGATATCCTCCATGCGCATGGAATCCAGCCGAGTATGAGCCGGGTGGGCAATCCGTATGACAATGCACGTGCGGAAAGCTTCATGAAAACCTTGAAGCAGGAAGAAGTCGCAGGCTGGGCCTATCGCGATGCCTCGGACGCCCGGCGGCGTATCGCGAGCTTCATTGAAGACGTTTACAATCGGCAACGGTTGCACTCAGCCCTCGACTACCTCACCCCGGAGGAATACGAACAGACCTTATCGAAATCGCCGGAAAAATGCCGTACTTGAACTCAAAGCCTGAAATTGTCCCGCAATTTCTCTGTCTCATTATGAGGGTGCACTCCACCACTGTCCGGGAATTAGCGGAACCCCTGTCCGGCTTTTGCGAAATGCGCACCCGATCCTTTGTCCAGCTCTCCAGTAGGTAAAGGCGACGATCGACCAGCGCTTGACCGTAGCGACTCGCGTAAGCCAAGAACACGCCGTTATGGCTGTTCTCGATCCGCCCTGCCGTTCCCGAGTATTGACGCGCAACACCGGCGGAACGATCGCCCTTCTTCACAAATCCCGTCTCGTCGACGATCAAGACGCCATCCTCATCGCCCAACGCCTCCGCTACATAATCGCGAACCTCACCTCGCAGCCGATCCGCGTCCCAGTGGCTGCGCCCCAACAGCAACTGCATCCGATAGGGGGCGCTCCGCTCCGGACTGCTCAGCCATCAACCAGCCCGTCTTGCGTTCAATGAAGGCCGTCAAGGAAATCTGCGCCCGTCTCTCGCAGCTCACGACGAGGAAGCACCCGCCCAACCCGCGCCTTCAGCGCTGCGAGCTCCTGCTCCCAAGCCAACAGTGACCCCGACCACGAAGCGACAGACATGGCTCCCTCCATAACCTGTCGAACGGAATCATAATCAAATGATCCGCAACTGTAGTACTAGCGCTCTTACTGTTGCTTAAGGTGATCTTGCAGCGACCGTTCACTCCATAACTAACATTTGGTATTGCATTCGGCCTGAGCAAAGAAGCTGAGATTGCGAGACTTCAGTGATTCCTAGGAGGACCTGCACATTCACAAAACCGGACAATGTTCGGCCTGATCTGGTTGGGGACGGCGCGTCATTGCGTGCTTGCGGCCTCGGGCGCTTCTTGGGCAAAGGCGGTGCCGATGAAGGCCGAGACGACCCTGCGGCCGCGGGAAACCGCAATGCTTAAGGGACGTATGACGCGTCCCAACCAAAAGCCATCGCGTCATAGGCGACAACGATACGCCGGACTTCGTGCCCGGCTGGATGGCTTTGCGGCGCCAGCGTTGTAGCACTATTAAGCGCCGAATCCGGATCGGCTTCGAGCTTCTTGAGAGGGTTGCGTTCACCCAGGAATCGTCGGGCCAGACCATTTTGACTGATCAAAGGCACTGAGGGATTTGCTTGCATCGCGGGAACCGTGACTGGAGCGCTCCCTTGCTAGCTGCTCAACAGCGCCGAGGGTTTGGTTCTTTGTCTGCATCCCAGGGCTTCCTTTTTCATAGTCCTGCCTCCTATCGTCAGGTGGGCTCGACTGAGACGGGGAATGGTCGTTCCCTGGCACTATTGCGATCGAGCGGGAAATGGCATTTAAAGCTGTGATGCGCTTTATCCGGGTTTGTTGAAGATTTGGGAAAGACGCGGCTGCAGATATCCTTCGCGTAACGACAACGGGTGTGAAACTCGCAGCCGGATGGCCGGCGCAACAGGCTCGGCACCTCACCCTTGAGCTCTATCCGGTTCAGCACCGCATCCGGGTCTGGCTCCGGATTGGCCGCGAGCAGCGCTGCCGTGTAAGGGTGCCGCGGTTGATCGAAGATACGCTCGGTCGAGCCGACCTCAATAAAGCGGCCGAGGTACATGATTGCCATTCGATCGGTCATGTGGCGCACAACGTTAAGATTGTGCGTGATAATCAGGATCGCCATGCCGAGTTCGTCTTGAAGCCGCGCGAGGAGATTGAGCACCTCGCCCTGTACTGAGACGTCGAGGCCAGCGGTCGGCTCATCGGCAATAATCAAGTCCGGATTCAGAGCCAGAGCACGCGCGATACCGACACGCCTGGCCTGACCTCCGGAAAGCTGATGGGGATAGCGGCGAGCAAAATCCGCCGGCAAACCGACCATCCGAAGCAGGCGCTCCGCTTCGCCTCCGGCATCGCGAGGCGTTAATCCATGGATGCGAAAAGGCTCCGTCAACAGTGATCGCACGGTCAGCCTCGGCGACAGCGAGCCGATAGGATCCTGGAACATCATGGCCATGCGCCGCAAGTAGGGCTTGCGTTCAGCCCCACTGAGCTCCTCAATTTCCTGTCCGTCGAAGCTGATGCTGCCGCTGACAGCCCGCTGCAAGCCGACTATCGTGCGCGCGATGGTGGATTTGCCTGAGCCGCTTTCACCGATAAGGGCGAGTGTCTCGCCCTTATCGATTTTAAAGGACACACCGCATACCGCGTCGATGAAAGGGGCTTTCGTCCTGGTTGCGAGCGCCTTCAGCGGACCCATCGTGCGGAAGCGGACCCGTAAGTCATCAACCCGAAGCAGCGCGCTCATGCCGAAACCAGCCGCTTTTCGGCAAGAAGATGGCATCGAGCGACTTGGTCCGCGCCGATGCGGTACTCAACCGGGTTCTCTTGCAGACAGCGACTAAATGCCTGCGGGCATCGCGTGCGGAAGATACACCCCTGCTTGCTGCCCAGAAGACTGGGCACCTCGCCCGGGATGGTCGGCAAAGTGCGTGTGCTTTTTTTGGTACGCCCGGGATCGCACTCAAGCAGCGCGCGCGTGTAAGGGTGAGCAGGATTGTGGAAGATGTCCCGAACGGCGCCCTCCTCCACCACTTCGCCCGCATACATGACGGCGACCCGGTCGCACAACTCAGCCACCGCGCCGAGGTGGTGGGAGACGAAGAGAATCGAGCAACCAATTTCTTTTTGCAGATCCTTGAGCAAATGAATGATCTGCACTTCCAGTGTTGCATCGAGCGCAGTGGTTGGCTCGTCGGCGACGAGGAGCGCTGGTTTCACAAGCAGCGCCATGGCAATGCAAACGCGCTGACGCATACCGCCAGAGAAGTGATGCGGATAGGCGCCGATACGGCTTTGAGGATCGGGAATTCCGACCAGGTGAAGCATCTCGAGGGCACGAGCGCGCTTTTCGCTCCGGTTTCCTTGTTCGCGGTGCTGGATATCGATCATCTGGCTCTCGATGGTCCGCACCGGATTGAGTGCCGTCATCGGGTCCTGAAAGATCATCGATAGATGATCGCCGAGCAGGCTACGACGCGCCTGAGCGGGCATCTTGAGCAGGTCTTTACCTCCGAACAGAATGCTGCCGGCTGTCACATCTGCATTTTCTGGAAGCAGGCCCATGACCGTATAAGCGAGCGTCGACTTCCCGGATCCACTTTCGCCGACTATGCCAACCACCTGGGCGGCCGGGACATCGAGCGAAACGTTACGCAGGGCATGGACGCGCCCGCGCGGTGTACCGAAATCGAGGTTTAGGTCACGAATCTCAAGAAGCGGCCGGGCGGACGTATGGGAAATCGAATCCTCGCGTTTCATAGGTCTTTCCGCAGCTTGGGATCGAACATGTCGCGCAGCGCCTCGCCCAGGAATGTGAAGCCAAGCGTTGCGAGGACAATGGGAATTCCGCCGCCGATTACAAGCCAGGGCGTCTGATCAATGTAGCTATAGCCATCGTTGAGGATAGCTCCCCAATCGGGCGTTGGTGGGCGCACGCCCATGCCCAGGAAGCTGAGACCCGCCTC
Organism: Mesorhizobium sp. WSM4841; assembly: GCF_055811515.1. Lineage (NCBI taxonomy): Bacteria > Pseudomonadati > Pseudomonadota > Alphaproteobacteria > Hyphomicrobiales > Phyllobacteriaceae > Mesorhizobium > Mesorhizobium sp. WSM4841. The sequence goes on from NZ_JBVVQC010000027.1 coordinate 4,196, forward strand.
GACGGCGATAACGGCCGGAACGTCCATGCTCACGAGAATGAGAAGCGGGCCGATGACATTGGGCAGTATGTGCACAGCGAGAATGCGCGCCGTGCCGGCGCCCATACTACGCTCTGCGGCGATGTACTCACTACTACGCAGCGCTTCTGTCTGGGTGCGCACGACACGCGCGTAAATGGGCATAGACGTTATTAAGATAACTAAAATGACGCTCGCCAGACTTGGTCCGAGAAGTGCGATCAGGGCTAGCGCGAAAATGATGCCCGGAAACGAACGTATCGTATCGAAGAGAAGCAGGAGCAAATTGTCGAGCCAACGCGGACCGAAGCCCGCGACCAAACCAAGTACGAGGCCGACTGCCAGCGAACTACTGAGAGAGGCGAACGCAACGAGGAGCGGGATGCGGCCCCCCATAACTACGCGAGAAAACGTGTCGCGGCCCAGTTGGTCAGTGCCCAACAGAAAATCCAGTGAAGGTGCGGCCAGACGCGGCCCGACCATGATCCGCGTCGGTTCGTGCGTGATCATGAGCGGAGCGAAGATCGCAACTGCTGCTATGAGTACGACAAGCACTGCTCCGAGCACGCCCAATCGGGTTTTGCGAAATTGCCGCAAAAAGGCGCGAAAGGAGCCGGTATCGATTGCATCGTTGGTCGCTGGACGGATGGCTTCCACACTCACCATGTTAGAGCTTTTCCCGGGTTCGCGGATCGAGGAATGCGTTGACCACATCGGAGAGCGTCGTGGCGACAACAATAAGGACCGTGGTGACGAGCACGGTGCCCATCACAATCGGATAGTTCCGCGTATTGACCGCATTCACGATCAATGCGCCGATGCCGGGTCGGGCAAAGACCACTTCGACAAAAACCGAGGAAGAAAGCAGCCAACCTATGCCTACGCCTAGTATGGTCACGGTCGGCAGGATCGCGAGCGGCAGCGCGTAACTCATTACAATGCGCCATTCCGAGAGTCCAAAAGAGCGGGCCATGCGGATGTGGTTTTCTCCCAAGATCTCAAGCATGGATGCGCGCACCAGTCGGGAGATATATCCGACCCAGCCGATGCCAATGGCAAAGCTTGGGAGGATGAGGTGCACAAGTCCATCCCAGAAGCCATTTCCGGCCCCGATCGCTGGCAACCAGCGCAGAGCCACGGCAAAAATCAGCACCGCATAAACCGCCATCACGAAGGACGGAATGGCGATCGTGGCCACCGTCACGATGCCGGCCACCTGGTCAACCAACGAACTGCGCCGCATTGCCGAGTAGCAGCCGAGCGGCACGGCTATCGCGACTGCCCACAAGATCGAGACGAAGATCAGTTCGATTGTATAGGGCAGCTGCCCGAACACGACGTCCGCAACAGGTCTTTGGCTGAAGGCGTCGAAGCCAAGGTCGCCATGGAGCAACTTGCCAAAAAAGGTGGCGATCTGTACGATAAGAGGTTCGTCGAGCCCCATCTGTTGATGGAGCTGCGCCTTCATCTCCGGGGTCGCCCGGGGGCCGAGCAACGCTACTGCGGGATCGCCCGGTACGGCATGGATCATCAGGAACAAAAGTGTCACCGCGGTCACGGTGATGGCGACCGCAAGGACAATGCGTTTCAGGAGATAGAGCAACATGATTCCACCCCGATCACGTTACTCGAGCCTAGACCGGCTTGAAATCTAAATAGAGGGGGCTGCCGTCCGGACGGGTTGCAGCTTCGATTTGCGTGGTGCGGTACACTATCGGCGTCGCCCCGTTGGTCAGGAACCGGTAGGCGCCCGACTCTTCCATAAGATCCTGCATCTCATGGTAGAGCTTCCCCCGCGCTTCCGGGTCGTCGATCGTGACCGCCTTAGCAACCAGCTCGTCAAAGCGCGCGCTGCGGAAGCGCTCCCAGTTCCAGACGCCCACTTGATCTTTCACAAACCAAGTCACTTCGTAATGCGGATCCGGCAGACCGATGAACCCGTTTAGGATGAGCTGCAAGTCCTTCCAGCGCTCGCCCTCCGATTCCATGCCGAGCGTCCAGAATGTGCTGGAATCTCGGGCATTGACCTCGACCGAAATGCCGATCTGGGACAATTGTGCTTGCACCATCTGGGCTGTGGCTGAATTAAGGCTATCGTTTGTGCAATCGATGCTCAAGGTCAGATCGTTCACGCCGGCCTTTTCCAGAAACTCCTTTGCTGTTGCGAGATCGCCTCCTGGAGGAATGAGCGCCTTCGCACGGTGCCCGACGAGCCCGGGAGCAATCGGGCCTGTCGCCACATTGACTTGGCCCGAATAGGCAGCATCCAAGATCTGCGGCACATTGATCGCCCACTGGATCGCCTTGCGGACGTTGATGTCCTTCAGCTTCGGGTGATCCATATTCATGCCAATCCAGGTGTAACCGAGCGAGGGTCTTTCCTCGACCTTTGTGTTGGCGGGCGGGTTGCTCTTGAAGCTCGCCAGCGAATCCAGACTGATAGAGGTGAAGTCGACATCGCCCGCCAGATAAGCGCGTTCCCGGGCCTTAAGGTCGGCGACCGGTAGAATACGTATTTCGTCAAAGCCCGGCTTCGGGCCTGACCATTCCGGATTGCGTGTCAAGAGTATGTGCTGGTTGGCCTTCCAGTCGGCGAGCACGTACGGACCAGAGAACGCTGGCGGCTTCATGCCGAAATCACCGCCGTCCTTGGTTGCCTTCATTACCGCGTCCTCGGAAACGATTTGGCCGGTTTCACTGGGGAGCGCAACCTGCCAAACCGGTACATATGGCGTCTTGAAAACGATCACACCAGTATAGTCGTCCTCTAACTCGACTTGATCGAACGAACCCCATGACTCCTTGCTGGGCGAGTTGTGCTTGATCGAGCGCTCGAAAGAGAATTTAACGTCCCTGGCGGTCATTTCGCCGTGGCCGCCAGTGAATTTGATGCCTTTCTTCAGGCGGAAGCGAATGTGCGTCGGGTCGACCTGCTCGATCTTTTCTGCCGCTTCCAACTCCCAAGCCCATTCGGAGCCCAGCTTGTAACGAATGAGCTTCGAATAAAGGCAGTTAATCACGTCAATTTCTACGCTGCGCCCGACGAAGGTGGGGTCGAGTTTGGTGACGTCGCCATTGGAACAGGCCCTGAGCACCTTGCCTTGGGCTGCCCAGATAGCTTGCCACAGCGGCATGCCGCTTGCTACAACTCCTCCGCCAAGCACGGCGCCGGTCTTTAGAAAGTCGCGGCGGCTTAAGATACCAGCGATATCAGTCTTCATATTAGTTCCCCTTTTGTGAGCTTTTCCCGTTCGAGACAGGGCCGCCTTCGTAGCGCTGAATCAATTATAGAAATGACATCTAGAGCAGCTCGCGCGGAATGGCTTCGGACCATTCTCTTGCGAACATCTCTATTTCTCCCGATCCCTCGGTGGCGCGAACCTTGCGGCGCAGATGGAAGTATTTGGAATCGCAGCTCATGCTTTGTTCGGTCTCAATCGCAACCTGCCACTCGTCACGTCTGAACGTGAAATGCCACTCGCCAAGATATTGGGCCGACGCTGGATCGGCAGGATGGATACTGCAGTGCATCCGAACATCGCTGCCTATCGTCATTCCGTGATGCGGATTGATGTTCTGGCCGAAGTCGTCGAAAGTTTCCAGGACTACCGTGCCATCCTCCAAGGCATGCCGCTTGAAGGTGCTGCTGGCCGGACGCAACTGCTGGGTCTGTAGCTTTGGACACTCCCGTGGTGGACTGGGGTTCAGGGGCGGGATTTCCTCGGTAACTGTTCGAATGGGCAGGTGAAGTGTGCTGTTTTCCAGGTGCAACGTGACCACCGCACTCTCAGGCGCTGGCCAGACGAGCGGCCAGTAGGAGGTCGACAGCGCCAGCCGCAGCACATGTCCGGTTCTCAGTCGATGGGCGCACTCGTTCAGCTCTATCTCGGCTTCGTAAACCTGCCCCGGAACCAGTGCTTGCGGCCTCTCATGGCTGACAAAATGGGTCAGGTTCAGCGGCCGATAGGTGATCCGCTGAGACACGCCCCCTGGCGAGACGTCGCACAGCCGCGCCACAATCTGAGCCACTGGCCTGTCAACTGAGAAGGCAAACTTCACCTTGGGACGACCGAGCAGTTCCATCGGCTCGGTCAGCGGTGCGGTGTCAAAGCAGGTCGACAGAGCATCGTCAGGTGACTGATCCTCGGCCAGTTCGTTGTCGATGCGCATGCCGGGGCAGTAGTACCCTCCTGCCTGACCGACGTGCGCGGGGCTTGAGACGGGCACTGTCCCAACAGTCCCACTGTCCTTCAAACCATCTAAGCCCAAGGAAAGAACCCGGTCCTTCACGTGGGATGAGGGCCAGCTCTTCTCCGCCACCCAACGCCCCACCCGCGGGCCGTACTCCTTGCTCGCGTTGAAATGCTCCTGAATGTAAACGCGATAGGCGGGAAGGCACTCCGCGCCGTTGCGATCTCCTTTCAGCCAACGGTCGAACCAGCGAAACGCTTCCGAATGGAAATCTGCAGGATCGAGCCGTGATAGGTGGGGATAACTATGCTCCCAGGGCCCGATCATTGCCTTGCACGAAACCTGAAGATTTGCTGCGAGCGCTGGCGGCGCATTAACATACGGGTCGGCCCAGCCAGTAATTGCCAGCACCGGTGCCTCAATGCGCGACCAATCCTCGCAGACTGAGCCGTGCTTCCAGAAATCGTCCCGCGTGGGATGACGCATCCACTCAACCGCAGAGAAAGGCAAAGTTTCCAGCCGTCGGATCCAATCCTCACGCCAATCCTTACGCAGTTGGGGATCGGCCGGACGAGTGAGATAGGCACCCAACTGGGTTGCCCAATCAACATTCGCACTGAGCAGGCAGCCGCCCATGAAGTGACAATCGTCGGCGTAACGATCGACGGTCGAGGCCATGCTGATCACCGCCTTCAGCGCGGGTGGCCGTCGATACGCCAGCTGCAAACCATTGAAACCGCCCCAGGAGATGCCGGTCATTCCAACGTTGCCATCGCACCATTGCTGCGCTGCGATCCAGGCCAGAACTATCTCGCCATCACTCAACTCCTGCTCTGAATATTCATCGTCGAACTGGCCTTCGCTATCGCCCGATCCCGCGATATCGACACGTACGCATGCGTAGCCCGCTTCAGCAAAAACGCGATGCGTTGTCTCATCGCGCGCTGCCGTCCCATCGCGCTTGCGGTAGGGCAGGTATTCAAAAATAGCAGGAAACGGCCCCTCGGAGTTAGGAAGCCAAAGCTTGGCCGCCAATTTGCGCCCATCAGGCATTTCAATCCATTCGTTCTCAATAACTGTTGTCGACATGAAGCTTCTCTTATATCTGTCTTGCTTCTTGGATGAGTTCACTGCCTTCTACGTGAAGGAGAACGGCGAAGTAGTCGCGCCCACGGCTCGCTCCGGCGTTGCCTGCCCATTGGATAGAGCATGTGCGGTCGGTCTCGTAGCCGGAAAAGATAGCGACTGATATAGACCTGCTTTATGTCAAAGCTTGCCGATCTTGTACCCTAGACCCGCTCGCTCCCTAAAGTTTGGGCCGCTAGCCGGCCATGGCGAGCAATAAGCTTCGATCCTTCTCTGGAAGTTGCATGTTCCAAGACAGCTGAGGCGCGTCTATTCCTCTCCTACCATTGATCGAGGGAACGCTCGAGCAGCCGCCTCTTATACGGGAAGCGTTCCTTTGGGTTTCACGGGAATGCGCGTGTTTCGCCACGGAATTCGCGGAATGGAGATCCGATCCCGTGGAAACCAACGCCTGTGAAGTTTACCGTTGCCTTAGTGAAGACAAGGGGACCGGCGCATTGGATTTCACAGGTTTGGTCACCACAAGACTGTAATACTGGTCGATCCCCAGGCCTGCCTGCAACAATCCCTCCATGAAATCCTGATACGCAGCCATAGAAGGAGATGCGACGCGCATCAGATAATCGATCCGCCCGCCGATAGCCCAGCAATCCAGGATTTCCGGAAATTCTCGGATCGCAGTCTCGAAGTGTCTTTGGTCCTCGAGGCGATGACGTTCCAGCACGACCTCCACCATGACAAAGACCATGCCGCCGATGAGGGCCGGACTCAGCCGCGCGTAGAACCCCTCAATAATCCCTGCGATCTCGAGTGCACGGAGCCGCTCCGAGCAGGCCGAAGCCGAAAGATGAACGCGTTTTGCAAGCTCACTTTTTGAAATCCGGCCGTCCGACTGAATCTCCGAAAGAATCCGGATATCCCAAGCATCCAGGCGCGCAGGATTGGATTTCGACTTCATGACCTTCTGCTCTAAAGCCGTTGTCGGCAATGGGATGATTCCAACCAACCGAGCCTGGCGGGGAAGGCTCAAATGCCGATGTTGCGTGCGATGCTGTCCGCCGCCATGCGCTTGCGCCACTCAAAAGGCCCGGAATTGTGAATGGAGTTTCCCTCAACATCGACAGCCATGATGACAGGCATGTCCTGCACCTCGAATTCATAGACTGCTTCCATGCCTAGATCTTCGAAGGCAATGAGCCGCGCTGACTTGATCGATTTTGATATTAGGTAGGCAGCCCCCCCCACTGCGATGAGATACGGCGTTTTGTACCTTACGATCGACTCGATGGCCGCCCGTCCCCTCTCCGCTTTCCCCACCATCGCAAAAAGCCCGGTTTCGGCGAGCACCTTGTCCGTAAAATCGTCCAAGCGGCTGGAGGTTGTTGGGCCAGCCGGTCCGACGACCTCATCTCTCACGGCGCGGACGGGTCCAACGTAGTAGATAACGCGCCCCTGCAGATCGAACGGAAGCGGCTTGCCGGCGTCGATCAACTCGACGATTCTCTTGTGGGCGGCGTCCCGGCCTGTCAGCATCTTTCCGGACAGAAGAAGCGTTTCACCGCAGCGCCACGATGCCGTCTCTTCCTTCGTAAGTGCATCGAGGTTGACCCTTCGCACGCCGGCTGGACTCAATTCGTCGGTTCCAATATCGGGCCATTCGCGCAAGTCGGGCGGCTGAAGCCTGATGGGTCCAGAGCCGTCCAAGGTAAACTTCAGGTGCCGGTTGGCGGCGCATTGCGGAATGAGTGCCACGGGCTTGGACGCGGCGTGGGTAGGATAGGTCGCAACCTTGACGTCAACGACTGTCGTCAGGCCGCCTAGGCCCTGAGCGCCGATGCCTAGGGCATTAATTCGTTCATAAAGCTCGACCCGCAGTGCCTCCTCCGCACTTGATGGCCCCCTGGCGATCAATTCCGATATATCGATGGGTTGGTTCATGGCCTCCTTGGCCAGCAGCATCGCCTTTTCGGCGCTACCGCCGACGCCAACAGAGATCAGGCCGGGCGGACACCATCCGCTGCCGAGGGTGGAAACGGTATCGACCACCCAGTCGGCAACGGACGCGCTGGGAATAAGGGTGGTGAAACGCGCCTTGTTCTCCGACCCGCCGCCTTTTGCGGCAATGGTGATCTCAATCTGATTACCTTGCACAAGGTCAACGTGGACGACTGCCGGCGTGTTGTCACGAGTGTTGACCCGCCCCGCGAGAGGATCGGCAACGATCGATCCCCGAAGCGGATTGTCCGCATCGAGATAGGCCTGACGGACGCCCTCATTCACGAGATCTGCGAAACTGACCGTTGACTTGATGCGGGTGTCCATGCCGACTTTTGCGAAGACCACCACAAGGCCGGTGTCTTGGCAGATCGGGCGCCTCCCGAAGGCCGCCATGCGGGAGTTCAGCAGAATCTGCCCTATTGCGTTCTTCGCCGCCGGGCTCTGTTCGCGCGCATATGCTCGCGAAAGAGAGCGGATATAATCTGGAGGATGGTAGTACGAGATGTACTGAAGGGCGTCGGCGACGCTCGTTGTGATGTCCTTGCCGGCGATGGTGCGCGTTCTATTTCCCACCAGATTTCATCCAAATGAGCCAAGGCCATTCACGATTTTCAGGATTTGGAAGCTTCGCACCCCCTGCTCGCCGCCTTCATATCCATAGCCGCTCTGCTTGACGCCTCCGTAAGGCGCGTCCGCTGATACCCCTTTCAGGTAATTCACACTGACAGCGCCCGCAGAAAGACTAATGGTCAGCTTTCGTTGCGCATCGGCAGCGTCCGTGAAGAAGTAAGCGGCCAGGCCATACTCAGTGGCGTTGGCTTCCTCGATGGCCTCTTCGAGCGAATCGAACGGAGCCACGGTGAGGATCGGTCCGAACGGCTCTTCATGAAGTACTCTGGCATCCTTCGGCACGCCTGTCAGGATGGTTGGCGGCCAGTAAAAGCCCGGTCCGTCGAGGCGGGTTCCACCAGTCTCGATGCGGGCGCCACGATCGACTGCATCCTTGGTCAGACGCTGCATGGCCTCGATTCGCCGCGCGTTTGCCATCGGTCCCATCTCCGTTGCAGGGTCGTCCGGTTGGCCGATCCTGATCTTGCGGGCGGCTTCCGTCATCCGGGACAGGAATTCCTCGTAGAGTGTCCGCGCGACGAGGATCCTGCTGGGCGCGTTGCAGCTCTGGCCCGCGCACTCGAACTTGTATTCCGAAATAGCCGGTATGGCCTTTGCCAGGTCGGCATCCTCGCACACAATGACCGGCGAGTGGCCACCGAGTTCAAGGATGCAACGCTGCAAGTTATTCGCGGCCAGCGTGGCTAGCTGTTTTCCAACCGCGGTTGAGCCCGTGAAAGTCAAGACCTTCACGATTGGCGAACTGAGCAGATGCCGCGATATATGCACCGGAACACCGAAGACAAGACTGACCACGCCGTCGGGGATGCCTGCTTGGCGCAACGATTCAACGATATGGACAGCCACGCTCGGGGTCTCTTCAGCCCCTTTGAGGATCACCGGGCAGCCTGCCGCCAGCGCGGGGGCGAGCTTGCGGGCGATGAGAACGGCCGGATAGTTCCAGGGCGTGAAGGCAGCAACAACACCGAGCGGCTCCGGGACGATCATCCGGTTCGGGCCCAACGGTATCGGTGCCGACAGCTCTTCGGCATGCCTGCCGTTCCATCCCAGCGTTTCGACAGCGCGCGCGTACTCACCTGTCGCTTCGGCGACCGTCTTTCCCTGTTCGGCCGACAGCTCCCTGGCTGCTGCTTCAATCTTCGTTGCCAAGATTCTTGCGGCTGCTACCAAGATTTCGGCACGTTCTTTTGCAAGCCGTGAAGACCAAGCCTTTCGGCTGCGTTCTGCCGAAGCGAGGGTCTCATCCAGATCCGACACCGTCGCCGAGGCCACCGAGGCAAATACCTTCTCCGTTGCCGGATTAATCACCGGCAATGTGGCTCTGCTACCACCGGCCCGCCATTTGCCGTTGATGAAGAGCTCGTGCCTCCTGGCGTCTGACATCGCGTGCTCCACTTATGTGAATTTTTGCCATACGAGCGCCATTCGACACCGAACCGCTGAACTCGCTTGAGCCAATTTCATCGCGAGTGTCGCGGCAGGTCAAATATCGAATATTGCCGAAATCCATCTGGAATCCAGATCGATCTGACCCTGATGGCCGCAAGAAGACATAGCCTTGCCAAATAGGGTGAAGAGTTCAGGCCGCGTCAGGTGCCGCGGCTGCCCAGGCGCGACTCTCAATTAATTCTCTGGCGACCTTGGGAATGAGCTTGCGGACCGCGGAGACGGCCGCAGAACGCTCATCTTTCGGATTTACGGCAAGCACGACGGAACGGGTGATCACCGGATCGACGATTTTGACCGTCCTAACCAGCCCTTGAGAGGCTTCTTTTTGAACGGCCGAGGGGGCGAGAATAGAATGGGCTTTTCCTTCTATAACCATGTTGATGATCGTTGAGAGCGAGTCCACTTCAAACTTGACGTCCAGCGCGCAACCGTGTTGTGCGACGACGTCAGCCACCGAACGTCTGACATTGTTATTGCGCATGGGAACCGCCAGCGGGAACGCGTGTAGATCCGCCAGAGATATCGAATCTTCGAAAGGCGGTTCACCTGACGGCACCACGAGACAGAGCTCTTCGCGCGCCAAGATTGTCATTCGTGCCACACCATCCGCGGTGCGGTAGAGAACTGCCAGATTGAAGCGGCCAGCAGCCATCCACTCCTCCAGCGGTCCCGTCATGCCCTCGATCATCTTTAGTGAGACCCTCGGCAGTTCGGCTCTCACTGATTCAAGCAGGGGGCCGCTCAGCACGCGAGCGGCTCCGGACGGAATGCCAATGGTCACCTCCCCGGCAGGGGAAGCGGCTGTGTTGGTCAATTCCGCCTCGGTGAGTCGAATTTCCTTGAGAATTGCCCGCGCTCGTTCGAGCAGTTTGGCTCCTGACGCCGTCACGCTCACGCCGGTCCTGTCGCGTATCAGCAGCTGAGTGCCGAAGCCTTCCTCCAACTGACGCACATGCAGGCTCAGAGCGCTCTGAGCAATATTGAGGAACGCAGCGGCCTTCGTGAAGCTGCCTGCTTCGACTACGCCGACGAAGTATTTTAACTGCCTAATTTCCATAACTTGAAGAGCCCAACTGAGGCACTTTCCCCAACTTCCCCCTATCTATCTCGAAAAGTGATGGCGAGAAAGCAATAATTGTGCCGCACTGCAGCAATCGCCGTGGCAATCCACGGCCGAGGCAAGTGGAGCACCTTCGTGTCGTGTCGTCCGAGTCTGGGTTAAATCAGCTGTTCAAACGCCCAACTCGGCTTTCGGACCCATGGCGATGATTTCACGGGCCCTCCTGACAACTGGGGCATCGACCATCTTTCCGTCCAAGGTAAAAGCACCTCTACCCTCTGCCGCAGCATCCCTTTCGGCCGCGAGCACGCGCCGGGCCCACTCGAACTCCTCTGCGCTAGGCGAGAAGGCTTCATTCAGGATGGCAACTTGTGTCGGATGAATTGCCAACGCTCCGACGAAACCGAGCCGCCTTGCCTGTATGACGACATCGCGGAACTTCTGCGTGTCCGAGAACTCCCCGATACTCCCAACGAATCCCAGAGGCAGCAGACCTTTCGCGCGGGCGGCGAACAAGACCGAAAGGTTCGGTCCTAAAAGAAGCTCCGGACCTGGTGTCCCGCCAACGGCCGCGCTGAAATCTTCCGGGCCAAGCGCCATCGCGGCCATCCGTGGATGGGCCGAAGCTATTGCCGCGAGTCTCGTCAATGCCCCCGGAGTTTCGATCTGGGCAACGAACCGAACGCTTCCCGCGTCAAGATTCCTTTCGTGCTCAAGTTCAGTCACGGCATCAGCGACTTCCATCACCCACTCGGCCGACTCCACCTTGGGAAGGACAAGCGCATTGACGCCTGCGACGATCCCTGCTTCAAGGTCGGCAGCCAGCGCGCGCAGGCCACGGTTCACGCGGACCAAAACCGACGCGCCGTTACGACCCACTTTTGTCACGGATTCTGGGAGCTGCCGCCGTGCCTGGCCCTTCTGATCCTGGGGAACAGAGTCCTCCAGGTCGAGAATGACGCCATCTGCACCCCGCTCATGGGCCATCTTAACAAAGCGCGGAACGTGAGCGGGAACGAAGAGCAGGGATCTCCAGCGGGGTACAGACATAGCGCTTTCAATGGCCGGAAAGGTGTCCTTGATCATGGAGTCGCCTCTGCGGCTGATTTTAGCGAGCTCGCTGGGCCGCCGATTCGCTGGATGACCCGAGGTACACACGCTCTCCTGTAGATCGTGAGCGCACCCGCCTTACCGACAAGACGCACGCTCACGCCGACGCGGCTCTTTCACGCAAAATCCGCAGAACCTCTTCTCGGACAGTCTCCGTGTGAGCGCCAAGAGCCGGAACTGGGCGCAGCGAAGGGCGCCCAGAGTTGAAAATCGCCGCCGGCGCTATCGTCTCTACGGTTCCTTCGGGTGTTCCAACCTGCACCCTGCGAATATGTGGATGCCTTGAAACATCCGCAACTTCGTTCAGTCGGCCATATGCCAAACCGGCCGCCTCAAGCTCCTCCATTGCTTCGTGGCAGGATAGTTCAGAAAACCGCCGTTCAATGATCTCATCAAGTTGCGCACGGTGACCGAGGCGCTCCATATTGTCAGCAAAACCAGGTGTGCGTGTGAGCTCGGGCTGCTTCAGGAACTTCTCGCAAAAATTCACCCATTCGCGGTCATTCTGAACCGAAAAGATGACGTCTTTGCCATCGGCGCACCGATAGGCGCCATACGGCGCCAGCGACGGGTGTTTAACGCCGGCGCGTTCCGTATGATAGTCGCTGTAGTCGTTTTGTAGAACCGGCACGTTCATCCAGTCGGCAACGGCATCGAACAACGACACCTGAATGCTGGCCCCTTCGCTGGTGACCTCGCGGTGATAAAGTGCCTGAAGAATGGCACTGTGCGCCGTCATGCCCGCGGAGATGTCGCAAACCGAGACCCCTACACGCGCGGACCCTTGTTGGTTGCCGGTGATCGCGCATAGACCTGTTTCGGCCTGGACGATAAGATCATAAGCCTTCAAATGGGAATACGGCCCTGTGTCGCCGAAACCAGAGATGTCGCAGGTGATCAGCCGCGGATGTCGTCGACGCAGATCAGCAGACCCGAAACCCAGTTTTTCGATACTGCCCGGCTTCAGATTTTGGATAAAGACGTCAGCTTCGACAATAAGCGTATCGAGAACCTCGCGGTCCGCCTCCAATCTCAGGTCCAGACACACCGACTCCTTACCCCGGTTGAGCCAGACGAAGTAAGCGCTCTGCCCCCGGACCAACTTGTCATAGTTTCGAGCAAAGTCCCCTTCGGGCCGTTCGATCTTGATTACCCGGGCGCCGGCATCCGCAAGGCGAGACGACGCGTAAGGCGCGGCAACGGCCTGCTCCACAGTGACGACGGTGATCCCCTCAAGGCTATTGTGCATTGGTGACACACCGCGCTTTTCACCGGACATTTTTTGTCGCTCGACGGTTCAGGATCGCGAGCAACCGGTTCTGTTCGTTCCCAACAATTGAGAAGGCCTCGTCGACACCCATGCCGGGCTTTGCGAGCATCATGTCGGCCTGGGTCGCCACCGAAATGTGGACTGACGCCTGGGCTGACAGATCCGTTTCCGTACAGCTTCCCCCGACATACGCTCCAACTTGGTTCTGCTTACAAATGAGAACAGCACGAGCCGTATCGTCTAGTGAGCCGACATCCGGGGTCTTGATTTGCACAAGATGCGCGGCCTTCGCTTCGGCAAAGAGCCGAATGTCCTCAAGCGTATTGCATCTCTCATCCACGACGATGCGTGCCCTAGAACCTCGATTATCCAGAATCGATACGATTTCAGCATAATTTTCAATTTGAGCTTTTGTCGAACCATAGTCCGCTGGCGACTCGACATTCACCGTGAAACCCGGGACGCTCTCGGCGACCCTGCAGATAAAGTCAGCGATGCGCTGCGGATCCAAGCCGATTTCCTGGCCAATCCAGCCATATACATCGAAATGCAGCACCGGGTGATAGCCCGGGCGGCCGATTTCGCGCGTGCGCGCTGCAACCCATTTCACGAATTCCATGAAGGTCCGACCGCCGACGCCAAATTTTTGCCGTGAGTTGATCAGGCCGTGGGGAAGCACATCCACCCCCTTCAGGATCATTTTGTCCACGTTGATTTCGCGAGCATCACCGCTCTGGCAGTAAATCGGGACCCTGCGCGTCGGCAGCGGCAGACCAAAGTCAGCACATATGACCTCTGCCATCGTCCTGCGGTGAAGATGGGCCGCTGCTCGAAGCAGCGCTTGGCTGACGCCATACTCAAGCGCGAGGGGTAGCCGCTTATGTTCGTGAGGTTCGAAAACGCCGGCACATGCTTCAAGGTAGCGAGACGCATCGACATCGAGAAGCCGCGGCGCGACGACGCGTTCCGTCAAATTGGAGATTTGGTCGGCGTCGAACAGCGGTTCGCGTCCGCCAGCACCAGAGTATTGGACCGCCATCATGTCGCCCCAAACAACGTTGTCGTCGGACAGGACAAGTCCAATGCCCAGCGAAGATGCTGGACGTCGAATGAGATCGAACCCAGGCGTTATCGGATCGCCGACATAAATAAAGCCATCTTGCATCGCACCAGACCGAATGGCGGCCTGATCGTCATAGAAAAACGCGCCATTGCCAGGCGCGAGCAGGACTTCTTTGATCTGCACTTCGTTTCGCTCGATTTATCGGACGGCTGATGGCGCATGCAGTTCGATCAGCTGCCCGCTAAGTATGCGCCACTTGGCGTTGAGTTCGCCAATATAATGTCCCGGGCATTACCATCGCGTTTTCAGATGGCTGGCGCCCGCTCTAACGAAACTGCCGTCGCCGCGATCTCCCCTGATCTGTCTTTGCAAGCCAATTTCTAATCGATTCGGGCGGTGGGTCGGCAGTTTTAAAGGCAACCATGCCATGCGCAGTACATGCGAACTCCCACTCTGTCAGACACGTGTGATCTCGCCGGCCGGCGGGCCAAAAGCCCGTTGATTTATTGGGCGCCGGCGGCATTCTTGCCACGCGCGTAGCGGATCACCGAAGTCGCGCCGACCACCAGCAACGTTCGAATATAGCGATCTCCATCTTCGAGATCGAGCCGAGGCGTTCCTTGCCGCCGCTCGAGTTTTGTCGCGGCACAGGCCGAGCTAGGCGGCGAACTGTCGGCCAGAGGTGAAGTGAGAGGGATCGGTCACGGTTGCCACGACGGCGGTTGCGGTAATGAAGCCTACGCCCGGGATTCCCTCCAATCGTGGGTTGGCTTCGTTGGAGCGACGCCAGGCAATGAGTTCGACCTCGAGCACTTTGATCTGCGCCGGCAGTTTTACGAGCTGAGAGGCGAGCGGCAAGAGCGCGATACGCGCTAGTCCTGGTTGTGTGGTGTCTTTGTCTTTGGTGCCGATTATCGCCCCGATGAGCTCTCTTAGATGCTTGGCGCCTTGGGCGGCGATCAGACCAAATTCCGCCAAATGTCTGCGCAAAGCGTTCATCGCCTTTGTCCGCTGTCGCATGAGTAGGGCGCGTGTGCGGTCGAGCATGAGCACGGGCTCTCGAGCGGACCTTCGGCTGGATGACAAGATGGCGCGTCTGCTTTGTCCACATCCACAGCTTGAATCATAACCAAGCCTCAGACGGAACCCACAGCCAGTCGATTTCAAAGTGGTCTCTTAGGGGTGTCAAAGATTGCGCCAATCCCATCTACGTATAAGCAGCGTCAAAACAATTTTTTTCTGCTGACGACACTACTGCTTCCGAAAGAATTATGCCTCTTTGCTATCAAAAATAAGCAAATTCTCCGATTTTATGACCGTAGTTGGATAAACAGCTAAACGTATTCTCGTGGTTTTCTCGTCAACTGTTTCACCGATATATAAAAAGCCAATCTTCATATTTTTTATGAGCGAACGCACATTCTTTGGTCGAATGAATGCAGTCACTTTCTCGAACTTTAAGACCTCAAAAGCAAATTGGACTACTGCCCTGCCGGCCTCGACCGCGATCCCCTTCCCGGAGGCCGCAAGGTGGAGGCAGGTTACGATTTGCACGTTATTCGGATCTTCGGGAAGATGCCGGTCGCCGCACGTCAATCCACAATAACCAGCGAATTCTCTGGCTTGGCCTTCATCTTTGACGAACACCATCCATAAGCCGAAACGATGGTGCTGCCAATGATTGATGAACTGAAGCAGTGAAGCTCTCGACTGCTCAATCGTCGGATAGAATCCATCTCTGATGGCGTTTACCACGAACGGGTCGCTATGAAGTCCATGTAGCAGTAGCTCGTCGCTACGCGTCGGCGGCCTTAGGATGAGGCGCGGCGTTTCCAGGATATGCATGGGAAGATACCTTTTCTGAGCCGGCACTGATAATTGAGCGACACCCCACCATGATCTCCTGGAATGCTCGTTTCTTGGGTTAAGTTCTGAAAAATCTATGCAACACTCTTGTTTCGAAATGCTGAAAGTTTTTTAAATTCGCGGCGAAGATCGGCCATGGCACGCTGAGGATGTTGCTGAAGTCGCCAAGCAGATTGCATGTCTTGCCTGGGCGCGAGAAGTCGAGAAGGGGCCTGCAGCCGGTTTTTCGGACACGAGGTTAAGCTAGCATAGCTTGTTCCTCGAACTCGACGGGGCTCAGATAGCCGAGCGTCGAGTGCCTTCGCCGAGGGTTATAGAAGCGCTCGATGTAGTCGAACACATCCGCCCTCGCGTCATCCCTCGTCCTGTAGACCTTACGGGCTGTCCGCTCGGTCTTGAGCGACGAGAAAAAGCTCATCAGTCGCTGGAACTGCTCGCTCGTATATTGGGCGATCCCTGGTCGGAGTGGTGCAGCAGGCTGTCGGGCTTGCCTCTCCTCCAGATCGCCATGATGAGGGCGTCGGTGACGAGCTGCGCCGTCATCTCGGCCTTCATCGCCCACCCGACGACACGACGGGAGAACAGATCGACGACTGCGGCAACGTAGAGCCATCCTTCGGCGGTCAAGACGTAGGTAAAGTCCGCGATCCACTTCTGGTTCGGGGCCGATGCCTCGAAGCTGCGATCGAGGAGGTTGGCCGACACGGCGGCTCGCTCTCCGGTGTCCTTCGGCAGTCCGCGGCGCCGAGGCCGCACCGGGCCCGCAGCCCGTTCTCCCGCATCAGCCGTTCGATGCGATGCAGGCCGCAGGAAAGCCCCTCTGCCAGAACGTCGTGCCAGACCCGACGCGCGCCGTAGGTGCGGTCGCTGCTCTTGAAGCTTCGGTCGATCCTGGAAACGAGGATCTCGTCATGCCGGGAGCGAACGCTGGGGCTGCGGTTGAGCCAGGCATGGAAGCCCGAGCGGGACACATCCAGCGCACTGCACAGCCATGCCACCGGCCAGATGCCCCGGTGCCTCGCGATGAAAGCGAACCTCATGTCACTTCCCTCGCAAAGTAGGCTGCGGCCTTTTTTAGGATGTCGCGCTCCGCCTTCAGCTTCGCGACTTCCTTGCGCAGCCGGTCGATCTCCAACTGCTCGGGCTTCATCTGTCCGTGGCCGGGAAAGGCATGCTGCGGATCGGCCGATAGCTCGCGCACCCATTTGCGCAGCACATTCTCGGGAGACCGAGGTCGCGGGGCCGCCTGGGTCACCGCGACGCCCCCGATCCTTCACCAGCCTCACTGCCTCAAGCTTGAACTCGCGGGCTGAACTTCTTTCTTTGCATTTCCAACGCTCCAATTCCGTTAAACACCTTATCTCGGTGTCCACGAAACCGGCAGCAGGCCAAAGCCTTTGTGCAGACCGTAGGTGCTCTTCCAAGAGCTGACCGGCGACGCGTTCAGCTCGCGCTGGCGCCAAGTGACCTACTCCTCGATCCTTGGGCAGATTTCTAGCTGGTTTAAGCTACTGTCCGCGCCTGCTGATCAGTTTCGATGCGGTTGAAGTAAACTACGGCGGGCGGTTTCCCGCCATGCGGCGGCGTGGGCGGGCCGAAGACGTGGATCGCCTCGTTCTGAGCCTCGACTGCAGATTCCGACGTAAGCCGGCCGCCATTCCAAGTCGGCCAGTTTTCGGCACTGAAGATCGCCTCATTGGCCCGCCCGGCTCCGCTTTCCGCGTCTCATTGACAAGCTGCTCGGGTGCAGCACCCTGACCGACCAGCAGCGTCTCGATCTGCTGGAAATTTTCGAGAAACGCTATCGCCGGAAATCTACGCTGATCACCGATCAAAGTGATGCGCCTGGCATCCTTAATACTCCAACACCGTCATTGATGGAGATTTTAGTCCCAAACGGCTCCGAGAGTTTCTGCAAACGTTCCAGAATAGACCTCGCTTGCGCCCCGTTCACCAGCCGCGGGATGCCACGGTTAGCAAACCTCTCCGCATAGCCAAGCTCAATCGGATAGAGACGCAATTCAGCTAGCTGGTTTCTCTCAAATCGGCTGACGCTGATGATGCTTTCATAGAAGATCGGTGCGGCGAGCGCGCCCACAAAGCCGTCTGCCTTGGGATATCCTTTGGTCTCTTCGTCGACGGTCACCTCGGCATCTGTGTCGGTTCTTGGGTCTTTGCCGTAGAGGGCGAACATGTCAGCACCCACGGGCGTCCGGAGATCGTCGTAGAAGAAATTCCCCAAACTGTAGAGGATCGGCCGGCCCTTGTAGATTTCGATGCCTCTCAACAGGTGCGGCCCGTGTCCGACATATGCATCGGCTCCCGCTTCGATCATCTTACGCGCAAAGGATTGCTCGTAATCCGCCGGTTCTTGGCTCCAGTTTCCGGGCTCGTGACAATGATTTGTGACGATGCAGAAATCAGAGAATTGCTTGCCGCGGCGAACGTTTCGGAGAATATCAGCGACATCGCCCGCGTCGGGTTCGTAGCTATAACCGGCCTTGTCGCCCGATTTGAAACTCGCTCCGGCGAGCCCAACCCGGTTCAAGTCCTTATAGTCGGGACTTGGATTGGGCAGAGAATCCCGCACTTGCCGCAAATTTTCGAGCATCGTCGTTGGCACCACGATGCTTTCTGCCAAACGAAGAGCATAGAGTCCCGGCCTGCCCGGCGCTTCACCGGCGGGATCGCACGCGCGGGACATCGGCGTGAAGGACGTAGTAAATGACACGAGCGCGACCCGCCCCCGCGCCGTCTCCAGAAAGCGGGCGGCGCCGGCTGCCGCAAGGCTCTCACCCGCACCCGCATGGATGATTCCGCTTTCATCGAGGATACGGCCGGTCTCGCGCATCCCTTCGAGGCCCCAGTCAAGTGTATGGTTATTTGCCCGCCCCATGATGTTGAAGCCCATCGTCTTCAGGTCAGGTCCGACCTCTGGAAGGCTGATGTGGTACGCACCGCCATGCTCGGCCTGTGGACTTCCCTTGAAGGACCGGATATCGAAGATAAGCGTTTCCATGTTGCCGAATGTTGCATCGCCCTTGCGAAGGATCTCGGCAATTGCTTCGAAGCCGGGGTGGTGGCCTTTCATCAGCGGCCGGGCTACGATGAGGTCGCCGACTGCCACCATCGTGAAGCCGTCCGCAACGTTCGTTTCGATCGAGCCGACCGAATCGTAGCCATCAGCCCGCCGGGCTGGGTGAGAACCGTTGTCGTGTGAATTTTCTTCCACTGCTTCCTCAATAGGTTGACTGCTTAATGGACCGCCGGACTGTCGTGGCCGAGACATTCGGCGCTTCAGCCAGCTGGCCCGGGATGTCTGTAGCCGGAGCTCGCACATGACAGGCCACGAGGCGCCCATCTGCCAGCGGCACCAAAGGTGGTAGCTCCATGCGGCACCGCGCCACGGCAAGTGGACAGCGCGGGTGGAACGCGCACCCACTCGGCGGATTGATGGGGCTTGGCACCTCGCCCTCGAGGGGCACCTCCAGCCGAACCCGCGTCGGATCCGGCACTGGCGCAGCCGCGATAAGCGCCTCGGTGTAGGGATGGACAGGTTTCGCGAAGAGCGCCTCGCTCGGGGCGAGCTCCACAATCCGCCCCAAATACATGACGGCGACGCGATGCGCGATATGCTCTACGACGCCGAGGTCATGCGAGATGAAGACGAAGGCGATACCCATCTGCCGCTGAAGATCCAGAAGCAGGTTCAAGATTTGTGCCTGCACGGACACGTCAAGGGCTGACACCGCCTCGTCGGCGATGATGAGCGAGGGGTTAAGCGACAGGGCCCGGGCAATGCCGAGCCGCTGGCGCTGGCCGCCCGACAATTCGGAAGGGAGCCTGTGCATCATCTCGGGCGACATTCCGACTTTTCTGAGAAGGTCCGCGGCGAGCGCGTTGCGCTGCTTCCGGCTGAGACGTTCAAAATTCTCGACAGGCTCCGTAACAATTTGCCCGGCAGTAAGGCGCGGGTTCAGCGATGAGTAGGGATCCTGAAACACCATCTGCATCCGACGGCGCCAGGCGTGAAGAGCGTGTTTCTTGAGGCCTGCAATGTCGGTGCCGTCGATCAGCACTCGCCCGCTAGTCGGCTGCACGAGCCGCATCAGGAGCCGCGCTACGGTCGACTTGCCGCAGCCGGATTCGCCGACGATGCAAAGCGTCTCGCCCGCCTCGACGGAAAAGGATACATCCTCCACCGCCCGGATCACCGGAATGCTTTTCTTGAAGATTCCCGCACCGAGCGGATAATGCTTGGTCAGATTCTCGACTTTCAGCAAAGGACCACTCATGCGCCCACCACCTCTTCGGCGCGCCAGCAAGCTGCGGCGTGGCTCAACCCGATATCACGTAGGATCGGTGTCTTCTCGCGGCAAATATCGATTGCGAAACGGCAGCGAGGCGCAAAGCTGCAGCCGACAATGGGCTCGCGCAGGCTAGGCACGATGCCGGGGATTTCTGGAAGGCGGCGCTGACGGCCGCGCCGCCGGTCAGGCACCGATCGCATCAGGCCTTGGGTATAGGGGTGCGCGGGACGCGCGAACAGATCTATTACGTTCGCTTGTTCTACGATCTGGCCCGCATACATGACAATCACGCGTTGGCATGTCTCGGCTACCACACCCAGGTCATGCGTGATGAACATGACGGCCGTTCCCATGCGCTCCTTCAGATCGACGATCAGCCGCAGGATCTGTGCCTGAATGGTGACGTCGAGCGCAGTCGTCGGCTCATCGGCAATTAACAATTCCGGCGAGCAGGCAAGGGCCATGGCAATCATGGCGCGCTGGCGCATGCCGCCTGACATTTCGTGGGGATAGTTTTTGACGCGGCGCTCGGGGTCCGCGATGCGGACGAGACGTAGCATCTCTTCGGCCTTCGCCATGGCAACGGACCGCGAGGCCTTGGTGTGGATCTGCACCGCCTCGGCGATCTGGTGGCCGACTGTGTAGACGGGGTTCAGGCTCGTCATCGGCTCCTGGAAGATCATGGCGATCTGGTCGCCGCGGATATGTCGCATCTCCCGATCGCTCAGCTCGAGGAGGTCGCGTCCGCGAAAGCGGACCTCGCCACCAATAGTCCTTGCGGTCAGTTTCGGCAGCAGGCGAAGGATGGAGAGGGCGGTGACGCTCTTTCCGCATCCGGATTCGCCGACGACGCCGAGCGTCTCGCCTTTCTTCACCTGGAAGCTGATGCCGCCCAAGGCGCGGGTGATGCTCTCTTCGCCGTAAAAATGAGTTTCCAGATTTCGGACGTCGAGAAGCACGTCGTTGCCTGCGGTTTGATGCATCTGCATGTTAGCGCCTCCGCTTCGCGCGGGGATCGAACAAGTCGCGCAGGCCGTCCCCAAGCAGGTTGACGGCAAGGACGGTGACGGCAAGGCAGATACCGGGGGCGAAGATCGTCAATGGCGCGATAGCGAGATACAGGCGCGAACTGGCGATCATGTTGCCCCAGCTCGGGATATCGGGCGGCACGCCCACGCCGAGGAAGCTCAGCCCCGCCTCCGTCAGGATCGCGCTGGCGCAGACAGTAGCTCCCTGGACCATCAGAGCTGGAATGGTGCTCGGCAGGATATGGCGCCAGAGCACCTTGGGCAGGCGCGCCCCGCCGCAGAGTGCGGCCTCCACATAGGGACGCTCGCGAACGCCTAGAACAACCGAACGAACCAGCCGCGCGACGGCTGGCGTCTCGGGGATCGCGATGGCCACAATGAGGATGCCGATGCTGGGGCCCGTCAGCGAGATGAGGGCAATCGCCAGCAGGATCGTCGGGATCGACATCAGGCCGTCCATGACCCTCATGACGACGTTGTCGAAGCTGCGGCTATAGCCGGCGATGACACCGATCAAAAGCCCAGCAATAGCCGCGCACGCCGCCGACAGCAGCCCTACCAGGAGAGAGATCCGGGCGCCGAAGATGGTTCGCGCAAACACATCCCGGCCCAGATTGTCGCTCCCGAACCACATTTCGGCCGAGGGCGGCTGGAGGCGCTTGAATGGATTTATGTTCACCGGGTCGCCGGCGTAAAGTGGGGCAGCGACCGCCAGAATGATCAGGTGGATGAGGAGGCCGCCGCCTATGAAGACCAGTGGGTGTCGCCTTGCCAGACGCGGAAGATCGGATAGCTGCAGCCGACCCATCGGCACGGCTTCAACTGGTGCGGAGATGAGCGTCATATCAGTACCGGATCCGGGGATCGATCAGCGTGTAGGCCAGATCGACCGTGAGATTGATAAGGACATACAGACCCGAAGTCAGGATGAGTACGCTCTGGATGATGGGATAGTCGCGATTGTTGATCGCATCCACAACCAGACGACCGATACCGGGTATGTTGAACACCGTCTCCGTGAGGACGACTCCGCCGATAAGATAGGCGAAGCTAATTCCGATGACGGTCAGGATCGGGACGCCGGCATTCTTCAACGCATGATGGAAAAGCATGGCATATGACGAAGCGCCCTTGGCGGCAGCCGTTCGCATGTAGTCTTCAGAAAGAACTTCCAGCATGCTCGCGCGCGTAATCCGGGCGATGAATGCGATGTAGGCAACACTTAAAGCAGTCGTTGGCAGGATCAGGTGCTCAAACCAGGGCCCGAGGCCTTGGCTAATGGACTTGTATCCCTGAACTGGCAACCAGTGTGCCCGCATTGCGAAGAAATAGACGAGAAAGTAGCCGACAACGAAGACGGGAACCGAAAATCCGAATGCCGAGAAGGCAGTGAGGACGCGATCTATTGGGCCGCCAGCGCGCCACGCAGCCAAGATGCCAAAGGATACGCCGATCGTGCCCGAAACGATCATAGTCAGGATTGACAAGGAAAGGGTCGGCTCGAGCCGCTGACCCATAAGTTCGAGAACCGGTCGTCCCGCAAAGATCGAGGTGCCGAAATCGCCGCGCAGCATGTCGCGCAACCAATGTATGAACTGAACCGGCATAGGATCGTTCAGTCCCAGCTTCTCGCGGATGCCGGCGATCATCTCCGCCGTCGCCGACTTGCCCGCAATCATCGCCGCCGGATCGCCCGGCGCCAGCCTGAGAAGCAGGAACACGAATACCCCGACCATCGCCATGACGGCGATAGTCGAAACCAACCTGCGAAGGACGTAAGCAGCCACAGTGCTCAGGCCTTCTGCATGTTCCACATCGGAACGACCTGCGGCATGCCGATAAGGCCGGTAAGCGTCTTGCGACGGGCCATCGGCGAGACATAGTGCCCCAACCGCACATCACCCACGAAGTCCCACCAGAGCCCCTGCATTTGGCGCGCCAGGGCCTTGCGCTCCTCAAGCGTTGCGACAGTTGCCCACTTTGCCCGCAGCGCCTCATATTCATCATTTTTCGGCCAGCCGTACCAGGCGCTCTCTCCGTTCGCGAGGAGAAGCGGGGTAGCTAGCGGATTGGCGAGGGAGAAATCCACCTCAGACGTAATGAACATGCTCCAGCCGCCATTCTCGACGGAATCCTTTTTTGCGCGGCGCGTCGAGAGCCCACCCCAGTCGCTGGGCGCAAGCTCGACATTGATCCCGATATTGTGCAGGGCCGCAGCAAGCAACTGCGAACCATCATTGCTAGGCGCCCAATCCGTTGCCTGCAGAACCACGATCTTTTCGCCCGCGTATCCGGCCTCCTTGAAGAGCTGTTTGGCCTTTTCTGGGTCGCCGCCCTTCTTGTACCAGTTCGTATTCTCATCGTTGGAATAGAGCGTATCGCCACCGAATATCGAAGTGACCGAGCGGCCATACTTCGGGGCCAGGACGTTCATGAACGCCTCCTGATCGATTAGCTGAAGCACCGCCTGCCGCGCCTTCACGTTGTCAAATGGCTTCTGGAGACAATTGAGGCGCAGCAACATGCTCTTGCCGGATTTGTCCAGCACATCGACCCCAAGGTTGGGATCGCTCTCGATGACCGACAATAGGTCGTTGGGCGGCTGCTCAACGTAATCGATCTCACCTGCCTGCAAAGCCGCGAATGCTGTCTGCGGGTCGGAGATATTATCCCAGGTTATACGATCGACTTTGACGATCTTACCGCCGGCCAATCCGTCCGCAGGCTCCTTGCGAGGAACGTATTTTTCATTTTTATCGTAAGTGTAGCTCGCGCCCGGCTTGACGAGAGCTTCATTGAACCTGAACGGCCCCGATCCGACATTCGTGGTCACCTGTTCGGTTGCCGGACGACTGGCATCTTTCTCGCGCATTATGAACAGGCACGGCGGTGTCAGATCCGCCAGAAGATCGATCAGAATGCCAAGCGGTTCCTTGAGGGAGATCACAAATGTCTTGTCGTCCTTCTTGGAGATGTCGCTTGCGCGCTCCATGATCAACTGTCCGCCTGGAGCTACTTGCCCCCAGCGACGGATCGAAGCCACACAGTCCCCCGCGGTGACGGGAGCGTCGTCGTGCCAAGCTAGGCCGTCCCGCAGTTCGAATGTGTAGGTCTTTTTGTCATCGGACACGCCCCACTTGCCGACCATTTGCGGCTGCGGCATGAACTTCGAGTCCACCCCGAACAGAGTATCGTAAATCGCCAAGCCGTGGTCAGCGGTGACGTTAGTCGCCGTAAAAATTGGATCGAAGATGCGCAGGTCACTTGCCTTGACCATACGCACCGTCGGTGTACTACCTGACGCGGCCTTTGCCCTTAGAACTGATGGGATCGATATAGCTGCTCCGGCGGCCAAGCCCGTCTTGATGAGATCGCGTCGAGAGATTGTCATATTCCAGTTCCCCTTTCGTGTTGGTGGCGCGTCGATCCACTCTTTCTACCAGCCCAAAAATTTCGTGCTGGTGGCGAATTTTTTTGCAGGTTTCGGTACCATTTTTTTCGGACGTATGGACAAAATGCGTCTATTCCGCGGTAAGCTTATTGAACTTAACACTCCGACGGACGCACCCGGCGATCAAATGCGGAATTGCTTGCACACTGAGCGCCATCACGTTCCCGAATTTGTTGCCCTTTCCATTAAGCGCCACCGTTAAGGCGATTGTGGATCGGGGGGAATTTTGCGTCAAATTCAGTTTGTGTATTGTCGTCATCTGGCGCCGAGATGGACCCGGTAACGCGTGGATTCCATACCTCGCGCCCGAACCCTTACGATGCCTGAACACCAGGTCGCGGGAATGAACTTCTAGCGCGCTGCGGCCCGATTAGGGAATTAGACATGGATCAATGCGCGTTGTTTGACGAGACCACGCGAACCTTGATGGACGGACTGCCTCCTGACACTCAGCCGAACAGAACTTCCAAACTTTGCGACAGATAATTTAATTGCGCTCAAAGGGTGGCCAGTTCGCCCTGCATGTAAAAGCGCTGCCCGGCAATCCCTATGATGGCCACACGCTCGCAGCGATCATCCCTGACATGGAAAAGACCATCGGCAACGAGATCAGCCGCGTTCTCGCCGACGCCGGCTATCGCGGCCACAATGCGCCGCAAAGTCATAAGTTCAGGGTCTTCTGGTCATGCCATCTGGCCACCGGGACCTGGGCGGTGATCAGGGTGGATTTGCGGCGATAGCGTTCCTCGACGATTTCGAACAGATGGAAACGCTGTTGGTCGGTGAGGGAGTGGGTTCCGAAGTCATCGAGGATGAGCAGTTGCGCGCGGGTGAGTTTGTCGATGAGGCGTGGGAAGCGGCCATCGAGACGGGCGAGCGCCAAATCCTCGAACAGGCGCGGCACGCGCACATAGAGCACGGGATGATCTAGCCGTGCCGCTTGCCGGCCGAAGGCGCAGGCCAGCCACGACTTGCCGGTTCCGGTCGAAACAGCTTCATACTGCCGGCTATCAGGGCTGCCGTGTTCGATTGTCCGCTATGTCTTTCATCCGCGCTGCGGTGAAGCTGTCGCGGTGACCGGTCGACAACGCTATCGCGGTGAAGTGCCGTTCATCATCCGGCAGCCAGACGGCACACTGGCGGTGGTGCCGGCCTGGATGATGTAGGACAGTGCGGCGACGATGGCTGTCAGTGATACACCGCGTCTGACGCTTTCATGCCTGCGCGATCTCCGTTCCGAACTCGATGCCTGCCTATGCTTGCTGCGCAACGACTCATGTCATGGAGGAGACGAGCATGCAGCGCAGGCAGCCCAGTTACCGCCAACCGGATCTGTTCGTCACCGAGCCGCCGCGAATGCCGCTGCCGCCCGAGCGGCAGAAGCGGCTTCTGCCGCTGATCGGCGCGCTCCTGAAGGAGTCCGCATCGACCCTGCCGGCGAGGCAGACGGACGATGAAGATCACGGTTGAGCATCTTGCGCGTGGGGCGTTCGTGTACGTCCGGCAATCCACCGCCGACCAGCTTGTAAAGAATCCCGAAAGCCGCCGGCGACAATATGGGTTGGCCGAACGTGCCCGCGCCCTTGGCTGGACGGACGTGACGGTCATCGACGAGGATCTCGGCCGTTCGGGATCGGGGATCAGCCGGCCGGGCTTCGAACGGCTGCTGGCGGCGATCTGCGAAGGCAGGGGTCGGTGCCGTTCTTGCCATCGAAGCCTCACGCTTGGCGCGCAATGGGCGTGACTGGCACACGCTGATCGAGTTCTGTGGTCTCGTCGGCACGCTGATCATCGATGAGGACGGCATCTATGAGCCGCGACATCCCAATGACCGGCTGCTGCTCGGCATGAAAGGGGACGATGAGCGAGCTCGAGCTGTCGATCTTGCGCGCCCGGTCGATTGAAGCCTTGAAGCAGAAGGCGCGCCGGGGGGAACTCTTCCTGACAGTGGCGGTCGGCTATGTGAGGGCGGGCCGCGACCGGATCGAAAAGGACGCCAATTTGCGCGTGCGCGAGGCGATCGCCTGGTGTTCTCCCGCTTCGCTGAGATGCAGAGCATCCGCCAGGTCCACCTCTCGTTGCGCAGCGACGGCATCGTGCTGCCTTGCGTCAGCCACTCGCGAGAGGGCGGCCGCGCTATCGTGTGGAAGCTGCCGGTCTACAACACGGTGCATCACATCCTGACTAGGGGCTGTTGAGAATCATCGGGAGTTGATGACGGCAGCGCATGCGTAGATCATCGCCGAGAAGTTGCGATCGGTTTTCTCGCTGCGCATTGCGATGCCTTTGAATTCTTTGAGCTTCGCGAAGAAGTTCTCGATGAGATGGCGCCATTTGTAGATTTCGGCGTCGATGCTGATGGGGTTTTTTCGCTGCGGACGTTGGGAGATGATGATCTTGGTTCCGCGTTGGTTCATCTCCTGGATGATCCAATTTGAATCGAAGGCCTTGTCGGCAAGGATGGTATCGAAACCGACGCCATCAATCAGCGGCGCAACACCGACTGTGTCATATCGGTTGCCTGGCAAAAGATGAAAGCGCACGAGATTGCCAAGAGCGTCGGTCAGGGCGAGGATTTTAGCTGCACCGTCTCAGACAATCCAGGCACGTCCGACGCACTTCCCGGTAGAATCCGCTGTACGCTATTTCTGTGCGGTCTGCCGTAGCTTCCTTGGGCGAAGCCCAACCGTTGCAGATCCTTTGCATAAGTATACACAATCTTTGCAACTGCAAATCGTCAACGATGCTACATCACTTCCGATGTCAGGCACAGCTGAACGGGCGGGTGCCGATTTTTGCTCCTGTAGGTAGGAGGCAACACGACGAGGAGACAGCCAATGGCAAGAAACGCGCTCATCCTGATCGAAGGTCACAGGCGCAATGGTCCGCTCTACGTCCAAGCGGCTCAGCGTCTTGGTCTTCATCCAATTACCCTGTCAACCGATCCAGCTCAGTACGAATATCTTGCGGCGGAAGGCATAGAGGCAATTCGTGTTGATACAGACAATCTCGATGCGCTGATTCGCGAATGTTCCCGGCTCCGAGCTACGTATGGCATTGCCGGCATTACCGGCTTTGCCGGCCACGACGAGTCGGTCTCTGCGACAGTTGGTAAGCTTTGCCGGCATTTCGATCTACCGGGACCGAACCCCGAATCCATCGAACAATGTTGCGACAAATTCACTCAACGTCAGCTCCTCGCGGAGGCCGGCATTCCAATACCAGCTTATCGGTTGGCAACGAATGCGGCGGAGGTAGAAAGCTCTGCTGCCGAGATCGGCCTGCCGGTGATTGTTAAGCCGGCCGTAGGCAGTGGCAGCATGGGCGTCCGATTGTGCCGCAGCACCGATGAGTTGGCCGAACATACTGCCTATCTGTTGGACGGAAAGCACATATGGCGCTCTCCGCCGAAGGTACTGGTGGAAGAATTCGCACAAGGCCCCTTGTATAGCGCCGAAATAATGGGAAAGGAGGTCGTTGCAATTGGCACCTGGGAGTTAGGCCCTCCACCGCATTTCGTCTTTCGTGGGGGCACCTACCCGGCACTGCTGAGTGATGACGAGCATGAGCCTATCGCCGATGCTTCGCTGAGCTGTTTGCTAGCTCTCGGCCTTGGCTGGGGGCCAACGGGCATTGAATTCCGGTGGACGAAGCGTGGCCCAGTCGTCATTGAAGTCAATCCGCGGCTTCATGGCGGGACCACTCCCCAACTGATTCAGCTGGCTTACGGTATCGATCTCATCACCGAACACATCAAGCTTGCAATCGGCGAGGAATGGGATTTGCGCAGAAGGCATTCGAATACTGCGGCCGCGCGGTTTCTGGCTCCTGATCGCAATGGCACTCTCGATTGGATCGATGGCGACAGTCGGGCAGCCGCAGTATCAGGTGTCGCCGAGGTCAAATTCTATGTTGGACCTAAGACACCGATCGTCAGGCAAGGCGATTACCGAGACAGGATTGGACATATCATCGCTGCTTCACCGAGCCATGCTGAGACGGAGGCTGTACTGCAGCGTGCCGTCGACTTAATCGGTTGGTCGATAACACCACCGTGATGGTTTTCTTGGCGCGAGTCGACTGCACAGCCTGAATTAGACTACTTTGTAGCCCCATAATTCAACGGTAATCTCCAATTCTCCATAGAATTCAGAAACCTTGAATTTGCGTTTGCTTAGGCAGCATCGCCCGTGACACGGCGACGGCTGCCGCGGCACTCGGCCTCAGGCTCGCCTCACTGCCGTGCGCGACGCAACGGCATATCCGCGGCACTGTGAAAACGCTGAAACGGACTAACTCCGAAAGTTATTCTGCCCGACGCCGACTGTGTGACCCTGTTCGCCGAAATAGCTCGACGACTACCACGAAATGTCCAGCCGCACTCCGGCTTCCGCTTCGTCTCACCACACGAGTTCAGAGACCGCTGGTGCCTTATGCAACCCGCTGCCTGTCTCGGTTCGAACGAGGGGGCCGCTCCATTAAGCTTGCTGGAAAGTTCCTCCAATACCAATTTGTTGAGGTTGGCGGACTACGAACCTTGCCTGCGCCGTCTGCAGGGGCATCCCAGCGCCGATACACTGTCCTAAGCGACGGCAGATCGATCGGCAGGGATGCGGGCTCTAGGTTTTTCCAGCAGCCCTAAAATCGCCCACTATGAAAAGATCCGAGAAGGACTTCAGAGCGCGAGAGTCCAGGACGGATCGATGATCGTCGAAAGCGTACGGGTGGTAAAGTCGGACCTGGAAATCGAATATATTCGTCAGGCTGCCCGGATCGTTGAAGCGGGTATGGAGGCTGGCATAAACCAGATCCACGTCGGCGCGAGCGAGAAGGATATCGCTGCCGAAATTCAGCGCGTCGTGACAAGCATCGGAAGCGAATATCCGGGTTATCCGCCGTTTGTTGCGTCAGGCGTTCGTACCAGCTACGCCCATGCAACATGGGCTGGCCGGAAAATTCAAGAAGGCGACCCGATTTTGTTGGAGCCATCGGGTACTGTCCGTCGCTACAGTGCGGCCCTCATGCGCACTATTGTCGTCAAACCGGTTAGCCGCGAATTACAGCGCATGGAGGATGTGTCCCGCAAAGCGCTGGAGAACATGCTCGAGGCCATCCGGCCTGGGCGCCCCTTGGAGGAAGTTTGGAAGGTTTGGTCGAACACCGTCACGGACGGCGGCTATGAGGGACGATTCAAGAGAACGGGCTACTCGATCGGAGTATGCTTTCCGCCGGATTGGGGCGAGGGTCATATCCTTTCCTTTAAGCGTGGAGAAACCCGAGAGCTGCTTCCAAATATGACCTTCCACATTCCTTCTCTGGTCAAGGTGTTCGGTTTTGCCGACGTAGGGACAAGTGAGACGATCCGGGTGACTGAAGGGGGATGTGAAATACTGACGAACTTCAAGCGTGAACTTCATGTTCGGTGATCGGCAGTGGGAAGGATCCACCAGTATTTTAATGACGGGGAGCGGAGATCGTCCTAATAGCAAGTCAAAAAGCGGCCTAACCTTGCTCTCCACAGCAAGGTCCGCGTCTTCGCTGGCGGACAATCGAGGCTCCCTGCACGGCGCCATGGAGAATCGGGCACATACATGGCGAGGATCATGGGTCCTGGACGGATGGCGGTAGGTGCATGGAAGCGATGCGAGCGATAGTTAACGAGCGCCATTAGCTTCATAGAAGGCGTAGACGAGATAGCGGACGGTCTTGGTTAAGGAGAGCTGCGGAGGTCGGCCATCGCCGCATGTGACGAGCTCGTATGACACCGGCGTCCAGCCTGGCCATGGGGGGAGGCGGTACTTGATGCCTGGCTGCAGGCCGCCGCGAGCGGAAACCGCTGGCCACGAACGCGTCGAGGTTTCGAAACCCAGGGTGCGCGACGAGTTCTCGTCGATTTGAGATCGTGGCCGTCGCCTCACCCCTCGTGGCACTACCTACGAGTGGGGCGCTCACCGCGCTTCGCGGGATGCACCACGGCGACGTCCACGCCGGCCTGGCGCGGGCATGGTGGCGGTCGATCTTTGAAAGCCTGGCCCGGGGGGTAAGCACACTGCCATCGCCGGATGGTTCAGTCCTTTGCCGGGTGATCCAGTAAGACCAATGTAACGAAAGCCATCAGAGCCGTGCATCTGGATCCTAGATAGGTCCTGGCAATATTCCATATTTGACCTCCCTGCTCGGGGAGTCCCACTGTCTGCCGTGCGTCATCGGAGGTTTTAGATGCCCATTGTCAATCGCGTTGCTGATCTGCACCAAGACATCATGGGATGGCGGCGGGATATTCATGAACATCCCGAGCTTCTGTACGATGTTCATCGAACCTCTGCGCTTGTTGCAACTCGGCTGCGTGAGTTCGGCTGTAACGAAGTTGTGGAAGGGATTGGGCGGACGGGTGTCGTCGGTGTGATCAAAGGGCAACTGGCGAACGGCTCGGGCCGATCTCCAGCAATTGGCCTGAGGGCGGATATGGATGCGCTACCCATCCTGGAGGCTACCGGCCTGCCTTATTCCTCCAAGACACCTGGGAAGATGCATGCCTGCGGCCATGACGGTCACACGGCGATGTTGCTGGGTGCTGCTCGCTACCTTGCCGAGACGCGAAATTTCGCAGGAAATGCCGTGTTTATTTTTCAACCAGCCGAAGAAGAGGAAGCAGGCGCAGCCGCAATGATCGAGGACGGGCTAATGGAACGCTTCGATCTGTCCGAGGTTTTCGGGATGCACAATTGGCCCGGCATTCCGGTGGGGACGTTTAGCATTCGGCCAGGTTCCATGATGGCTGCTTACAATGTCATCGAGATCAAAATTGAAGGGCGTGGCGGACATGCATCTTCGCCCCACGACTGCATCGATCCTGTTCTTGCCGGTGCCCAACTTATTACAGCGCTGCAGCAAATCGTGGCACGGAATGTAGACCCTCAAGAACCAGCGGGAGTCTCAATCTCCGAATTTCATGCGGGCTCCACACCAGGCGTTATCCCTCAATCAGCCATTCTGCGGGGAACAATCCGCTCACTTTCGTCTGAAGTACATGAACTTATTAGGGCGCGCTTGCGCGAAATCGTTTCCGGGGTGTCTCAGATGACCGGTGCTCAGATCGGATTGTCGTTCATAGGCGGGGCTCCTGAGACGTTTAACCATGCCGAGCAGACCGAAATGGCGGCAATGGTCGCGAAGGACCTAGTTGGGGAAGCCAATGTCCAAACGACCAGGCCGATTATGGCAGCGGAGGACTTTGGCTACATGCTGAATGCCCTTCCGGGCGCTTACATACTTTGTGGAAACGGCGACAGTGCCGGATTGCATCATCCAGCTTACGACTTCAACGACGATGCCATCTTGTATGGGACATCCTTCTGGATCCGACTTGTCGAGACAAGGCTCGCGCCGTGACTAATCGCGGTATCCATCGCGTTTGTACGATCTGGTATGGAGTCGAGAGTTTGGCGAGCCGCTGCGGTGACCACAGCATACCAATGCCGGACCATTACGCCAACGATGTGGCTGATCCGCGTCTCGGTCGTTACGATCGTCAGCAACATCCGGCAAACCAAACCACTCACAAAAACTACCTGCATGTCGCGCCCAGCTTATGGCAAGCGCCGCCTCTTGTGCGTATTCACCGTGAATTCGCTGATTTCCTGCGTCGACAGAGGTTGATCGGCGACATCGGCCAATAGAAGCTGTTAAAATTCGCGGCGCGGCCAGCGGGTGCTACGTTCCGGATGCGTGAAATCGGACCTGACGCGAATAATTTGCTGAGGAATATTGATGAGCGAAAACCAAATACCGGCACTCGACGACAATTGCGATTCGAGCGCAGCTCTGTCCCTTCGAATCGATGCGTTGTTTGCCTCTTGGGCTAAGCCGAATTCCCCCGGCGCCGTGGTGGCCGTGCGGCGGGACGGGCGCGAGATTCATCGTGGTTACTACGGCTTGGCCCATTTGCCGCATAGCATTCCGCTGTGGGGACACAGCGTTATACGCATCGGTTCGCAGACCAAGCAGTTCACGGTGCTGCTGGCCATGATGCTGGAGACTGAGGGTAAGTTGTCGCTTCAGGATGACGTACGGCGACACCTGCCCTGGCTGCCAGAATTCCCGCGCACGGTAACTTTGCAGCACCTAGCCGCCAACGTTTCGGGCCTGCGCGATTACTTCGAGATCATGGCGTTGGTTGGCCAATCGCCATTGTCGCCGACGCCGGTCGCGCTGCAGCTCCGGATGTTGCGCGAGCATTCTGCGGTGAATTTCCCGGCCGGCGATGATCTAAGCTACTCGAATACCGGGTTCCTGCTGCTCCAACAGGTGATCGAGCAGGTCTCCGGCCGCAGTTACAACGAGCTTCTGCACGACAGGATCACCGGTCCCCTCGGCATGCGCCATACCCGGATGATGAAGCATGACGACGAAATTCTTCCCAACCTTGCCGACCACCATACCAGAGGGCCAGACGGTACATGGCGCCGCGCCTTTTGGTCTGGCTACGAAGCGAACGGCGATGGCGGCATAGTCTCGACGCTCGACGATATGCTGATCTGGCTGACCAACTTGAACGATCCGAAGGTAGGCGCGGTGGAGTTGGCGCGGATGGCCCAATCCGGCGCTATGGTGAATGGGCGTCCGAGCCCCTATGGGCTCGGCCTGTACATGAGCACCTATCGAGGTTATCGCAGCATCGGCCATGGTGGGACGATGGCAGGGGCTAAGTCGGAGGGGGTACGCTTCCCCGATTTGGGCCTCGACATTCTAATCCTTGCGAATACCGACGAAATCGCGCCCTTTCTTATGGCTCGGCGCATCGTCGACGCGGTGCTCGGGTTGCCGTCTGGTCCTCCATGTTCCACGGAAGCCGGTGCACGCTTTGCAGCCGCTACAGGCCTTTATCACGACGAGACGACGGATGAC
This sequence comes from Mesorhizobium sp. WSM4841, assembly GCF_055811515.1. Taxonomy (NCBI): domain Bacteria; kingdom Pseudomonadati; phylum Pseudomonadota; class Alphaproteobacteria; order Hyphomicrobiales; family Phyllobacteriaceae; genus Mesorhizobium; species Mesorhizobium sp. WSM4841. Next base: position 37,633 of record NZ_JBVVQC010000027.1, read on the forward strand.
GTCTTCGCAATTGCCCTCAAGAACGGTGTTCCCGTGGTGGGCGGCGATGAGATGGAGGAGGTGGAGCCGGGAGTGTTCGAACGGTCACTGCAGCGCAGCGTAGGCTCGCTTCGCCTCATACCGCGGCCGGATGGTGATATCGATGGCGACTGGTTCGGTCGCAAGCGGCGCTATCGCCGTCTCGACGATGTGGCCCCGGCCGTGCCCGCTAACGCCACTGGCCGCTACGGCGACCCCACCCTGGCGCTAGAAGCCGAGATCGTGCTTGAGGCAGATGCGGCCCGGCTTCGCATCCGCTCTTCCTTCTCTCAGCTCGAAGCGGTGCTCCATCCGGTGGCGCCTGGTCTGCTGATGGTTCAGCCGGTATCGGAGGCGAAGGTACCGGAGTCCGAACCGCCGACGTGGCGCTGGGTCGTACGGGTGCTCCCAGATTCGATCCTGATCAATGGCGGCCGCATAATGGGCCTGAGGCTGCCACGCCTCCACTGAGGAACGAACGGACCATGCCGGTCGTAGATCACCTCCTCGACCATGTCCGGACGCCGGTTGCACTAAGCCGTCGGTGGAGCGCAGTATTGTGCCACCGCAACCTCTAGCCATGTCTCGCGAAGTGAGGATTTGACCCCCTTCTATTCGGTTTGCGTTTCCTTGGTCTCGAGCGACGCTTTTCGCGAAGCCGGTAGCTGTCACAACGGATGGTGATCACTGTCGAATGATGAAGCAGACGATCAAGGATCGCGGTTGCCACGCTGCCCCATTCGCCTACCGAGCGGCTGGAGGTAATCAGGATCGATCCTCCCTCATAACGCCGCGACACCAGCTGGAAGAACAGATGTGCGGCACTGGCCTCGAACGGGAGATAGCCGAGCTCGTCGATGATCAGCAGTTTTCGGCCGCGACAGGGTCGTCAGCTGCTTTTCGAGTGAACCTCGCATGGGCCTTGGCCAGCATCGCCACGACCGTGGCCGCCGTGACGAACTGGACGCTATGGTTCTGCCGGATCGCCTCGCGCCCGAGAGCCACCGCCAGATGTGTCTTGCCCGTACCCGGAGGTCCAAGGAACAGGACCGTGTCGCCATAGGCAATCCAGCGGCAGGCCGCAAGCTACCGGATCTGGCGCCGGATCCAGCGACGGCTGCGCGTCGAAGTCGGAGCCGTCCAGTTCGCGCACAAACGGGAACTGCGCGATCTTGCCTGCAATGGATCCGCCGCTCGTCGCGCCGCGCGATCTCGCACGTCACCGGGAAGGCCAAAGCTTCGCGCAGTCATTTCCGAAAGCGCCGCTTCATCCAGCAGCGTGTCGGGTTGGTCCCGGATCGCAGCCAGCTTCAGCGGTCGAGCTGAGCCACGAGCATCTCGTGATCGACAGCCGCCATCACCAACCTCCTCCAACCAGCGCCTCATATTCGGCCAGCGGCCGCAACAGAGCGGAAGGCGCAACGATCTCCGCCGGCGCCGATCGTGCCGGCGCAGCAGCGCCGACCACGCCGGCATGACGCACGATAACGGTGCCGCCCAGCACCACGACCTGGACGCTCTCCCCCATCAGCCGACAGGGAACCGAGTAACTGGTCGTGTCAAGGTCGATTGCGCAGTCCGCCTGGACCTTGCGCACGAGGTCCCGCAGCTGCCCGAACGGCGCCCGTCCGCCGAGAGGGCGAAGTGTCCCCGCCTCTTCGGCAAAGCGTTCCGCAGGAGCCACGCCGGTCGTGCCATGCATACGCTGATCGGCAATCTCGCGCGTCCACCGGCGCCTCGAACGCCGCCCAATTCTCGGCCCGGCGGTCAACAATTGCACTGCGCTCGACGTGGCTGACCCCGCGTTCGCCCTTCCCCTTCTTACGCGCCTCGTAGGGCGCACAAGCCCGCGGCGTAAATCCCAGTAGCGGGCAGAGGCGTGCAGCTGCGCGTTGAACCACACCTCCCGCGTCGTTGCATCGTGATGTTCGAGCAACGCGTTCGGATTGTCGAACAGCTTTTCCGTTGGAAGCGAGGAAAGCTCCTCCGTCCCCTCGAACCAGTCCACCTGGCGCTCACGAAGCGAGGGACGGATATGCTGCCGACCCAAGTAACCCAGCGTTGCCGCAAACAGGTGCGGCCGAACACGCTCGTCGCCGATGCACACCCGCGTGTCGCCAAAGTCGATCTGCATCTGACATCCCGGCGCCGTCTCAACCAAACTGTCGCGCGCTTCTGCGCCTTCAACTCCCAACGCCAATGCTGCACCCGAAGCTCCACCGAACGAACCCCATGACGATCCCATGTTACGCTGCCAGTTCCTGGCGCACCACGTCGGTGTTGCGCCACGGCAAAAGAAGCGCTCCCCCGCGTCCCATCGTTCAACCCGTCAAACGCGGTCTGCGACGGCCAAAGTAGCGCGAAAACTTCGCCACCGTGTGCACGTAGGATCGCTGCGTGGCCGGCGACAGATTGCGGATCGTCATGTCTTCGATCGTGCGCCGCGGAGTGGGCTTAACTCGGCAATCTTTGTTGCTCCTGTTGTCAAGATTGCTAACCGCAATCCTTTACAACAGAAGCTTCAACCGCAAACCCACGCACCAAGTGCCGCGTCAGCGACTTCGTTCAAACGCATCCGCTGCCCTGGGCCGACTGATCCAACGATCGCTGGCTGCTTGAGGAGCCAACCGGCAACATCCCCGGGACCGAAGCCGAGGAGGGCTACTGAGCCATGCTGCAAGAGTTGGCCACGGCAGCGTGCCGCAAGTAAATGGCGTCCGCCAAATCCGGGGTGGCTACCAAAGCGTATTAGGTCAACGCCTCCACGGCGGCTTTCATGGCGAGGCTTCACCGGGGCGAAGCGACTGGCAAGGATCAAAGAAGTCGATGCAGCCGACTCGAGGGGACATGTTGTGCACATAACTCCCAAAAACGCTGGTTTCCTGCAGTCTGAGCGGATACTTCGCACCATCCAACTTATAGGACCTTGCTACCTTTCCGGATATGTAGATCGAGCACCACGGAATGTCCCCTCGGGGACCAAGGATGGACTAGATGAAAGTTTCAGGCATCGACAACGCCGTTATCGAAAAAGATCTTGCATTTCCGGTCTCGGAGTTTGAGCGACGCCTGAAAACTGTTCGACAGGAGATTACGAATAGAGGATTGGACCTGCTGATTGTCAGTATCCCCGAAAACATATATTACCTTAGCGGGTACCACACACTAGGCTATCCAGCTATCCAGTTCTTGCTGGTGCCAAGCAACGGCGAGCTGCATATTGTGACTCGCGCCATCGAGCAGACTAACGTTAAAGCGTATTCGTGGCTCACCAAAAGCTCCAGCTACATGGACCACGAATCGCCGATCGAGGTCCTCGTGGAAACGATTGGAAACATGGGCTACGCCAACTCCATCATTGGCATCGAGAAAACCGGTTGGTTCTTGACAATTGCCCACTATGAAAAGATCCGAGAAGGACTTCAGAGCGCGAGAGTCCAGGACGGATCGATGATCGTCGAAAGCGTACGGGTGGTAAAGTCGGACCTGGAAATCGAATATATTCGTCAGGCTGCCCGGATCGTTGAAGCGGGTATGGAGGCTGGCATAAACCAGATCCACGTCGGCGCGAGCGAGAAGGATATCGCTGCCGAAATTCAGCGCGTCGTGACAAGCATCGGAAGCGAATATCCGGGTTATCCGCCGTTTGTTGCGTCAGGCGTTCGTACCAGCTACGCCCATGCAACATGGGCTGGCCGGAAAATTCAAGAAGGCGACCCGATTTTGTTGGAGCCATCGGGTACTGTCCGTCGCTACAGTGCGGCCCTCATGCGCACTATTGTCGTCAAACCGGTTAGCCGCGAATTACAGCGCATGGAGGATGTGTCCCGCAAAGCGCTGGAGAACATGCTCGAGGCCATCCGGCCTGGGCGCCCCTTGGAGGAAGTTTGGAAGGTTTGGTCGAACACCGTCACGGACGGCGGCTATGAGGGACGATTCAAGAGAACGGGCTACTCGATCGGAGTATGCTTTCCGCCGGATTGGGGCGAGGGTCATATCCTTTCCTTTAAGCGTGGAGAAACCCGAGAGCTGCTTCCAAATATGACCTTCCACATTCCTTCTCTGGTCAAGGTGTTCGGTTTTGCCGACGTAGGGACAAGTGAGACGATCCGGGTGACTGAAGGGGGATGTGAAATACTGACGAACTTCAAGCGTGAACTTCATGTTCGGTGATCGGCAGTGGGAAGGATCCACCAGTATTTTAATGACGGGGAGCGGAGATCGTCCTAATAGCAAGTCAAAAAGCGGCCTAACCTTGCTCTCCACAGCAAGGTCCGCGTCTTCGCTGGCGGACAATCGAGGCTCCCTGCACGGCGCCATGGAGAATCGGGCACATACATGGCAATGATGAAGAAGATGCGATGGCGCAGCTTTTGCCGTCGGGCTAGCTCGACGGCTGAAAACCACTGGCGGTGGCGCCTCAACAAAGGCACAGGGGGCAAGGCAGTGAGACACCATTCCCCCAGGATTTACTACGGTCGAACTTTGCACAACTTCTGCGCGAACGTTCCTCGGCATTCTTCATCGCCGATACCGAACCAGGGTGGTCATCTACAGGACCAAGCCCGCAACAGGCAAACCATCAGCCCGGCAGCAACGATACGGTTCTCGGGCTGGCCAGGGAGGTGGGTGAGAGATTCATACGCGTCAACTCCGCCGGATGACCCTTGCAGAGTACGGCCGACTTGGTGTCCTCCGCAGGGCGGAAAACTCCTTGTATCTACCGTGCCTCCAGCACGGCACTGAGGAACTGACGCGTTCGTTCGTTCTGCGGGTTGCCCAAGAGCTGGTCGGGCGAGCCCTGCTCGACGATCTTGCCGCCGTAAAAGAAACAGACGCGGTCGGAGAATTCCTTAGCGAAGCCCATTTGGTGCGTAACCATCAACATCGTCAGATCGTGCTCAGCGCCGAGCTTGCGAATGACGTTGAGCACCTCCCCGACCAGCTCCGGGTCGAGCGCCGAGGTCACCTCGTCGAACAGCATCACCTTGGGCCGCATGGCGAGCGCACGGGCGATCGCCACGCGCTGCTTCTGCCCGCCGGAAAGCTGGATAGGGAAGTGATTCTTTTTGTCGCCGAGTCCGACCATGTCGAGCAGTTCAGCCGCTCGGGCCTCAGCCTCTTGTTTAGAGAGCCGAAGCACGGACATCGGTGCCTCCATGCAGTTCTGCAGCGCCGTCAAGTGTGGGAACAGATTGAAGTGCTGAAAGACCATTCCGATCTTGCCGCGCACGCGCCTAAGATGCCGCTCGCTTGCCGGCACCATCTGGCCTTTCTTCTGCATGTGCGTAAGCGGCTCTCCATCGACCCAGATCACCCCTCCCTGGATTCGTTCCAGCGTCATAAGCATGCGCAGCACTGTGGTCTTGCCAGAGCCCGAAGGGCCGATGATGCAAACCTTCTCGTTACGGGCGATATCGAGATGGAGCTCGTCCAGCACGGTTAGCGCGCCATAGCGTTTTGTGACCTTCTCAAATCGGACTATGGGCTCACTCATGGCTTTTTCGTTGCACGCGAGATCGATATTGTCCAGCGCTCGCGGCGCCCTATGGGGTTTTGCAGAATTATCGAGGCGGGTCATGTGTTCGTTCATTACGGAGCTCTCACTGCAGATGGTAGCGGCGGTTGAGACAGACGCTCACCGATTGCACGATCACGGACGCGACCAATGTGAAGACTAGGTAGAAGAGGCCGGCCATAGTAATCGCCTCAATGTAGCGATAGTTGTTACTACCGAAAATCTTAGCTTGCTGCAGCATCTCCAAGATCGCAATGGATGCCAGGATAGGCGTTGACTTGAACATGCCGATGAAGTAGTTGCCCAATGCTGGCACGACCGGCGGGATTGCCTGCGGCAGTATGATCCCGCTCCAAGTCTGCCGCCGCGATAGGTTAAGCGCTGTGCAGGCTTCCCACTGGCCTTCATGCACCGCCAGAATCCCGGCACGATACACCTCCGAGCAATAAGCTGCGTAGTGAATTCCGAGCGCGCCGATCCCGCAGATCCAGGCGGGGATGATGATGCCGAACTGGGGACCAACGAAATAGACGAAGAACACCTGCAGCAGCAAGGGCGTGGAGCGGATGAATTCCACGATCTCCGCCATGGATCGGGACACGTAGCGGTTAGGAGACTGGCGGATCAGCGCGAAGACGAGGCCAAGCACCAGCGCGAGTGCGAATCCGAACAGCGTGGCCTGAACCGTGACGAGGGCTCCGTGATAAAGATACGGCATCGCCTCCCAGACATAAGACCAATCCCAGAGGTTCACGCCAACACCTCCCGCACGAAGCCACGCGAGAAGTGACGCTCCAGCAAGCTCACGAAGGGCGTGATGAGTGCGCGCGCGATGACATAGTAGCCGAACAGCGCCACCGCGAAAAACAGCAGGTAGTTGCCGGTGGCGTCGCCTGCAATCTTGGCGGCGCTGGTGAACTCGGTGATGGTGATGAAGAAGACGAGCGAGGTACCCTTGAGCACATCGATCAGCAGATTGCCCCAAGGTGGTAGCATCGCCCGGAGGGCCTGAGGCAGTACTATGCGACGCATCATAGTGAGCCGCGAGAGGTTTAACGCGGTGCTCGCTTCATACTGGCCACGATCGATACTCTGGATGGCGCCCCGCACCACTTCGGCGCCATAGCCGGAAATGCACAATCCGATCCCGACGATGGCGACGGTCCACGAAGAGAGGGTAACGCCGAAGATCGGCAGCACGAAGAACCACCAGTAGAGCTGCACGAGCTGCGACGTTCCGCGGAAGAATTCTATATAAGCGATCGCCACCCAGCGCAGCGGCCAAAGGGTAGAGACCCGGATCAGGCCGACGATCAGGCCGAGGATAATAGCCACCAGAGATGCCGCGATTGTTATGACTATGGTGACCAGGATGCCGTTGGCCAGCGCCGCCACGCTGAAACCGAGCGCAAAATCGTTCATGTTTGCCTTTCCAGCTGGGCCCCGGCCATCAAGGCCAGGAGCGCGGTCGGTCGTGGAGAGCCGTCAATACGGCGCCTTAGCCCTTGCAGGCTGAGGCGGCCGCGGTGCCGTCCGGCAACATTTTTTTATCATATCCGTATTTTGCAACCGACGCCATCATTTCGTCGGAGCCGATATAGTCCTTCATTGCGGCGTTGAAGGCGTCGACCGCAGCCTGCTCATTGAGCGGGAACGCGAGGGCACTAAAACCGGGCTTCTTGGGCGAGGTGTACGGATCGGCGAACTCGAGGCTCGCTTCCTTCTCAACAAGTTTCTTCCCGCTCAAGTAGTTGACACCGCCAGCGTCAGCGCGGCCGACTTTGACAGCCTGCACGATTGCCACATCGTCGGCGACCTGCATGATCTTGTCGTCGGGAATGCCAACCTTTCTTGCAATCGGCACCGAATCGTAGCCGGATCCGGTAACGAAGGTGACGCCTTTGTCGCGCACGTCCTCGTATGAGTGCAGTCCTTTTGGGTTGCCCTTCGGCACGACCAGCGCGTCAGTGAATCTGCCGATAGGGTCGGTGAACAGGACGTTGCGACAGCGCTCTGGCAGGATGTACATGCCGCCAGTAATAATGTCGATCCGGCCGGCCTGCAGGCCGGGAATGAGTGAGCCCCATTCGGTGACGACCGACTCGACTTTGGTCGTGCCCATCTTTTTCAGGATGTCCAGCGTCATCGCATTGACGAAGCCGAGCGGCTCATTGTTCTCGCCCGGATAGGCCCACGGGGCCTGGCTTGAGTATCCTATCCGTATCGTCTCTCCGTTCTTGATCTTGTCGAGCAGCGACTGCGCTGAGGCTGATCCAGCAGACGGGGCAATCGCCAGCGCCGCAATGCCGACCGCGGCCAGTCTCTTCAGGAAGGCGCGTCTATAAAGACCAGTCTTGCTCTTGAGGTATTGCCGTTTATCCACGAAATTCCTCCCTCTTGTCTCGCCGTATGCGGCAGTTCCCGTGTCCAGCAGCAGAAAACACGCCTCGGCGCCTTCGGGGCTTTCTCCGCACCCCGATGGCCGATGCCAAACCGCAGGACTGCTTAGAATATAGCAGCTAAAGGACGCGCCTTCCTGCGGATTCACTGCTCAAGCGCAGTGAATCTGCGTTATTTTGGTATCTACGCAGTTCGGATGATTGTGGGATGGATGGGTCAGCTCGACCATCCAGACGACGAGATATCGCCAAATAGTGAAGCTATCACGCAAGCTTACGATTTAATGTATGCTTGCGCGCGGCAATCGCCCGCCAGAATCTATCGTGTTCATCGCGCCCCACCACTGGCGGCCGTCCTGGTCAAGGTAATGGCGCTCGTCCAGACCCCGACGATCTCCGCTTTCCAATGCTCATCGCAACCTCCAACTTCAGAGTGTTGCCATGACCATTTGAATCCGCCCAATACACCAGCGAGCAGTGGTTCCAACGCCTGATGGCCGATCACGGCATCACCTGTTCGATGAGCCGGTCGGGCAGGGACAATGCCGCGATGGAGAGCTTCTTCTCGTCGCTGAACACCCGAGCGGAGAGTACGCAAGGTCCACGGGACGAGGGATGGCGCCAGGGCGGACGTGTTCGATTACATCGGGCGCTTCTACAACCCTCGGCGACGACACTCGACATTGGGATATATGTGCCCCGTCGAGTTCGAGCAAAATGTTGGCTTAACCTGGTGTCCGAAAATCGGCAGCAGGCCAGCCGACCCGAGGACACTCATGGTCCCGTCTGCCTCAGCGAGCCAGCAATCCCGCCTGTGCTATGCCGCCTGTGAGGCAGGTCACGGCGCAGAAGGAAAGACCGGACAATAAAGAGATCAAGGTTTTGAGAAGAACATACCCCAGTGGTGGCCTCCTGTCGGCCTAAAAGGGAGCGTCGCAAACCCTCTGGGTCTACCAGCGACTTACGGCGATGCCGCGGGTGGACGCCCGCTGCACCCGTAGACGTAGGAGCCCAGCCACCGCTCCGAGCGCCATCTAATAGTTTAGCATGATTTTCTGGTATATTTCGACCGCCATGGTTAGCTGATCTATTTCCACGAACTCGTCGTTCGTATGGGCTTGATTAATACTTCCAGGGCCAATAACGACGCAAGGAATTCCGACCAAAGATAGTTGACTTGCATCCGTACCGTAGGGCACCCCTATATATTTCCCAGTTCGCGCTATATCAGCACAGGCCGTTGCTGCCACTGCCGCAATCTTGCTCGACTCGGCACTGTCTGGAGCGGGATCTTCCAACGCGGGGAGCAAAGAACGAACCTTGATCTTATCTCCGCCTTGGCGGAAAGAGTCTAATACGTTCTCCACCTCTTGTATGGCTTGCTGGGGCTGCTCTCCCGGTATAAGGCGTCGGTCAATCCAAATACGGCAAACGGGCGGTACGGTGGTTAGTTCTATACCTCCCTCGATAAGACTGACAGTGAGAGTTGGGGAGCCGACCAATGGATGCGCACGTAAAGCCAAAGCGTGATTGAGTTCGTCAAGGGCCAGGACGATCTTAGCCATCCCCGTGATCGCATTCACTCCGAGATGGGGCTTCGAAGTATGCGCGGGCACGCCCTCGACTTCGACCTGCCAGCGGACCGAACCCTTGTGAGCGACAACAAGCTCCAAGTCAGTTGGTTCGCCGACCACTGCGGCATCGTAGGTCAGGCCTGACTGAGCAATTGCACGAGCCCCAATCTTGCGAAATTCTTCGTCAATGCTCGCGGCGACAACGATTGTGGATTTGGGTCGACGTTCTCCAAGGGAGGCAAGCGCCATCAGCATCGCTGCGAGTGAACCCTTTGTGTCGCAACTGCCTCGGCCATACACTCGCCCCTCCTTTTGCTCGCCGGAGAACGGATCTGACTCCCACTTATCAATAGGCACAGTGTCCATATGAGCGATGAAAAGAATGCGCTTGTCGGGATTCTCACCCGGAACCCAGGTCAAGAAGTTCGAGCGTCCGTCTGTCACCTCCTGAAATTCGTATGGCAGGGTTCGCTCTCTACAAAAACGCTCAAGGAACTCGGCCACGTTCTTTTCGCCACTTCCCTTTGGCGACAATGATGGATTGACGCTCTCGATTTTTACGAGTTCCTGAAGGAGCGCTACAGTTTCTGTGGCGACGGATGGCATGCACTCTCCTGTTTGCTGTGCGACTAGTGCTTGTGGTTATTCACCAGACCTTGGCCAAATCGATAACGCGATCGACTTCGTCCACGGTATTGTATAGATGCAGTGAAAAGCGCAGCATGCCTCTACGTATCGAGACGATGACCTGGTTTTTCAGCAAGTGATCGTGAAGGGATTGAATTCGTCTGTCGACCTCGCGCGCCTCTGCGAGCGCAGCCACATCGCCGACCGCCACAATGCTTCCAGTGTGGCTCCCAGGAGCACCACCACAGACGGGTAGCCCCAGATCCAGAAGACCAACAGCCAGCCGCTTTGCCAGTGACGTAACGCTCTGCTCAATCTCCTTGGTTCCAGCTTCAAGTAATTGCCCCATCGATACGTAAGCGGCCAGCATTCCCGGAAAGTTATAGTGGCCAATATCAAAACGAGGGGCGCCGTCACGCAATTTTACAGAACTGAGAATCGGTGCCGATTCCGGCGCGTTCCCCAGATCGACACTGAAACGAGCCAGGTAGGCTGGGTTCAACCGATCGGCCCATTCCTGACGGCAATACAAAAATCCCGATCCATAAAGCCCCATCAATCCCTTGACGGTCGAAACCGCCAACCCGTCCACGCCTAGCTGGGTCACGTCGGTGTGAAGTATTCCGACCGATTGTGTTCCGTCTGCCAAAAGAAAGGCGCCAACACGCGTGCAGGTTTCCGCGATGGGTGCCAGCTCGGTTCGAAATCCGGGGACCATTGTTACGGTCGCGAGTGCGACAATGCGGGTACGAGAGTCGATTGCTTTTACAATGGCTTCAGTCGGCATTGAACCACTGGCCGGCTCTACGACTCGCAATTCCACGTTGTGGCGGTTCCTGATCTGAAGCCAGGGCAAGATGTTATTAGCGTGCTCTAACTTGGGGCACAGGATCACATTGTCCCCGGGCCTCCACTCGATCGCATTGGCAATTATATTAATGCCTTCCGATGCGTTCTTTGTAATTGCAATTTCATTTTTTTCAGCACCGATCAGTTGCGCGAATCTCGCCCGAGTACGCTCTACATGTTTCAACATGCTTCCTTCATCATTTCTACCATGTAGCCGATTATTCAAATGCGGCTCAATAGAAGCCATTGTTGCATTCGAGATGAGTCCTTGGTTTGCTACATCCATATAGATCGCGTTTTTCGTGGCAGGGAATTCCTCCCGGAGGAGGTTCAAACGAAGAGAATTAGTTTGCATGGCGGTCCACTTGTGCGACTAACGGTGAAAATCTGCGTACTACTTGCGCTTGCCTGCAATGTTCATTGGCGAGGAATTGTGCGGATCCAGGGAACCGCTTCTTCGGTCGCGTTGCATAGGCAGACTCCGGACATGGAAAATAAAACAGTTGAGGCTCTATGGGGCGTTTGCTGAAGTCCCATTTTAGGCCTTGATCATTGCGGAAGTCGGGCTAATACTCGCTCTTGAGCGCAGTTTTCCTGCGCAAATTCGCAATTTCTGCAGAGATGGACGATGGACCTTGATAGAATTGATCGCAAACTTCTCATCGCCGTGCAGCGCAACAATCGTCTTACGACTGAGGAATTGGGCGAACTTGCGGGGCTCTCGGCGACCGCGTGTCAGCGGCGGTTGAAGCGCCTTCGAGACGAAGGTGTGATCGAGGCCGATGTTGCGATAGTCTCCCCAGCCGCCGTTGGTCGGCCAATGATCATGCTGACTTTCATTAGTCTCGAGCGCGATCGATCAGATATCATTGACCGTTTCAAGCAAGCAATCCGGCGCACGCCTGAGATCATGAGCGCATACTATGTGACAGGTGAAGCAGATTTCGTTCTGGCGATTTCTGTGCGTGACATGGTCGAGTACGAGGCATTTACTCGCCGGTTTTTTTATGAGCATCCGGATATAAAAGGATTTAAGACGATGGTCGTGATGGATAGAATCAAAGCTACCTTGGCTTTGCCAATTGTTGATGAATAGCGGCACGGAGCGCCCATCAGTACACGGCAGCTGGAAAGTTGCATTTATGTTTCCCGCGTTGCGCTCAATGGATCTCGCGCGCAGGCAGGGCTCGTCGGATCTTCTCGCGACGCTTTGCGAGGACCGCCGGATAACGGTTGCGCTAACCGCGGACGCATAGCACACCCCACGCATTGAACTTGTCCACCGACATCCCTGTTCCGATCCACCATTGCGCGACTATATCGGCGTCATTCGACGCTCCTAGACCCGGCGCGGCTATTGCCCCACGTGCGAAATCCAATAGGAAAACGCCGGTTTCCTGCGTGGAAAGGCAAAGATTTCGCGCATAGCGGCCTTTGACGCTGGTACTTTGACGAAGCGGACACACGGCATCCGGTCCCATACCCGGTGCGGATAGCTATTGCTGAGAATAGAAAATGGTCACTGACAACAACGTCTCGGATGTGCCGCAGGGACAATGGCGGCGAACGCACATGTGGCGTGGTGCGCTTATCAACTGATTATGGTGCGCACGAAATCGCGGCCGACCAAAGACTATGCCCGCAACCAGCCGGCAACAAGCACGAGGACCTGATGGACCGTAACCCCTTTTCCGAAGCAGAAATCCAAGGGCGTCTTGACAGACTCCGCGTGCTGCTTTCTGAGCGCAATCTGGACGCGGCGGTCTTCGCCTCTCCGGAAAACGTCTTTTATCTCACGGGTCTAGACCACTGGGGATACTTTACTCCACATTTGCTTGTCGTTGCGCAGGAAGGTCAACCTGTCCTGGTCACCCGTGCCAATGAGAGATGGACGATCGAAAGCCGGGTGAAGGCAGCGACGTTCCGCAGCCACTCAGACAGCGAGACGGCCGCTGACGTTGCCGCGCTGGTGCTGGCTGAGATGGGGTTGTCCAGCAAGCAGATCGGCCTTGAATACTGGACGGCAGGTCTCAGCCACGGGCTTGCGGTAGCGCTGCAGTCGCAGACTGACGCAAGATGGAGCGACGTTTCCGGTCTGGTCGACAAGATGCGGCGAGTGAAAAGCGCCGAGGAGCAAGCCTTGATGCGGCGGGCCGCCAAGGTGACGGACGCCGCCGCTGGAGCCGCGATTGCGGCGATCTCGGACGGCGCCTCCGAACAGGAGGTCGCTGCCGAGTGCATGTCAGCGATGATACGCGCCGGAGGCCATGTTCCGGGCTTTGGACCTTTCATCCGTCCAGGCGCGCGTCTGCGCGAAACGCATGCGACCTGGGGTGATGGCGTTTATCGGAAAGGTGAACCCGTCCTCATTGAGCTATCCGGCTGCGTCTCGCGCTACCATGCGCCGCTCGGTCGGCTCGTTCACATTGGCGACATCAAGGACGAGGACGTAGAGATGGCGGTGGTGAACGCCGCCGCATTCGATGCCGCAGTGAAGGCGTTGCGTCCCGGTGCAATAGCGCGCGAGGTTTTCGCGGCCTGGCGAGCTGTCGTCGACGACGCCGGCCTGGCTCATTACTACCGGCACCACTGTGGGTATATGATCGGGATCGGTCAGCCTCCGTCATGGACCGGCGGCAATTCGGTGATCGGGCTCAGACCCGATTCCGATATCGTCATCGAGACTGGCATGAGCTTTCACATGCTCTCGTGGCTGATGGGGACCGGGCGGGGAGACGACTTCGTTTCCAACACGGTGCTCTTGGGTGATAACGGCGCGGAATTGCTCACCCGCACGCCGACCGGCCCCATCGTACGCTAGGAACGCATCATGGCGCGCTATTCGGCATTTTCTATTTTCCGCAACGCGGTCTCGGGCCAGAAGAACTGGCAGCGCGCCTGGCGGGCCGCGGAGCCCAAACGGTCCTACGACGTGATCATCATCGGCGGTGGCGGACACGGCCTCGCCACCGCTTTCTACCTCGCCGAGAACCACGGCATCCGCAACGTCGCCGTGCTCGAAAAAGGCTATATCGGCGGTGGCAATGTCGGCCGCAACACCACCGTCATCCGTTCCAACTATCTGCTCGACGGCAACACCCAATTCTACGAATTTTCGATGAAGCTCTGGGAGGGCATGTCGCAAGCGCTGAATTTCAACGTCATGTTCTCGCAGCGCGGCCAGCTTGTCACTGCGCATTCGGCCGACCAACTCGGTGCCTTCAGCCACCGTGCCAACATCATGCGGCTGAACGGCATCGACTCCGATATCCTCGACCGTAACGAAGTTCAGCGGATGTTGCCCTATCTCGATTATTCCGATACGGCGCGCTTTCCAATTTACGGTGCCATCTTCCAGGGCCGCGCGGGCACGGCGCGGCACGACGCTGTCGCCTGGGGCTATGCGCGCGCGGCCGATGGCCATGGCGTAGACATCATCCAGAATTGCGAGGTGATGGGCTTCATTCGCGACGGCGAACGGATCGTCGGCGTCGAAACGACAAAAGGCCGGATCGGCGCCGGCAAGGTCGGCCTCGCCGTGGCCGGCCATACATCGGTGCTCGGCGCCAAGGCCGGCCTTGAGCTGCCGATCGAAAGCCATGTCCTGCAGGCCTTCGTTACCGAACCTCTGAAACCACTTGTGGACCAGGTCGTCGCCTACGGCGCCGGTCATTACTACCTTAGCCAGTCGGACAAGGGTGGGCTGGTCTTGGGCGGTGATATCGACGGCTACAACTCCTATGCCCAGCGCGGCAATCTCGGCGTCATCCGCGAAACGATGGAGGCGGCAATCGCTCTGATGCCGTGCGTCTCACGCCTTCGCATAGTGCGCCACTGGGGCGGCGTCATGGACATGACGCCTGACGCCAGTCCGATCATCTGCCCGACGGCCATCGACGGCCTCTACCTCAACGGCGGTTGGTGCTATGGCGGGTTCAAAGCGACGCCTGCTTCCGGCTGGTGCTTTGCGCATACTATTGCGAACGGCAAGCCACATCCGCTCGTCGTCCCGTACAGCTTGGACCGGTTTCGCGCCGGGCGAACCATCGACGAGGCCGGAATCGGCCCGTTCGCTTGGATGCACTAGGAGGCCATTGAAATGCTGCGCATTGAATGCCCATGCTGCGGTCTGCGCGATCATGACGAGTTCCGCTATGGCGGTGACGCTTCGGTTACGCGTCCGGCCCACAACGATCCCGATCCACATGCTTGGTACCGCTATGTCTTTGTCAGGCCCAACCCGGCGGGCCAGCACCGGGAATTCTGGCAACACGTGGCCGGTTGCCGAGAATGGCTAGTGGTCGAACGCGACACTCGAAACCACATCATCGCATCTGTGAACTTCGCCAGGAAATCGTTAGCATGAGTTCTAATCCGAGACGGTTGTCGGCAGGGGGCCGCGTAAGCCGCAAGCATCCGGTCACTTTCACCTTCGACGGCCGCAAGCTTGTTGGATATCGCGGTGACACACTTGCATCAGCGTTGCTCGCCAACGGCGTCGCATTAGTCGGACGCAGCTTCAAATACCATCGACCGCGCGGGATCTTTTCCGCAGGACCTGAGGAACCGAATGCCCTCGTGACTCTCGGAACCGGAGGAAGGCGTGAGCCTAACCTACCGGCGACGACGTTGGAGCTAGAGGACGGTATGGTCGTAGAAAGCCAGAACCGCTGGCCGTCGCTTGCTTTGGATGTGCAAAGTATAAATGGTCTCTTTGCGCCGTTTCTGTCGGCCGGCTTCTATTATAAGACCTTCATGGGTCCGACACGTCGGGCCTGGATGTTTTACGAACACTTCATTCGCAAGTCGGCCGGTCTCGGCAAAGCGAGCACAGACAGGGACCCAGATCGCTACCAGGTTCAACATGCGTTTGCGGACGTCGCAATCGTCGGCGGCGGGCCGGCGGGGCTGTCGGCGGCGCGAGCCGCTGTAGCTGCCGGCGCCCGTGTCGCGATCGTCGAGCAGGATTTCCTGCTCGGCGGCCACCTGCTGACTGAGCCGCTCGACAGCGCGGCTGCCTCTTGGCTGAGGCAGACTGAAGCCGAACTAGAGAGGTCCGAAAGCGTCACGTTCATGAAGTCGACGACAGCTTTTGGGACCTATGACGGGAACGTCATAGGGTTGGTCGGGCGACATGGCGCCACCGGTCCCCGGCCGACTGGAGAAAACAAACAGACCTTCACTATGCTTCGCGCCCGTTCGATCGTCTTTGCTGCGGGTGCCATTGAACGGCCGCTGGTGTTTTCGAACAATGACAGGCCGGGCGTGATGCTTGCGTCTGCCGCTCGCGCTTACCTTAACCGCTTCGGCGTTCTGCCCGGCAAGAAGGTCATCATCGCCACTAACAATGACAGCGCCTGGCGCACCGCGTTCGATCTGGCCAATGCTGGCGCCGAGGTGACGGTTGCCGATCTGCGCACCTCCTTGCCAGCCGCACTTGTGGCGTCGGCAGCACGACTCAATGTCACAGTCCTTTCCGCGACCCGCATCGTGGACGTTAGCGGTGCTCGGGCTGTGACGGGCGTAAAGCTTGTCGGACCGTACGGCCTTTCCCACGTCGCCTGCGATCTGGTGTGCATGTCGGCTGACTGGTCGCCAACTGTGCACCTCACGTCGCATTTGGGAATCAAACCCCGATATCGAGATGATATCGACGCCTTTGTTCCCGGTGCCTTTCCGGCGGGCCATTTCGGAGCCGGCTCGATGATGGGAGGCTGTTCGACTGCCCAAGCGATTGAAGGCGGTCACACCGCCGGCGTGGATGCGGCGTCATACTGCGGAAAGCGGGAATCGGTGCCCGCAGTATCGAAACTCGATCTTGGGGAAACAGCAACGGAACCGGTGCGCCAACCCCCTCTTGTTGCGCGTGGGAAGGCGTTCGTTGATTTTCAGATGGACGTAACGACAAAGGACATCGAGCTCGCACATCGGGAGGGCTATGAATCAGTCGAGCACCTAAAGCGCTACACCACCCTCGGCATGGGCACCGACCAAGGCAAGACAAGCAATTTTCCAGCGCTTTCAGCAATGGCAGCGCTGCGCAGGACAACAATCGCGGAAACCGGGATCACGACCTTCCGCCCGCCTTACACCCCGGTTGCCATCGGAGCGCTCGCCGGTCGTGCTATCGGTCATCATTTCAAGCCAATACGCCGCACGCCGATGCACGATTGGCATGTTAGGAATGGTGGCGAAATGCTGGAGAACGGGCTTTGGATGCGGCCCAACTTCTATCACCAGTCCGGGCGCAACGTCGAAGAAGCCTATGTGGCGGAAATGCGGTATATTCGCCAAGCTGCGGGACTCGCCGACATCTCAACCTTCGGCAAGATCGACGTTCAGGGTCCGGATGCGACGATCTTCCTCGACCGCGTCTATGCCAATGGCGCTGCAAACGTGCCGGTCGGCCGCGCCAGGTATGGCGTTATGCTGCGTGACGACGGCATTGTATTCGATGACGGTACCGCGACGAGGCTGGCACAAGACCGGTACTTTCTGACCGCTTCGACCGGCAAGGCCGCCGACGTACTGCCACGTCTTGAGTTCCTGCTCGACACGGTATGGCCCGAATTGCGTGTCGCTATTACCTCTGTGAATGATGAATGGGCAGCAATGACGGTGGCTGGGCCAAAGAGCCGTGCAATCCTTAGCGCTGCATTCCCTGGTTTCGACGTTTCCGATACGGCGCTGCCGCGTATGGGGCTGCTTGAAGGCGAATGGAATGGGCATGCCCTGCGAATCCTGAGGTTGAGCTTTTCCGGCGAACGTCAATACGAGATCTACGTCGGCGCAAGTGCCGGCGAGACATTGTGGACCCATATGCTCGAGGTCGGCGAACCGCTGGGGCTGAGACCCTGCGGTCGCGAGGCACTCGGCGGGCTGCGGATCGAAAAGGGTCATGCCGCAGGGCCGGAAATAGATGGACGGACCACGCTTGACGATATTGGCTTCGGCCGCCTGGTGAGCAAGCGCTCCGGCTTTGTTGGTGACGTACTCCGACGCCGCCCCAACCTTCTGGCGCCGGACAGGCAAAGGCTAGTCGGGTTGAAATGCACGGAGGCTGACAGCCGGCTGCGCGGCGGCGCCATCCTTTTCCTGCCAGGTGACAAGATCACCGGCCATGGCCGCGGGCGAGTCACCTCGGCAACCTTCAGTCCGGAACTCGGATGCTATGTCGCGTTGGCTTTACTTGCGGGCGATGTCGCGGCGGAAGGAAACGAGGTCGTCGCCGTCTATCCGATCAAGGGCGAAATGGTGCGCGCCCGCGTCGTCTCGCCAGTATTTCTCGATCCGCAAGGAGAGCGGCAGCATGGGTAGCCACACCCCAGTAAAAAACTTCAGCCTGTCAATGGTCGACTGCGCGCTTTCCCAGGTCGAGGGATGGGAAAGCACGTTGGCAGAATTTGAGGCGAGCGTCTCAGCTTTGCTGGGCATCAGGCTTCCAGCTTCCGTGGGAGAGACAGTTCGTCACAAAGGCCTTCGTGTTATCCGCATCGCCCCTCGCCGTCTCTGGCTGTTTGGCGACGATGGCTCTGCCGCGCCTTCACTTGCCATCGACCCTGCTATCGGCTGTTCGGTCGCCCTTGACGAAGGTCGCGTGCGCCTAAAAATGGCGGGATCTAACATTGCGCGGGTCCTTTCCGGATGTTTCGCCGTTGATTGGCATGCGCCAACGGCGGCTCCTGAACGGGCAGTGCAGACGTCCTTCCACAAAGTGCCTGTGCTCATGCTACGCACCGGTGAGACGACGTGCGAGCTTGTCGTGCCGCGAAGTTTCGCACGCAGTCTTTCGGACTGGATTGCCGAGGGTTGATAGACGAGTCGGGTGCAAGGGTTCAGCGGCCCCTCGACCGTCCTCCGCCCGTTCCGCGACCTTTCGAAGTCCCGCGTGAGTATCAAGAAGCGTGTGAATTGTCACAAATCGGCTGTGCGGGCCAGATGATGGAACGGACTTCTGAATGAAAACCTATGTACTCACGGTTTCGTGCGAATCGCGGCGCGGGATCGTTGCTGCAATCTCTGGATATTTGGCAGGGAAAGGCTGCAACATAGTAGACAGTGCTCAGTTTGATGATTTAAATACGGGCAAGTTTTTCATGCGCGTATCCTTTATGTCAGAAGAGGGCGTCGACCACCACACGTTGATCGACGGCTTTGGGGCTGTCGCCTGCGAATTCAAGATGGACGCGAGAATTCACGACGTCTCCAGGCGAATGAAGGTCCTGGTGATGATTTCTCGTTTTGGACACTGTCTCAACGATCTGCTCTATCGCTGGAAGATCGGCGCGCTACCGATCGAGATCGTCGGAGTCGTCTCAAATCATTTTGAGTATCAGAAGATAGTGGTCAACCATGATATTCCTTTCCACTGCATCAAGGTCACGAAGGAGAACAAGCCGAAGGCGGAAGCTGAACTGATCGAGATCGCCGAGCAGACCGGCGCGGAACTGATGGTGCTTGCTCGCTATATGCAGGTGCTCTCTAATGAGTTTTGCAAGAAGATGTCGGGCCGGATCATCAACATCCACCATTCTTTCCTGCCGAGCTTCAAAGGAGCCAACCCGTACAAGCAGGCCTATGAGCGCGGCGTAAAGCTGATCGGTGCGACGGCGCACTACGTCACCGCCGATCTCGATGAGGGTCCGATCATCGAGCAGGATATTGCCCGCATCACCCATGCGCAGAGCGCCGAGGACTATGTCTCGATCGGCCGCGACGTCGAGAGCCAAGTGCTAGCCAGAGCTATCCACGCGCATATCCATCACCGCTGCTTCATCAACGGCAACCGCGTTGTCGTCTTTCCCCCGAGCCCAGGATCCTATGCGTCGGAAAGGATGGGGTGAGCCATGGCCTCTATCATAGATGGCAAACGCATCGCCGCAGCGATTATCGATAATGTCAAGGCAGGCGCTATCTCGCTCCAAACGAAAAGCGGCATCGAACCTAGCCTCGCAGTAATTGTCGTGGGTGATGATCCGGCGAGCCATGTGTATGTTAGTGCGAAAGGCAAGATGGCCGACCATTGTGGCTTCCGCTCGGTGCAGCACACTCTGCCGGGCGAAACCACACAGGATGAACTCTTAACACTTATCATCTCACTTAATGCGGACGAATCCATTCATGGAATTCTCGTCCAACTCCCATTGCCAAAGCATCTGGACGCGGAACCAATTGTGCAGTCGATCCTACCAGAGAAGGATGTGGACGGCCTCCACGTCGTCAACGTTGGAAAAGTAGCTACTGGCGACCTGCAAACCGGCATGGTCTCGTGCACCCCAGCAGGGGCAATGGTCTTCGTTAGGCGGGTCCATGGCGACGATCTTTCCGGTCAAAATGCGGTCGTCATTGGGCGGTCAAACTTGTTCGGAAAACCAATGGCGCAGCTACTGCTGAACGCCAATGCAACAGTCACGGTCGCTCATTCGCGCACCACGGATCTCCCTTTGATATGCCGCCAGGCGGATATTCTCGTAGTAGCTGTTGGTCGCCCCGAAATGGTGAAAGCCAGCTGGCTGAAACCTGGTGCCACCGTGATCGATGTAGGCATCAACCGTATCCATGCCCCGGAGGCAGGTGAAAGCAAGTTGCGTCTTGTGGGTGATGTCGCTTTCAAAGAGGCTGAGAAGATTGCTGCGTTCATTACCCCCGTCCCAGGCGGGGTTGGCCCCATGACGATCGCGATGCTGATGGCCAACACACTGAAAGCTGCTCAAATCCACTCCGGTACGCCAGCCAGCCACCTTGCGAGCTTGTCGTAGCGCGTATCGATGCGGCGGAAGTCTTTGGCCTGGGCGAACATCCGTTCGTTGAGATTGCGCCGGTGGTGAGC
Source organism: Mesorhizobium sp. WSM4841 (assembly GCF_055811515.1). NCBI lineage: Bacteria > Pseudomonadati > Pseudomonadota > Alphaproteobacteria > Hyphomicrobiales > Phyllobacteriaceae > Mesorhizobium > Mesorhizobium sp. WSM4841. The sequence continues at coordinate 58,447 of NZ_JBVVQC010000027.1, forward strand.
TTGGCGATCGTAAGGGAGTATCGGCTTGCGCCTTGCGATGGACGAAATGACGGCCTTGAGAAGCGTGCGACGCAGACGATTGATGTCATATGCCTTGTCTGCGAGGAGACTCTCGACTGGTCCAGCGGCGCCGAAGATCTCCTCGGCCATCCTTATGCATTGCCGGCAGCAATTCAGGACACACGGCCGGCCGGCGGCATCGGTCAACGCGTGGATTTTGCTGGGCGCGGTCGCCACGTGTTTGCCCAGTGGCTTCTTTGAAGATTCCTTTCCTTCGGCGGAGGAGCGGTGCGCCTTAACGTGCGAGGCGTGAATCGCGGCTGTGCCGATTAGGCTGTGAACGTATCTGCTGCGGTTGACCTCCCCGGCAATGGAGGCACCAGATCCATCTCCATGCTGCCGGGAGCGGCTCATTTCAGGCAAAAGGGCGCGCATTTTGATGCGCGTCCGCGCCTCTGGCACAACTCTCGGCTTTTTCGTACAGCTGCCGCGCCTCGGCATCTTGAGCAGACGGTCTCTCGTGGCGACGCTCAGGCAAGGCCGCCGAAACCCACCGCAGAAAGCCGCCGCCCAAGGTCACAGCCACCGCGGCCTTGGCGGCATTGAGGGCGTGACGATTGCAGTGTCGCACAACCTCACGACTTCCTCAGATGCGCGGCTGATCCAGTCCTGTTGCTGACGGCCTCAAATATTGAGGCCATCACGCGTGAGGTCGTCCATGACCGAGCGGACGGCGCTTTCAGCGATCGCAATAATCTCCTCAACCTCAGCCTTCGTTGTCACGAGCGGTGGGGCAAAGCCCAGAATGTCACCATGGGGCATGGCGCGAGCGATGAGGCCGCGCTCACGTGCTGCCTTGGAGATGCGCGCGCCGACCTTGAGTGTCGGATCGAAACGTTTCCTGTTGTCGCGATCGGCGACGAATTCGATTGCGCCCATCAAGCCAACGCCCCGCACTTCGCCGACGATTGGCAACTGCGCAAATTTCTCCTTCAACTGCGCCTGGAAGAAGGCACCCACCTCACGAGCATTCGCGGGGAGGTTTTCTTTCTCGACAATGTCGAGAACCGCATTGGCTGCGGCAGCCCCAATCGGATGTCCTGAATAAGTGTAGCCGTGCGAGAATGCGCCGACCTTGTCTGCCCCGTCCTCCAGGACCTTGTATACCTTCTCACCAACGATTGCCGCTGAAAGCGGAAAATAGGCCGAGGTCAGACCCTTCGCGACCGTTATGAGGTCCGGCTCAATGGCATAGTGCTGCGATCCGAACATGGAGCCTGTTCGACCGAAACCTGTGATGACCTCATCGGCAATGAGCAGAACATCATGCTTCTTAAGCACTGCTTGGATTGCCGCCCAATAACCTTCTGGCGGAGGCGTAATGCCACCAGTGCCGAGCACCGGCTCGCCTATGAAGCCGCCGACATTGTCCGGCCCCAGGCGCTCGATCAGCTGATCGAGCTCCTCGGCACGCCGCGTTGAGAACTCGCGTTCGGTCTCGCCCGGGTTTGCGCCCCAGTAATGATGCGGAACACCTGTGTGAACGATCTGGGGGAGCGGCAGGTCCATATGGTCGTGGTAAAAGCTCATCCCGGTCATCGAGCCGGAGACTACGCTGCATCCGTGATAGCCCCGTTCACGGGAGATAATCTTCTTCTTGCTCGGCTTACCGCGCAGGTTGTTGTAGTACCAGACCAGCTTTGCTTGGGTCTCGTTCGCATCCGAGCCCGACATACCATAGAAAACCTTGCTCATCTTTCCCGGTGCCATCTTGACGAGGCGGTCGGAAAGAATCGCGAGTTCGTCCGTCGTATGCGCGGCATAGGAATGATAATATGCCAAACGGAAAGCTTGACGCGAAATCGCTTCAGCAACTTCGGTGCGACCATAGCCGACATTCACGCAATAAAGACCGGCGAACCCATCGATAAACCAATTACCGTTGGCGTCCTGAATTCGAATGCCCTGTCCCGTCTCGACAATGGTCGGGTCGCCGAGTTTGCCGGTGGCAAAATCCTTTAGCTGCGTGAAAGGATGCAAGACGCTACTTCTATCCTTCTCGCATACCTCTTTGATATTCATGGTCATTAGCTGCTTCCTTTCATGCTGCGATATTGCCAAAACATGTGTATTTGGACTCCAGGTACTCTGCGATGCCGTGCTTTGAGCCTTCGCGCCCCAAGCCGGACTGCTTCCATCCCCCGAACGGAATAGGCGCCCCGGTAAATTTTGGCGTGTTCACCGCGACCATGCCGTATTCAAGCCGGTCAGCCAGGCGCATGGCGCGGTTGAGGTCTCGCGTATAGACATACGCCGCTAGGCCCATTTCCGAGTTATTCGCCCGGGAGAGCACTTCCTCCTCGTCGACGAAGGGGAGGATCGCAGCTACGGGACCAAAGGTCTCTTCCTTTGCTACCCGCATATCGTCAGTCACATCGGCGAGCACTGTCGGCGTCACGAAATTGCCGCCAAGTTGGCTCTCCTGTGCCCCGAGCACCATGCGAGCACCGCTAGAAAGAGCTTCGAAAACCTGCTGGCCACATTTTTCGGCTACGGATGCCTTGGTCATTGGACCGATTTCGACCCCAGGTTCCAATCCGTGCCCGACTTTCAGTTTGGCGGCGGCGTTAGCGAATTCTTCTACGAAGCGCTCATAGAGGCGCTCCTGCACGTAGATCCTGTTTGCCGCGAGGCAGTCCTGACCAGACGTCGCGAATTTGGCTGACATGCACCCTTCGATCGCCGCCTCTATCGGCGCGTCGGCGAAAAGTATGAACGGGGCATTGCCACCAAGTTCGAGCGAAGCTCTTTTCACGGTTTTCGCAGATTGTTCGAGCAGTATTCGACCCACCTGGGTTGAACCCGTGAAAGAGAATGCCCGAACGTCGCTATGCTCTAACAGCCTCTTTGCAAGCGGAGGTGCCTCGCCCGTTATGACTTGAAACACCCCGGCAGGAAGCCCCGCCTCTTCGGCAAGACGGGCAAGTGCGAGGGCCGACAAGGGCGTTTCAGGCGCGGGCTTAACGATCATGGTGCAGCCAGCGGCCAGGGCGGCCCCTGCTTTTCTGGTGATCATCGCCGAAGGAAAATTCCATGGCGTGATTGCAGCGGTCACTCCGATCGGTTGCATATCTACGCTCAGGCGACATCCGGGTAAATGGCTGGGGATGGTTTCGCCGTAGGACCGCTCGCCCTCCGCTGCAAACCAATCGAGAAAGGTAGCGGCGTATGCAATTTCACATCTTGCTTCGGCTAGTGGTTTCCCCTGTTCGCAGGTGAGGATGACAGCTAAATCTTCTGCGTTTTCGCGCATGCCTGCTGCCCACCTCCGCAGATGTGCGCCACGTTCGGAAGGCAGGACATCGCGCCACCGCACGAAAGCGGTTCTTGCGTCGGAAACAGCGTTGTCGACATCTGACCGTTCGCACGCCGCCACTTTTGTCAACTCTTCGCCGGTCGCGGGATCGACGATCGCCAGTGTTTCCTGTTTTGAGAGCCACGCACCATTCAAATGAGCGCGCGTTTGCAAAAGGTCTGGCCGTTTGAGGTTCGCCAATGCAGCGCTTGCGAGGCCTTTCATTTGTAACTCCAATGCTAGCGTTCGACTTTCCGTCAGGCTACGCCTCCTAAAACGTCGATCGGCAACGCAGGTGATGCCCTTAAAGCCGTTCTCCTGCGATTGATGCCATTCTACTGAGGGTTTTCTTCACTCCGTTACTTCAATCATCGATTCGGAAATTGAAATGCCACTGGCCTGCGACAGGCACGCGAGCTCGGATTGATGTTAGGAAGCGGCGGGCAGGAAGGTGGCGACGCGGCACGCATGGCCACGCAGAAGTCGTACAATACGCCTATCCGCGGGTGCCGTGTTGTTCCAGGCCTTCTAAGGTCTTTGCCAAAGGCTAGCACACGGGCCATGGAGCGCCGCGCGGAAAGAAATTCATGTGACCTGACGACCCCAGTCGATGCTCTACCGCGATGCCGGGCCGCGAACATGGTCTTTCGACACGGACGGGCCGCCGGCTCGATTCAGGTTCGGTCCGAATACCTCACTATGGCATAAATATGCTTCAAACGGGCGCGATACTGCGCAAGGCTCCCAGCAACGCAGGATTTTCTGCCTGGAGTGGGAATGTCCACTCGAAACAGCCTTCTTAGGCATGTTAGCTTTTTGAACCGAAGCTCTTCGATGTAGAAATGCCTGACCTCGTCCAGCAACACGGGGAGCCGATCGTGGATACGAGATGGACAAAGAGAAAATTCCTTTTCCTACCCAGGTTTCGAGCTGTGTTCAGGGCATCAAGACACGGTTGCGAGCTCACTCGATAAATCATAGGACTCGGCTTCCCGTCGAACGGCAGGACGGTAAATACACCCGACGCCGCAACCGGCCGACGCCGATTGTCGTTCAAGGGCATCAAACCTACTTAGACTGGCTACTGCCTTCCGGTGCTCGCGACGCAGCTGCAGCACGGCCCCCCTAGCTTCGCTCGATCTAATTGTCGAGGATAGAGGTCCCGACGACGGCTTATCAGGCATAACCACCTCGGCAAGGCGGATGAAAGGCAATCATTGAGTTTAAAGCCAGTTGGCCGGCGAAGCACTACATAGCCGGCGGCAATTCTCTCACAAACTAGGTTGCAGCTTCTGAGGAGACCAGACCTCCTAGATGCGGCCACAGCGGAAACGACGTAAGGTAATCATCGTGACAAACGCTTCACAGATCGAGCGCATCGAAAAAGACTCACTTGGCTTTGTAAGTATCCCGGTCGACGCCTATTATGGTCCACAGACTGCCCGGGGCATCAACAACTTCCCCATTTCGGGCATAAAAATTAGTCATTTCCCGCAGTTCATTAAGGCACTTGCCTATGTGAAAATGGCAGCGGCACGCGCCAACCTAGCGCTCGGCGATCTTAACGACCGCAAGGCTAGGGCTATTTGTCATGTCTGCGAGGAAATTTTGGCTGGCAAGCACCTTCAAGAATTTCCGCTCGATGTGTTCCAGGGCGGCGCTGGCACGTCCACTAATATGAATATCAATGAAGTCATTGCAAACCGCGGTTTGGAAATCATGGGATTGCCCCGCGGAAAATACGACGAGCTGCATCCAATCAACGACGTGAATTTCTCTCAGTCAACCAACGACGTGTATCCTACGGCGCTCCGACTGGCGATTGTACTTTCTCAGGCGTCTTTGCAGCGAGCTTTGGGGCAACTCGCGGATGAATTCGAAGCCAAGGCCAAGTGCTTTTCGGATGTGATCAAGCTTGGCCGCACACAGTTGCAGGACGCTGTACCTATGACGCTGGGCCAGGAATTCCAGGCCTTCGCGACGACGCTGCGGGAAGATGTAGCTCGTCTCGGTGAGATCGCCGCCTTCTTCCATGAAATCAATCTAGGGGGCACCGCGATTGGTACGGGCATCAATACGAATGCGGACTATCAGGCAGCAGTTATTGCGGAGTTGCAGGCGATTTCCGGCTTGCGTTTGGTGCCGGCTGGCAATTTGGTCGAAGCCAGCTGGGATACCGGTGCCTTTGTGCTCTTCTCTGGAATGCTGAAGCGGACGGCGACCAAGCTATCGAAGATATGCAACGATTTGCGTCTGCTATCCAGTGGTCCTCGCGGCGGCCTGAGTGAAATCTCATTGCCGCCGCTTCAGCCCGGGTCGTCGATGATGCCCGGAAAGGTCAATCCCGTTATACCGGAAGTGGTCAACCAGGTCGCTTTCCAGATCATCGGTTACGATCTTACCATCACTCTCGCCTCCGAAGCTGGCCAGCTTCAGCTGAACGTCATGGAACCGATCATCGCGTACAACATCCTGCATTCGCTGGAGCTTCTGATCAATGCCGTTGATGTGTTGCGGATGAAATGTGTAGGGGGTATTGCTGCAAATCCAGAGATCTGCCGGAAACACTTGGAAGCCAGTACCGCCATCGCAACCGTGTTGACGCCTACGATCGGGTACGAGCGGGCAGCACTGCTTGCCAAAGAGATCTTGGCTTCCGGCAAAACCATTGGCGAAATTCTAACCGACCAGCCGGAGCTTTCCGACGAGCTAATCGCACAGGTCGCAGATCCCCACCTTTTGACCCGACCAGCGCGATTACGAATGGCTTGAAATTGGCATGCCGAGATTGATAAATCGAGTTTTAGGGCAGCAGAATTACGGGTGGACCTGCTCGCTGGCAGTCTGTTGGCCAAGCCGTGTTTGAAGCTTCGCGGTTTGTGAAGATAAGCGCCCGCTCAGACGTGGTGATGGCTTTCCAGATAGGGCGTAAGGTGGAATGACCGCTGAGAGAATAATCTGTACGAAGCCAGGAGGCGGTTTCGGACCGAGTTCAAGGTGCGGATTGGTAACAAGGCTGCACGACAAGATCTGTCGGCGCGCCCTGGAGCGGGCCGAGAATGACCCAACGATGACTGTCGGTTTCATCCGGCGCCTTCGTGGCCAACAAGATCCCCGCCGCGATATTGCGCAGTCTTCGCGGACTGTGTGGCCTACTGCGCAATGGTAGCTTTCCCTCAGTGATGGGGCACATAACTGCGAAGCTCAACGGCATGGGATTGCCGAAGACCTCGCAGTCACATGTCTGCCGAGCAGATGGTGGTCGCGCAAATCAGAGAAACAGCATGAGGAAACGGATCGAATGGATAGAAGTAGGCGCAAGGTTCTCGTTACGGGTGGCAGCAAAGGGCTGGGTTTCGCGATCGCGAGAAAGCTATCGGAAGATGGCTCCCAATTGGTCATCTGTGGTCGCGAGCAATCTAGATTGGATTCGGCTATCGATGAGCTAAAAGGCAATTCGAGATCCTTGGTTGCTCACGGCATAGTCGCCGATCTTTCGCAACGCTCGGATGTGGATATGCTGTTCAATCGAACACTGGAGCTATTGGGAGGACTGGATTGCCTAATCGTGAATTCTGGTCACGCGCCATACGGAACTATCGACACATTGAGTGATAGTGATTGGGATCACTCCTACGAGATGTTGCTTATGAGCGCAGTCCGACTTTCGCGAGCTGCAGCCAAGGTGATGCAAGCGCCGGACGGTGGGGATATCATTTTCATAACGTCTACCGGCGTCCATGAAGCGACAGGTCATCGGCTCGCGTCAAATGTCATGCGGGCTGGGATATCAGTAGTAGCGAAGCACCTTGCAGATTTTGTTTCAGGGACTGGTGTTCGTGTAAATGTTGTGGCACCAGGCTATTTTGATACAGGCAGGGTGCGCATGAGAATTGAGGACCTGATGAATAATGAGGGACTTGATCATCCGTCTGCCACTAGGCGGATTGCGACCGCAAATCCCTTGGGCCGGATCGGAATGGCCAATGAGCTTGCAGAACTGATCGCATTCATGGTGAGCGGTGGCGCAGCATACCTGAACGGAACCACGATCACGATTGATGGAGGCAGCAGCCGCATTGTTACGTAATTCCTTCGACTAAGGCGGTGACGCAGTTCTTAACAGAAAATCAACTCCGGTTTTGCGGAACGCACAGCGCGAGATCTGGAGTTTTTACAAGCTCGCTGCTGCCGTGGAGTATCTGTCCCATAGCTGATCCCTGAATGAAGGGGCAGCTTGACTGATTCCTCCACACTCTGGGACCAGACACCTAATCCATCGCGCTGCGGAACCAACAACGGGCGGCATATCGCGGGAGATCGACATGTCGCCGCCATCTCTGTGGCAACACACCTAGATGCCGTAATGGGCCGGCGCTCCTTTCATAGCAAGGAAGGCGGCTGTCCCTCAGAGTGATGATGTTGAACGGGGGTCCGATTGTGTCGGCCCCAAGCGTCAAGCGAGGGACAACCATGGACTATTATGCAGGAATTGATGTGTCGCTGGAACTGAGCAGCGTTTGCGTGGTGGATTCGTCGGGCAAGATAGTGCGAGAGACGAAGGTGGCGAGCGAGCCAGAGTCACTGTTGCAGCATTTCGCCGATCTGGGATTGCCGGTCATCCGCGTCGGCCTTGAGGCGGGCCCACTGTCGCAGTGGTTGCGCGAGGGTCTGGTCGACGCCGGCTTTGAGGTGGTGTTGCTGGAGACACGGCATGTGAAGGCGGCACTGTCGGCGATGGCGGTGAAGACGGATCGCAAGGATGCCCGCGGGATCGCGCATCTGCTCCGCATGGGCTGGTACCGTCGTGTACACGCCAAGTCTGCAGATGCCCAGGACGTGCGGGCCTGCTGGTTGGCCGCAAGCTGTTGCAGGCCAAGCTGCTCGACGTCGAGCTTAGCATCCGCGGAATCCTACGCGGTTACGGGCTCAAGGTTGGCGAGGTGAGCCGGGGGCGTTTCGAGGCGCGCATTCGCGAACTCATCGAAGGCCATGACATGCTTGCGAGGGTGATCGGCGCGATGCTGCAGGCCCGGGCCGTATTGTGGAACGAGTTTACCCGGCTGCACCGCGCGATGCTGAAGATCGCCCGTGTCGATCCTGCCTGCCAGCGGCTGATGAGCGCGCCCGGTGTCGGTGCAACAACTTCATATTGCCCGCTATCAGTCGGGTGAGGCGATTATCCGCTATCGATTTCATCCCCGTTATGGGGAAGCGGTTATTGTTGCCGGGCGCAATCGCCATGGTGACGAGCTCACCCTGATCATCCGCCAGCCTGACGGCACCCTAGTGCAGTTGCCGATCTGGATGACGCAGGATCGTGCGGAAGCGATGATGGTGACGGAGAGTCCCCGTCTGCCACTGACGAATCTGCGCGAACTTCGTCTGAAGCTCGATGCCTGTCTAAGCTTGCTACGCGACGATTCCCCTTGCGAAGGAGGAGACAAGCATGAAGCATCGTCAATCCTGTCACCGCCAGCTCGATCTCTTCGTGGCCAAGACCCCACCGCCGAGCGGACGAAGCTGTTGCCACTGGTGAGTGCGCTGCTGTCGGAAGCACGCGGCGCAGCCGCAGCGACGGAGGCCGGCGATGAAGATCACGTCGAGCACCTGGCGCGCGGCGCCTTTATCTACATCCGCCAATCGACCGTCGACCAGCTTGCCAACAATCATGAGAGCCGGCGGCGTCAATATGGTCTTGCCGAGCGCGCCCGTGCTCTTGGCTGGACGGATGTGACAGTTATCGATGACGACCTTGGCCGCTCGGGTTCGGGCGTCAGTCGTCCGGGCTTCGAGAAGCTGCTGTCGGTGATCTGTGAAGGCCGTGTCGGTGCTGTGTTCGCAATCGAAGTGTCGCGTATGGCGCGCAACGGACGCGACTGGCACACGCTGATCGAATTTTGCGGTCTGGTTGGCGCGGTGATCGTCGATGAGGATGGCATCTACGAACCCCGCCATCCAAACGATCGGTTATTGCTGGGCATGAAAGGGACGATGAGCGACCTCGAACTGTCGCTCCTGCAGGCCCGTTCGATGGAAGCCTTGAAGCAGAAAGCACGACGGGGCGAGCTCTTCTTCACGGTAGCTGTCGGCTATATGAAAGTGGGCTGTGACAAAATCGAAAAGGATCCGACCTGCGCGTGCGCGAGGCGATTGGGCTGGTCTTCACTCGCTTTGCCGAAATGCAAAGCATCCGCCAAGTGTTCTTGTCGCTTCGAAGCGACCAGATCGCGCTGCCGCACCTCAACTCTAGGAACTCCGGACAACGGCAGGTGCTGTGGAAGCTTCCGGTCTATGCGACGGTGAGCAACCTTCTCACCAATCCTGTTTATGCTGGTGCTTATGCCTTTGGCCGAACCGGAAGTCGGACGATAATCGAAAATGGCCGCAAGCGAATCGTGCGCGGCCGTCGCAAAGCTCGCTCAGATTGGGCAGTCTTGCTCGTTGATCATCACGAAGGCTATTTGCCCTGGGCAGACTTTGAAACGAACCAACGGCTGATTAGTGACAATGCCAACGGCAAGGGCATGATGGTGCGCGGGCCGGTGCGCAAGGGAGAGGCTTTGCTCGCCGGGCTATTGCGTTGCGGTCATTGCAGCCGCCGGCTGCTTGTTGGTTATAATGGCGCCAAGGGTGATGTCGGCCGCTATAAGTGTGACGCGACCCGGAGCAATCCCGACGGTGATCCCTGTATCTCGTTTGGGGCATTACGGGTCGACGAGGCGGTGGGAGCCGAGATCGTGCGGTTGCTGCAGCCGCTCGGCGTTGAAGCGGCCATCCAGGCGATCGCGCAGCGCGAGCATCAGTCTGGCGAAAAACAGCGCCAGATCGAGTTGGCGCTCGAACAGGCGCGATATAAGGCAACCAGAGCGAGCCGGCAGTATGACACGGTCGACCCTGAGAATCGTCTGGTTGCTCACGAACTCGAGCGCCGGTGGAACGGCACCCTCGCGGCCGTACGCGCATTCCAGGAAGAACTGGAGGCCCTGGTCCGACAGCGGCCGACCGCTTTGAGTGCCGAGGAGCGCCAGCGCCTATTGCAAATGGGGGTCGACCTGGAAGCCGCGTGGCATCATCCGGCGGCCACTACCGTCACGCGTAAGCGCATCATCCGGGTCGTGTTGCGCGAGGTCGTGGCACACGTCGAGGCTGACCAGATTCATCTGTTGTTGCATTGGCAGGGCGGCGATCATACCCACCTGACAGTGAGAAAGAACCGGCGGGGTCAAACGCGGTGGTCCGTCGAGCCGGAGACGGTAGAGCTGATCCGCCCGCGCGCGACTGATGCCCGACAAGGCCATCGCCGGACTGCTCAACCGGGCAGGAAAGCGGACAGGTCGATCGAATGGATGGTCGCAGTCGCGTGTGCGGAGCTTCCGCAAAACGCACGGGATGGCGAATGGGCCGAGCGTGGCGAAGTCAGATGCTCAATCTGAGCTCCGCGACGGTCCTTCGCCAGATTGCCGCCGGCATCATTACTGCCGAGCAATATTGCAAATCCGCACCATGGGTCATCAAACGACGGGTTATCGAAGATTCGCATCTGATCGAGTGCGTCAGGCACTCAAGGCGCCCGTCATCACCAAGTTCGGAGCAAAAGACCCTTGACGTTCAATAACGTAGCCAGATGGGCATTATGACGCGGGACCAGGGGCTCTGGTGGCGCTCACCTATCGTTCGGCGGTCGACAATCCGGGGCGGTTTGCAAAATCCCGAACCGTCGGTGCGTACTTCGGACTGACGCCCAGGAAATATCAATCCGGCGAGACCGACATCGACGGCGGCATCAGCAAGGTCGGCGATGGAATGGTGCGAACGGCGCTCTATGAAGCGGCGCGCATATGCTGACGCGCGCCACGCGGTTCTCCGCCCTGAAGCGCTGGGCGATGGACGTGGCGAAGCGGCGCGGCATGAAACGGGCAAAGGTGGCGCTGGCCCGCAAGCTCGCCACCGTCCTCCATCGCATGTGGGCTGATGCCAGTCAGCGAGGCAGGCCGCCATAGGCGCTGCTTCTTCGAGGTCCCGTCGCTGGGACGAGGGCTTGGCAAGGTCAGGAGTAGTGCTTTGAAAGCTTCGGCAAATCACACGTCCTAGATTGACCTGCCGGCTCAAGGATCTGATGGCATGATGTGGCAGTCTTCGTGCTGACCACGGACAGAAGCATGATCCCAGCGGCGTGATGATCACTCGAAGGGACTTGACGAGTAAGGGCCCATTACAGAAGCATGTGTGTAAGAGCTGCTTTGCGCGACAGGCCCGTCCGCAAGCAGGAAATCTGCATTTTTTTGTCTCCCGCGCACAATGCCTTTTAAATGGCGCTGAATGGTGCCTCACGATCAAGGCTTTATTGGCGTGAAATCGGAGCCGGCCAAAGAGGATCGTGAAATGATGAATGTGACCGAGGTGTTGCCTCCCGGCGCCCAATGGATCCAGTTTGTCAATCTGTATCTCATCGAGATGGTGCGTTCCGCTCCTTTTGGTCACGAGATCCAGCCCTAAGGACGCTGCCGTAGCCTCGGTTGTCAGCTTGGCAAATCTTTGTGGCGGAATGCCGCGTCACAGCGTCACCGGTCGCTTGATAAACGCGGGTCATTCGTCGTGGGGCTGCGGGGCAAGGAGTTTGGTCAGGTTTGAGTGGCTCCAAAAACTCGTCTCTTCCTCGACCGGAAGGAGGGTGAACGGTTGCAGGGGTGACCGACGAATTGCGGGCTTGGTTTGACGAAGAACTGTGGCGGACGGGCCGGGATCGCTCGAGCGTCCGCAAACGGAGTACTCAAAGAACTCGATCCCGTTTGTGCATGATAAAACGCCGGCGAACTCTGAGCTCCTTTAAATATTAAATTACGAATAAACGTACATAATAATATTTCACAAAGTATGGATGCAATGAACGGCTTGTTGTATCGCGCAATATTTGCTATTTTGAAATGACTTCGGCTGGCGGCGCCACTTCTGGAAGTAAGGTCCGCACCCGCTGCAGGTCGAGAGGCGCTGTGTACTCATTCTGCAACACGTAACGTAACGAAACGGAATTCATGCCATCAAGCTGGCAGCCGACGCAACACAAAAGGAAGAGCGTCTAGGCGAGCGCGAGAGCTGAAGTGAGTTGCTGAGCCACGGAGCGAAAGGGATTAGGAAGAGCTAGTGCCAAGGATTTTCCCAGGCAGAAGACTGCGCGGGACATTTCGGTGTCAAACCGGCCTTATTGGGGCAGCCGCAAGGGGCGGGCTTCTGAGGTACTCTTACCCGCAGGCCGGGGTGGGCTTTACTATAGAGGCGCGACGGGTAGTCCCGCCCTAGTGGCGGGGTCGCTCTATGTAACCTGCGAATATCAATTGTATTTAACGCCGCGAGAGAAACATTTGAGTTTTTTGCGGCAGGCAGATGGACGATGAAGCCGCTCCTTCATCCGCGCGACATTGCGCTCTCAGCCCTCGCCTGACTGAAAGGTATCGTACGATGTTCGACTACGTGATTGTTGGCGGTGGCTCCTCTGGTTGCGTCATGGCGAGCAGACTTTCTGCCAATGGAAGTCGCGTGCTACTCGTCGAGGCTGGTCCTGATACGCCATCGAGCGCCGTCCCTGACGACATCCTCGATAGCGATCCTACTCGCGCCTACTTCAATCCCCATTACCAGTGGTTATCCCTCAAAGCGACTTTGGTGCGAGACGGGCGAAAGGCAGTTCACTACGAACAAGCCCGGGTTATGGGCGGCGGTTCCAGCATAAATGCCCAAGTGGCCAACCGCGGTGGCGCTGGAGACTACGACGAATGGGCCTTGAACGGTGCTGCAGGCTGGAATTGGGAAGAGGTTCTGCCCTACTTCCGTCGCCTCGAAACCGATTTGGATTTCGATGGCGAATTTCACGGCAAGGATGGTCCTCTGCCGATAAGGCGTGTTCGACAATCGGAATGGTCGGGCTTCATCAAGGCGGTATCGAATGCGTATGAGGCTTCGGGTATTCATTTCAGGCCGGATTTTAACGGCGCGTTCGGCGACGGATATTCCGTTGTGCCTTTGACCAACCGGAACGGTCGTCGGGCTTCTACGGCAATGGCCTACTTAACCGACAGCGTGCGTGCGCGGCCCAATTTGAAAATTTTGCCCAGAACGTCGGTGGTACGTCTTGTTTTTTCCGGATCGGCCGTCACGGGCGTGGAGACGGAAAACGGCTCTGGCAGGCAGATCTTCCAGGGTTCCACGGTTATTCTCTGCGCTGGAGCTCTGCATTCACCAGCCATCTTGATGCGCTCCGGTATCGGGTTGGCCGAACAACTCACAAAGCTTGGCATCCCGGTGATTGCGGACGTTCCGGGTGTTGGGCAAGGCCTCCAGGAGCATCCGGGGATAGCGATCTCGGCATATCTGGAGCCGAACAATCGCATGGCACCCAATGTGAGTGGTCACATCCAGATGCATGCACGTTACTCCTCGGGTTACGATAGGTGTCCTTCGACGGACATGGCCATTTCTACCGTTGCCAAGTCGGCTTGGCATCCGCTCGGGAAACGTCTTGGCTCACTTTTCCTGTGGGTCAACCGTAGCTATTCCACAGGAACCGTGATGCTGAAGCATCGCTCTCATCTCATAGAGCCGGAGGTGGATTTCAATTGGTTGAGCGACGAGCGAGACATCGAGCGGCTGAAGGGTGGCTTTCGATTCCTTGCGCATTTGCTGAAGCAGAAGCCGCTTTCGGCGGTCGCACTCGATCCGTTCCCCTCGGCTTGGAATTGGCGTGCCAAACAGGTCAGCAAAATCAACCGCGTCAATTACGCACTGACATCAGCGCTGGCTGTGCTTATGGACACTTCTCCGCGTTTGCGCCGCCACCTCGTGAAGCATGTAATCACGAATGGTCAAACCATTTCGAATCTGCTCGACAACGAGGAGCGTCTGGATCTGTTCGTCCGCAGAAACGTGGCGGGCAGCTGGCATCCGACATCGAGTTGCCGGATGGGGGCAATTTCGGATCGTTTGGCTGTGACGGATCCGTCAGGTCGCGTCCGCGGCGTTTCGGGTGTGAGAATCGCTGACGCCTCGGTGATGCCGTTCTGCCCTCGGGCCAACACGAATATACCCACGATTATGGTGGCTGAGAAGATCGCTGACACGATTTGGAAAGGGCGTGGCACGACAGACGCAAGGTAGCTCCGAGACGATAACACGGAAGCCGTTATCCAACGCGCCGATGAGAACTCTGGTGAAGCGTGATCTACTCCAACCCGGCCCTGTGCAGCCCGTGATGGAATACCACGATGCGGTCCGTGTAAGTTTCGAACAGTGCCTCGTCGAAGCGGTGGTTGTAGCTGTAAAGTAGACAACGTGAGCCGTTGAATCGCAGCCTTGTCGCTGAGTCCAAAAAACCGCCGAAACGGCTCGCAGCATCGAGGTCAAGGCATAGCAACGCGTATGCCTCCATAGTAGCGAAAGTGGAGACAGTCGGAATGGTCGGACTCATGAATGGAGAGCACGTCGATATTTACGTGAACGGGAAGCTCCGACTGGCCCATTCGCGCACCAGGATTCCGGTCGTAAATCCTGCGGATGAGCAAGAGTTTGCGACGATACCCGACGGCGACAAGGATGACGTTGGCGCCGCAGTAGAGGCAGCGCGGGAAGCGTTCGAAAAATCCGGTTGGCCGCAGTTGCCGCCATCGACACGAGGCAACCATTTGCATAAGCTCGCCCGCGCGATCGAAAGTCGCGCGGAGCAACTCGGCGCGATTGTCACCGCGCAGATTGGCATGCCCCTTGCGACTTCCGTGCGGTCTAATGGGGTCGGCACATCCAGGTACTACGACTACTATGCGGAACTCGCTGATCAGCTCGAAGTGGAGTCCGAGCGCGTCGGACATGGGTTGCGGACGATCGTTCGGAGAGAGCCGGTGGGTGTCGCCGGACTGATCGTCCCGTGGAACGGCCCGCAGGGAGCAATTGCGTGGAAGCTGGCGCCCGCGCTGGCCGCTGGCTGTACTACGGTCATAAAGCCGTCACCGGAAGCGTCGCTGGACTCCTACCTGCTTGCCGAAGCCTTGAACGAGGCGGGCATTCCGCCAGGTGTTGTGAATATCGTCTTTGGCGGACGTGAGACGGGGTCGTTGCTGGCGTCTCATCCTGGCGTCGACAAGGTGTCATTTACCGGATCGACGCGCGTGGGGCGCCAAGTAGCGATGGCTTGTGCAGAGCGCTTCGCCCGCCTCACGCTAGAGCTTGGTGGCAAATCGGGAGCGCTGCTACTCGACGACGCCGATCTCAAAACCTTCCTTCCACTAGTGGCATCCACGTGCATACCATTCAGTGGTCAAATTTGTCACGCCCTCACTCGTGTGATTGCTCCGCGCGCACGTTACGAGGAAGTGGTAGACGGGATCACAGCCAAGATGGCCGGCCTTGTCGTGGGGCACCCGCTCGATCCCGCGACGCAGGTCGGGCCACTCGTGGCGAGGCGTCAGCGAGATCGCGTCGAGGAATTCATTGCATCTGGACGACGACAAGGTGCGCGAGTCGTGACCGGTGGGAGTCGGCCGGAGGGCTTGGTTGCGGGATACTATATTCAGCCGACAGTCTTCCGTGACGTAGACAGCGCAATGAGTATCGCTCAAGAGGAGATTTTCGGGCCGGTGGTATCTGTCATCCCGTACGACAACGAAGAGGAGGCGCTCGCGATCTGCAACGGAACGACATATGGGCTTGGGGGTGCGGTGTTTACGTCTGACCCTGAACGGGGAATGGCGATTGCGCGCCGAATTGCGGCTGGCGTTGTCGGCATCAACGGTTACACGCTCCACATAGATGCGCCCTTCGGTGGGGTCAAGCGTAGCGGTCTTGGCCGTGAACTAGGGCCAGAGGGGCTAGCGACCTTTCTTGAAACCAAATCCATTTTTATGTAAAAGTTAAAACTTTATCTGACAGATAGTGTCTTAGGCTAGGCTGAGCGAGGCTGGGCGCGGAGTGGTCAGGGCTAGCGCCCGACCTAAGATCATCCCCGCCAAGGTAGGGCTGCTGGAGCTGGCCAAACAGCTCAGCAATGTCAGCCAGGCCTGCAAGATGATGGGCTATTCGCGCGATAGCTTCTACCGCTTCAAGAAGCTTTACGAGACCGGCGGCGAACTGGCGCTGCAGGAGCTGACACGCAGGAAGCCGCTGTTGGCCAACCGCACGCCACCGGAGGTCGAGGCAATCATCCTCCAGCTGACCCTGGAATGTCCCGCCTATGGGCAGACCCGCATCGCCAACGAAATGCGCAAGGTCGGCCATTGGTCTCGCCGTCGGGCGTGAGTGGGATGGGGCAGCGTCACGATCTGGAGACGATGTGCGCCCGCTCCTCAACTGATTAAGCTGTCTTATGTCCCGAGGTCAGATTGTATGTGGAGCCTAAGGTACCGACCGTCAGCAAAGGCGATCGGACATGTCGTCGCCGCTTCGCCCAGCCATGCTCAGACGGAAGCCGTCCTGCAACGTGCCGTCGCCTCACTCGGTTGGTCTATAACACCACGTGACGGCTTTACTGGCGTCGGTCGACTGCACCGTGTGAATTACTGCAGACTACTTTATAGCGTCATAATTCAAATATTAATCTGCAATTTTCGATAGGAATCAAAAAACCTTGAATTTACGTTAGCTTAGGCAGCGCCTGCATCGCCCATGACAAGGCGACGGCCGCGGCGGCACTCGGCCTCAGGCTCTCTCACTCCCGTCCGCGACGCAACGGCATATCCGCGGCACTGTGAAAACGCTGAAACGGACTAAGGCATAGACCCATAAAGGGGATTGATCGGGATAGGGGGACGCCTCGCGACGCCGCCCACCGGGTCCCCGGAGGCGGTCGCCCGCCCCAGGTTTCCCACAGAACGTGGCGTGCGGATTTCCCGCACCGACGCTCTTCGACAGTTGGTTCACAGCACTGCAAGCGCCTGCATCTCCCGATAAGGGCCTGTTGCGCAGTTGTGAGGGAGGGCTGACGGGAATGGAATGCAGCGGGTTGTTGCTTGTCCTCGGGGATTTTGCGTCTCGTTTGAGGGTTTTGGACGGCGGTTCGGCCCGATGCGGCCGTACTGCAGGCGCACCTATCCTGTGATGGCGGCCCATCGGCGCATGTTGAAGGCGATCGCCGCCAATGTCACTTGGGCAGTCGCCTTGGCCAGCCCGACATAGCGGATCGTGGTCAGCTTCATGCGGTTCTTGAGCGTGGCGAAGGTGGTCTCGACCGCCGCCCGGCGTCTGGCGATCGGGCGGTTGTACTGTTTGAGCCGCGGCGGCAGCGCATGGTGCTTGTTGGGGCGTCGCGCGATGCGCACCTTCTTGCCCTCGCCCTTCAGCCGGGCGCGGCGGGCATGGGTGTCGTAGGCGGCGTCCGGCCAGTGCGGACAGATCCTTGAAACCCTCAAGGGGTACACCGCCCAAGCTCTGCAAATTACAGATCTACGACCTAACCCGAAAGGTCATTCTGCCCGCCACCGAAACCCTCTGGCCCTGCTGCCGAAATGGCTCGACAACTACGACAAAATCCAACCGCACTCCGGCTTCCGCTTTGTCTCACCACGCGAGTTGAGGGCGAAAGCCGCTGGTGCCTCGTGCAACCCCCTGCCTGTCTAAAACGGGGGGACCCCCTCAGCTAATCCTTTATTGGAGAGTTACTCCCACTAATTCCTTGAGATTGGCCGAATCCGAACCTTACCTTCTGCAATATTAAACCACACATTGCAAAAATTCAATAATCTTATCACATTATATTAACAAGTTGTGTATTGCCGTAAGAACTCACTAGATCTATACATGGAGTACATCTTTTGAGTGGCGTCGACTGCAGGGGCATCACTGCGCCGATACACTGTCGAGGCGACGCCAAATCCATCGGACGAAGGATGCGGGCCCGAGGTTTTTCAAGCAGCCCCATAAGGCAAAAGCACCAATGAAGGAGCGAATATGACCATATTACCGGAAATCTCACTGGCAAGACTGACGTCCGATGCAACGCGGAGTGATGAGCGACGGCGCCTGCAAATGGCCTGCCAAGAGTACGGGTTCTTCTACCTTGCTGAGCACGGCATCCCGAAGGAACAGATCGCACAAGCCATCGAGGCTTCCCGGCGGTTCTTCGCCTTGCCTCAGTCGATCAAGGAACGCTACGGTCACGCCTCTCAAGCCGTGTACCCCGCTGTCGCCCGTGGATACAGTCCGTTGCACGGCGAAATACTACATCCCGACGCCCACACTGATCCAAAGGAATTGTTTGGCCTCGGAATCGAGAACGAAGGGGACCGGCGTCCGTTTGCCGGAATCACGCGTTTTCCTGACGACACATTGGCTCCAGGTTTCGCGCGAAGCCTGCTCGTTTTGCAGGCTACCGTGCTCAACCAGGTTGTTCCGCAGATCGGGACCGCGCTCGCAGACCTGATCGAAATGGAACACGGTTGGTTCGAACGCCATTTCAGCCCGCCGACGCTCATGCAACGCGTGATCCGATATCCAGCTCGTGGCGGCACGTGCGGCAAGCACACCGACGGTGGCTTCTTCACGCTTCTGCTGCAGGAAGAGCTCCCCACGCGATCGTTGCAGGTCTGGTTCCACGGGCGCTGGGTGCCAGCGCCGAGCCTGCCCAATAGTCTCGTAGTCAATTTGGGGGACATGTTTCAAGTCTTGAGTGACGACCGCTTTAAGAGTACGCCGCATCAGGTCGCGCACAGTGGTCTGAGTGACCGAATTTCGCTTCCCTTCTTTATCTATCCCGATATCGACGCTCGCCTGACCTCGCGGCAAGAGCAGCATGCCTTCAGTGTCGCGGAAATGATGCTGCGCAACATGGAGTCAGTCGAAAACGGCAATGGCGCCGGACGCGCGAGAGAGTTGCAGTAAATATCGATCTTCTGAAGGCAGGCAATTTATGCCGACGACACGGCGCACCTCAGCGCGTGCTGCTGGGAAAACTCTCCGAGAGATAAATTCGTAGGCGGTCGCGCTAAAGCGCGGCGGCCTGCAACGCGCCTGGGTATCGCCTAAATGTGGCTGCACGACCTTCAAAGACAGGAGAAATGTCTCCAATGTACCTGAGCCATGATCTCAACAACGCATTGCAGTCGACCAACAATTGGATAAGCGATCTAATGTGGAGGCTTCGCTGGCATGATCGCGAACGGGTCTACGAAGCCCTAACTGCGACGCTGCACGCCCTGCGCGACTCCCTGGATAGCGACGAGGCCGTTTACGTAGGTGCTCAATTGCCAGCCTTGCTGCGCGGCTTTTACTACGAGGGCTGGCATCCCAGTCGCCGCGCCATAGCCAGGAACCGGAATTCGTTTCTCGATCGGATTCACTACGGCGTCCATCACGACCCGGCGGTGGATCCGGCAGAGGTTGCCCGCTCGGTCACAGCCCAATTGGCGGACCATTTGTCTGCAGCAGAGATTGAAGAGGCCAAGGCCGCTACTCCAAGAGTGCTGCATGACCTTTGGCCAGCCTCCGACAGACGTTTTGAAACCACCGCTGGGAGGAGAAGAGGAAGGCTGCCCCAGCGCTTGCATCAGACTCGCGGCGTCCAGCAGCAAGGTGGGAAGGGCGGGGAGTCTCGGCTCGCCTCCCGGAACGTTGGAATTTGAGCAGCCTTTAGCGTGTAAGCTTCAGAAAATACGGCGCTTAAAAGTTGGATGCGGATTGCCCGGCGAGGCGGAATAAAGAAGACCAAAGCTGGACTGATGCACGGCTTGCAATCCGAAGCTGGCGAAACCCGGGGCCCGGCTTCACTACTACTTGGAATAGCAGTCGCGTACTCTCAGCCCGCGCCGCGTAACGCAAAAGTTCGGCGTCAGCACGCCGCGATCGCGGATGAGCCTCTTAGCTAACCTTGTCGAGCGCCAGCCCATGCCCGAGAGGGCTCGACCCCACTTTAAGGAGCCGCCGGCGTTCTCGAGCATGGCCGAGAGGTGGCTAGAACGGCACTCGCCCCTTATTCAGTGCGTCAGGTTGAACACCCTCCGGAGGGGCTTCAGCAATACGAGAGTCTCTCATGCAGAACCCGCGGTGCCTAGGGGATTCATGCTTGGGGATGTGCCAGCGCCTGTCGCGAACTTCCGCGTAGGACGTCGTGGCATGTCGTGGAAGGGCTTCCGCCGGCTCCCAGAGCCTGGAGCGTTGATACCCACGGGATTGGTGTGCGTGACGACCGGTGCTTCGGCATGGGCTGTGAGCGATCGATCCGCCCGAGCTTGTTCAGCCGCCTCATGCCTGCGTCCCCCTGCTGAACTTGACTGAAAGGATCGTGTGATTCACGGTATTGCGTTCAACGACTAGCGACTGCGGCAGCCATCACATGCTGCCAAAAATTTTCCCTCACGAAGACATGACGGTACCAGCGTTCGAAATCGGGATTATTATGGGCCGGACGACTGACCGGCGCGTCCGGGGCATCGCGGTCACTCCTATTATTGCAGTCAGGCAAACGGTCCAATGCCGGCTTAGTCGATGGTGCGTCCAGCCCGGAAGCGGTCGAGCCCCTAGGCGGCGATGAGCGGATGAGGTGCGCCTGTGACGATAGCCTGCCAGGCCGGCCTGGTGCTTTGACGAGCGTGTGGTTAACCTGCCGCGGCGGGCCAAGACACGGCTCCGCCGACCGGTCGAAATATTGATCGTTTCGTTTTTTGTCAGATCTCAAAAATTTCTCTCGGCGTGTTCGTTAGAAAAACGGCCCCGGCCTCTTCGACAACAACGGAGTCAGAAAGAAAATGGTCATTCTGCCCGTCGGTCACCCAGCTCAACAAATGAAATACCATGGATTCGCGGATTTCCATGAAGCTCGTCTCATGCAGGCTCTGTACGCCAGGGCCGCCGGTCCAGGTCGGTGGGAAAGATAGGCCGACCATATATCCACAATGAGGAGCTCTAGGGCTAGCAGTCGCAGGGTCAAGGCATGCCTTCCAAGCGCAATAGACATCCCGAGCAAGACATCCGGGCTTAATAGCCGCCAAGGCGGTCAGATGCGCTCGGTGGCTCACTTCGCTTAATCGCTTGGCTGCCGGAGATGCGGATCCGATGTACCCGTACCTGGCCATTGGCGCATGATACCGATTTACACAGCCCGACAATTCCAAAAGAAGCGGTGCACCGTTTTTGAGGCGCTGGTCAGTCCAGGTAGTATGTGGCTCGGATATCCTATCACCCGATCGGAGAAATGGCGGAAAACCGGGACATTGTCCTCCCGCTGCGATCATCGCACCGTATATCTTTGCGGCGACGGTGCTTTCGACCACCCCCTCACCGGCTTCACGCATCCCGGTGGAAATCATGAGATCTGATATCTCCGCAGCGCGCTTTATCTGCTCTATTTCGAAGGACGATTTTACTTCCCGCAAGCTCTCGACTATACCCGATGCATCAATGATATCAGCTTCGGGAAGATACGATTGCAGAGGGGCATCAATCTTAGCCATAGCAGTGCTGTTTCGCTGAAGCCCAACGCGCGCGCCATACCCGGCTAGTGCGACAATTCTAGCTGTTATCAGTGCGGCAACATCTTCAGTGTCAGTGTATCCAGCGAATTCAACACCTGTAGTTTGCCGAGAAACCGTAGGAAGCTCTATATAGCGTGCGAATAGAATTGACCCCGCATCGCGCGATACCAGCAGAGCATGAAGGGCAAAATAGCCCTCATAATCAAGACCCGTCATATAACAGATATTCTCCGGGCTAGTAAATACGGCTACGTCAATGTTGCGGTCACGACAAGCCTGCTTGACCGCTTTTAGCCGGCGCTTATGCTCAAAACTTGGTGACTTGGCGCGTTGATCCATTCTGAATTCCCCCGAAAAGTCATAAGCCGGATGATGCAAACCAGCACTATCACCGCTTCCACAAAGGATGCAGGCAACCATCTTGGCAAGCTTCCAGCATAGTCTTCTGCTCCGATGATCGGTCGAGCTTCCGAAACGTTCGCTACCTCCCGAGCAACCCTCCGTGCGACTTTCGTCTGTTCGGTGATTGAACCTGACAGGGCTACCGCTTTTGAACGCTAGCCCCAGCTTGGCATCGGGCATCTGCGACGCCTTCACCCGATCGCCAGCCCTCAGAACGCGCCGGACGTTTCACTGGTGCACAAAGGTGCTGGCTACAAAGCTGCGGCTCTGGGCGCCGAGTGTCGGAGGCCGGCATCGCCAAAGCTCTATCACATTGCCCGCAGCGCCCAACATTATCTTTGGGTTAAGTGTGCGTTACCCAAGCTTTCTAATAGCTTCATATTCGAAATCGTAGTTTCGGTCGGGAAGCATTTTCATGATTTCTTTCCACGAAGCACGTCGATAATGGCGCGCGGCTCCCATGCTATCCCTTGCCCCAGCGGATGATCTGGTTCGAGCGGCGACGAAGCCGCCACCTGCCCTACGTGTGAGCTTTCGGGAGGTTGTCCATTCGGACCGGACCGAGGAGACTGGAGTTACCAGGCTTCAGCATCCATCGGAGGGTCCGAATGAACATCCACAAGAATGCCCGTCTCACGCCGCTGCGTCGAGAGGAGATGGCGCTTTCGGTGATAGAAGGCGCTTTTTCCAAGGTCCATGCGGCGCGCGTCTACGGCGTGTCGGCCAAGATCGTGGCGCGCTGGGTGGAGCGCTATAAGGCCGAAGGGCGGGCCGGCATGATCGACCGTTCCTCGCGGCCCGCCCATATGCCGCAGGCCACGGCTGCGTCGATCGCCGAGCGCATCGTGGGCGCGGCGGCGGCAGCGTTGGACCGGCGGCCACATCGCCCATGAGGTCGGCGTCTCGCCCGCCACCGTCAGCCGGGTTCTCAAGCGTGCTGGACTGTCGCGGCTGAGCGATATCGAACCGGCTGAACCGGTCCGGCGCTACGAGCGCGAGCATCCCGGCGAGATGATCCATATCGATATCAAGAAGCTCGGCCGCTTCGGTCAAGTCGGCCATCGCATCACCGGCGATTCACAAAAGGGCAAGTCCCGCGGCGCCGGCTGGGAGTTCGTCCATGTCTGCATCGACGATGCTTCCCAGATTTTCGCCTTGATGGTCAGCGCCGCGAATGCGTTTCCTTCGAAGACTCGGCCTTCACCTTCTCCTCCATCTGCTATTCCTGGGTCCAGCGCTTGCCAGAGCGATCCGGCGGATGCGCGCGCCCAACACGACGCCAAGCGCTTCGCTTCGGCGGACGAGAGAGATATTTAACATACTGGTGGAAATATTCACAAATGTTTTCTTCCAATGCCATCCGAATAGTGCAAGAATCAACTGGGGCACCAAAATCCTCAGAACTTGGCTGCAAAGTGGGATAAAGTAGATGATGCGCAAAACCAATGGTCCGGTATCGCTGTCAGACCTTCAGATATACTTCGATGAGGATTACATTCACTTTGGCGATATTGTTAATCCGCCCCATGTAAGTGACAGACAATCTGAACTAATTTGGGGGATTCTTTCGCTTAAAAAAGAACTCCCAGTTCTCGAACTTGGATGCGGGTATGGGCGGATTACTAACCGGTTGGCGGAAAAAGGAGCGCAGGTTGCGGGAATTGATATCTCTCCGATCTTGCTGAAAGAAGCCGAGGCAGATGCGGCTAAACGCGGAGTCAACGTTGAATATGTTCTAGGCGACATGCGTTCGCTGCCCTGGCGAGATCGGTTCGACGCGGCATTTCTATGGTACACGACGTTTGGATACTTCGACGACGCGGACAACGAGAGAGTTCTTCGCGAAGCCGCTTCCGCACTCAGAAAGGGCGGCCGCCTGCTAATCGACTACCCCAATCGAGTCGATTTCCTGCGCCATAAGTCGCCTATCTGTTACGTTGCTGAGAGTAGCGATGATGTAAGAATCGATATATTTAGCAATGATGTTTTGAGCGATCGCTCGAACCTTGAAAGGATTGTCGTCCGGGATGGATGCGTTAGACGAACGCATCTTTCTTTTAGACAATATGGGTTTTCTGAATATGTTCGTATGTTGCGAAGCGCGGGATTTGAGACCGTTGAAGCTTATGGGCAGGAAGGTGAAGCGTTTACATATAACAGCGCTCGCCTCTTGGTTGTCGCATACAAATAGATACCTTAGTTTATTACAAAGTTTTATAAACTCATTAACGACATAGCGAAAAAGGCGGATCAAGCTCCATGACGGAGCGATGAGGTCATGCCCCATCAGGTGGAGCTCGTCGGTTATGAAGCCGCTCGCGGGCGCGCCCTTAGTACCGCCGTATCGAGTGAACGGCGTGTCGGTGGTCATCGGTGCTTTCCGGTAGGGCTTGGTTGTTGACGCCAACCCTTTTCGGAAGGACCACCGATGCCCGACGACACAATGAAGCTGCGCACGCTTGTGGAGAAGAGTCTCCTACGGGAGATGATCGGTATCCATCCGGTCTGGGCCGCGGCGGGTGCGGCCTGTGTTAAGCTGCAGCGATGGAGATCGACACCGACAAGATCGATGATGCGGTCCTGGCACTGCTTTGGCTGACCCTGCACAATAAACGGTAGGCCTGGAAGGGCTTTGACTGGGACGTGGCGGATCGACTTCACCAGAAGGGATTGATCGCCGACCCGGTCAATAAGGCATCTCGAACAGGATCATCGCCAAAAGGTTCGGCCCGGCAAAGCCGCGCGGCGTCACATGGAAGGGCGCCAGCGGCTGCGAGATCTCCTCGCATTCGCGGCAAGAGAACTTCTCGCGCACGGTCTGGATCACCTTCCACTGGCGCGGGATCACCTCCAGCGTCTCGGTGACGTCCTCGCCAAACTTGGCCAGCTTGCCCGAGCCGCAACACGGGCAGTTCGCCGGCGCGGCGATGACCACGCGCTCACGCGGCAGATGTTCGGGGAAAGGCTTGCGCGACGGTCGCTTGCGCTCGAACGCCCTGACCGTCGAGGAGCGTGCCGTCAGTTCCGGTCTCGGTCGCCGTCATCATAGCCGTCGCGTCAATGCGGACGGCCAGCGCGAGTTACTGGGCATGAGATTGGCACGTTAGAGGCCAAGCCGATTTGGAAGGAGTTCTTGCGCAAGCTGACGCGCGGCCTGCGCGGCGTTTCCTGGCTAAAGTGGTGGCGACGAAACCGGAGACGGCGCGGCGACCGCTATTTCCGGCATGCGCCAGCACGTTCCTCATGAAGTGGACGGGGCACCGCTGCCGGTGGCGCTGGGCACATTGGTCGCGGCGCCTTGAGGCCGACGTGCGCGTCCAAGACGACGAGCTTTACGCCACGCGGGGGGCGGCAGTTTCTGCCGACGCTTGTTCGTTGCCATCGATCGGACGTCCAAGTTCGCTTATGCGCAACTGCCGGGGACGGCGGACAAGATGACAGTTGCCTAGCTCGTACGGGATCTGATCGCAGCCTTGCCTTAGTGTTAGTTGGGGTATTCGGCTTGAGCCCTGTCCTCGACTGCAATGGTTAGGGATGCAGCCTCCCTTTCCTGATGCTTGTGAAGCGACACAGACACTATCATCAGCTCGATGGCTGCATTCCCTGATGTCGCATCTCGCCCGACGCTCAAGTTCCCTATACCGCCTCCTTCACGGCTCTTAGGAACTGCTGGGTGCGCTTGCGCTGCGGATTGCCGAACAGCTGCTCCGGCGGGCCCTGCTCCTCGATCCTGCCGCCGAAGAAGAAGCAGACCCTATCGGCGATGTCGCGGGCGAAGCCCATTTGATGCGTGACCATCAGTATGGTCAGCCTGTAATCGGACACAAGCTTGCGAATGACGTTTGTCAGTTCGACGATGACCTCAGGATCCAGCGCCGAGGTGACCTCGTCGAAGAGCATGACCTTGGGCCTCATCGCAAGCGCTCGAGCTATCGCCACGCGCTGCTGCTGCCCACCGGACAGGCACGAAGGATGCTGGTTGCGCTTGTCGCCCATGCCGACCATCTCTAGCAGTTCCTCCGAGCGCTCACGCGCCTGCTTGCGCGGAATGCCCAACACATGTACGGGCCCTTCCATGCAGTTTTCCAGCGCCGTCATATGCGGGAACAGGTTGAAATGCTGGAAGCACATGCCGATCTTCGAGCGCATTGATCTTAGATACTTCTGGCTGGCGGGCACCAACTTGCCGTCCTTCTCCATGTGGGTGAGCGGCTTGCCGTCGACATAGATGACGCCGTCATTAATGCTTTCCAGTGTCATCAGTGTGCGCAGCACCGTGGTCTTGCCCGAACCTGACGGGCCGACGATCGTGACCATCTCGCCCTCTGCGACATCGAGATCGAGGTGTTTGAGAACAATCAAAGATCCGTAACGCTTTGCGACCTTCTGGAAGCGCACCATCGGCACACCCGCGCCGGTAAGCTCTAGCGGGTATCGGGAAAGGTCTTCTGTTTCGTCCATCAGTTCATCCCGGGTTTGCCGCGAACCCACCCATCGAAGCTGCGAAGCACCGCGGCCGACGGCAATGATATCAAAAGGAAGATGATTCCGACCATCGTGTAGGGTTCAAGGTAGCGATAATTTTCCGAGCCAATTGAGTTTGCAGTTTGCATCAATTCCGCCACGCCGATGACCGACAGCACGGGCGTGTCCTTAAGGATACCTAACAGATAATTCCCCATGCCGGCCACGGAAGGCGGCAGCGCCTGGGGAATGATGATGCGGAAATAAGTACGCGCCGTCGACAGATTGAGGGAGGTCGCAGCCTCCCACTGTCCCTTTGGCACGTTTTCTAGACCCCCGCGGTACAACTCCGAAAGGTAAGCTGCATAGTGCAGCCCGATGGCTATCATCCCCGCCATCCACGGCGAAAGGACAACGCCAAACTCAGGCCCGACGTAGAACACGAAGAATATCTGCAGCACCAGCGGCGTGGAGCGGATGAACTCGACCGCCTCGCGCACGGTCATTGTCAATGTCCTGGACGGAGTGCGTTGCGCCAGGGCGAACGCGAGCCCCAGGAACATCGCGATGATGTAACCGATGGCGGCGGCCAAAAGCGTATTTCCGGTCGCCGCCAGCAGGCGGGGGAGAATCGCCCAAGCGAAATCCCAGTCCCAACCGAGCATCGCTACACCCTTCCCGACTTGCGTTCCATAAAGCGTTCAAGCCAGCGCATGAAGGGCGTGATGATGAAACGGGCCATGACATAGTAGATAATTAGTGCCGTCCCGAAAGCCTTCGCGGACAGTAAAGTCGTGGCATTTATCTGCTTGGCTTGGGACGTTAAGTCGGCGACCGATATCAATGAAACCAGGGCGGTTGCCTTAAGAAGCTCAATCAGCAAATTGCCCCATTGCGGCAGCATGATGACGAGAGCTTGGGGAAGAATGATGCGTCGCATACGACTCAGCGGCGACATGTTGATCGCCAAGGCTGCCTCCCATTGTCCTCTGGGCACTGAGAGGATTGCGCCACGAACTAACTCCGCCCCGTAGGCTCCAAGGTTCATACCGACGCCGATAAAACCCGCTATAAACTTGTCCAGCGAGAGCCCGAACAGTGGCAGGACGAAAAAAATCCAGTAAAGCTGCACGAGCAGCGAAGTGCCGCGGAAAAACTCGATGTAAACGGTGGCGATCCAGCGAGTGGGACCGGCCGGCGCGAGCCGCATCAGGCCCGCGGTGAGAGCCAGTACGATCGCCAGCGCGATCGACACAGCGGCCAGCATGGCCGTAATCAGCGTGCCGCTTAACAGCAGGTTCCCATGCGTGAAAAGGAATTTGAAATAGGACATCGGCTCGCTAAAGGATCAACGGACAATCGGACATCGGCAGCGGAGGCCGCACTGAGCCGCTGGGGACATCCCTTCTCTAATTGCACTATCCGGCGGCCCGAAGTGCCAACCCGCTTCAGTGATCGCCATGCCGGTATGGCGCTGTAGAATCGTGAACTCGACCGGGTCTACGGCCAGGCTGGCCCCGCTGGCGCTACCCGCCCGCCTTGCGGCCTTGGTGTATGGGCAGCCGTCCATTTGATGTCATGGCAGCTCTTGGTCCCGGAACCTACTGTTCCCGACGTGCTCCTTTGATCTCAATGCCTCGGGGAATGCCGCTGAGCGGTGGTGTACAACGATGAACAACGTCGCCCTAGTCGGGAGCAAGAGTGGCCTGGAAGGGCCCACCACGATTCCGTCACTAGCGATTGGAGCAAATCCACCTGGTTGTCGTGGCACCTGGAAGGCTGGCAGCTACGATTCCATATTGTTTGACAGAGTTCATCATCTCGTCAGAGCCGACGTACTGGTTCAGAGCCTCGTTGAATTTGGCCAGAAAGTCGGCATCTTCGGAGCGGAAACCAAGACCGACCCAATTATAGGTCCACTCCGGCAGAGCGGCAGGATCGGTGGCTTGGATTTCGCCATCTGACTGATCTGCCATGAGTTTCGCTTCCAAGTACGTCATGCTTCCAGCATCGCCACGTCCTGCTTTAATTGCCGCGATCACCTCCGAAGGCCCGGGAACAACCATAATTTTGTTCTCCGTAATTCCTTCTTCTTTGGCGACTGCAATCGTGCTGGATCCAGCATATGTCACAAACACCGCTCCTTTGTCGGCGATATCCTTGTAGGTATTGATGTGTTTCGGATTGCCGACGCTCACTATGAAGCCATCGCCGAGCTTCGCAATAGGCTCGGAAAAAGTGACATTCTTGCACCGAGCACCCAAGATATACATTCCTCCCGTGATAATGTCATAGCGGCTTGCCTGAAGGCCAGGGATTAGACCTCCCCAGTCGATGACGTTTGTCTCCACGTTTGTGGAGCCCATCTGCTTTAGGACACCGAGAGCAATCTCGTTTGCAAATCCCTTTGGATGACCCTGATCGTCAGCATATGCAAAGGGCAGGACATTGGCGAACCCTATCCTGATTGATTTCCCTGCCTTGACACGATCGGTTAATGGATCGGCATCGGCACTCCACGAACCCACCAAGAGTCCGAGAATTGCCACCAACGTGTTGAGTTTCAACTTACCCATTGTTTTACCCTTTATGGTGACGCTTTTCTATTGTTGGCGACGGGAGCGACCTATTGGCACCGCAAGTCCCGGGCGGGGCTCGCGAGCCCTTTCGGAGCCCTTTGCACCCAGCGCATCCCATTCTGGCCTCAGTAGCGACAGCACCAGCTCATCGCGATGCTCGCCGCGGAAGAAGGCGCTGCTGCGCGCCACGCCTTCGGCAACAAAGCCGACGCCCTCGTAGCTGCGCCGCGCCCTGAGATTATCGGGGAAACAGCAAATCCAGAGCCTGTGGGCGTCGGTTTGCGTGAAGGTCGCATCTACTACCGCGCGCAACATTGCAGTGCCGAATCCCCTGCCCGGCTCGGCAACAGCGACGCGCTCTATGAGGGTCGCGTGCTCGGGCGAAGCCCAGTCGCGTAGGATGGCGAAGCCGAGCGGCATTCCGTCATCCTCGGCCACAAAGTAGGCATAACGCGAATCGGCGAGAGCCGCCATATGCCGGGCTTCCTCCCAGCGGCCGACTAGCGCTTCGTATCCTTCCAGCCGCTCCGTGCGCATGATGAACGGGATATCGGCGGCGGCCCGCCTCAAGGTCACGTTCATTGGACAATCCTGTCGATGGATGCTTCGCAATCGTAGCGCACAAGACCGCTTGAGAGCTTTGCTAAAGTTCTTATCGGTTGTGGATGGACCGTAGGTCGGGTCGCTCAGTGCTCGTCTACGTGGTTGACGCTTAACTGGCGGCGGAAGCTGGTCAGTTGCTTCGACAGCGAACATTAGGTCCACCAGAGAACAAGATCCGGTCGCGCAAAACCGAAAAAGCAATTCAGCAGTACGCGACGCTTTCCATTGCCTGATTGACCAGTGACCCCATGAACGAAACCGCCGTCAAGTAGCGCGATATCCCCGGCCTTGAGCTGGATTTCGCGACTAGGCACGGCCTCGAGATAAGCTGCGGAGTAGGGATATCCCGTGGTCTCCACACCCTGCGACTTTCGATCTGCGATTGTCGGCTTGTGACTCCACAGCCTCAAGTTTCCACCTTCCTCAGGCATGCTGGGATAAAAGTTGAGTGCTGCGACGGTGTTGTGGGCCACCGCAGAAAGCTCGTAATCGTTCCCAGCACGTAACACTTGAGCGACATCGTCGTGGGGGTCCAAGGAAAATGTGCCGCTTCCGGTCCAACTGAGAGCCCGACAAACGTTCGCCTGACCGTGTTCTGAGCGCGCCAGCCGCAATTCAATGCCTTGGTTGTGAAGCTCGCGCTTCAACGCGTCGAATAAGGCTCGGACCGGGTCAACTAAACTGCCAAAAAGGGCTTCGACATGCGGTCGCGCAGTTTCAGCCTCTGCGAAATAGGTGGCTGCATCCTTCCTGTAGTGGGATGCGCCGACATATTGTCCGGGGACACCATCTTTGCGCTCGTTGAGACCGGGACTGCCAAAAAACTTCGCGGTGATCTCCTCGGCTATTTCGGTGCTGAAAGCTTGCTTGATGTGCAGAGCCGTGATCTCACCTTTCAGGACTGAGATGATCTCCGCAGTGCTGATTGAGCCAGTTCGTTCTTTGATCGTAAGAGGCGAGATGGACGGCGTTTGACGTGCTTGGTTAGTCGCCATTTGTTTTCTCCTGTAGTGCCTGATCGAGGATGGCAATGCCGTGATCAAGTTCGTCATCTGAGATGGTTATCGGCGGAAGGACTTTGATGACGTCGCGATTTGGCCCCGAGGATTCGATCAGCAGGCCGTTTTCGAACGCGACATCGTGCACACGGCCAACAACGGCCTGTGATCGGCACTTGAGGCCGGTCATCAGACCACGGCCGCGCTTTTGTTCGATGCACTTGGGGAATTTCGCAACGAGGCGATCAAGGTGTTCTTGCAGTTTAACGGCCGTCCGCTCGACGGCTGTAGTAAACTGCCTATCGGACCACATTGTGCACATGGCCGCGGAAGTCACGAAGGCGAGATTGTTACCTCTGAAGGTTCCGCTATGTTCTCCCGGATTCCATATGTCCATGTCGGGGCGAATCAGAACTATGGACAACGGATTACCTGAACCGCTTAGCGATTTCGAAAGACACACGATGTCGGGCTCGATTTTCGCGAACTCGAACGAGAAGAAATCGCCCGTTCGTCCCGAACCTGCCTGAATGTCATCGACGATGAAAACAACGTCGTGCTTACGGCAAATGCGCTGAATTTCTGAGAGCCAAGGTGCGGATGCGGTGTTCATGCCGCCTTCTGCCTGGATGGGCTCCAGGATGATTGCGGCCGGCTTTTCTATCCCGCTGCCTGGGTCGCCCAACACGTGATCAATGTAACTCGCGGAATCGAAAGTTTGGTTCGGATAGTTCTCGTAAGGGACACGGATCACATCGTGGCGAGCAACGCCGCCAAGCTGTCTGGTTGACGCTGAACCCGACACCGCTAAGGAGCCGAGCGACATGCCGTGGTACGAATTTGTGAAGGCCATGACACTCGAGCGGCCTGTATATTTTCGCGCCAGCGCCAACGCCGCTTCGTTAGCGTTTGTCCCGGTCGGCCCAGGAAACTGTATCTTGTAAGAAAGGCCCCGGGGCTTCAGGATTGACTCGACAAACACTTCGATGAAATCACGCTTTGCAGCTGTATACATATCAAGCGACAAAACAATATTTTTATCCGCGAGATATTGAATTGCCGGTTCAATAATATCCGGGTTGTTATGACCGTAGTTGAGCGCGCCTGACCCTACAAGGAAATCAATATAAGGCTTTCCGGACTCGTCCCAGATTGTCGCCCCCAGCGACTTTTTAAAGACCGTTGGAAACGATCGTCCATAGCGACGAACGTTAGACTCATAAGTTTCGAACATGTCGATATCCATTAAAAGACCTCTCTGTATGCGTCTTTCGATCAACGCTGCAGGTTCTATGTTCACGCATTCCAAACGATTGAGTTAGATGATTAGCTACGGCCAATCTCGGACTTAAAGCGAACGTATCATGGTCAGCGACTTGCATTCGCAAAGAGTCTGTAAACTTGTTTGACGAATCTGTTGCAGCGCTTTGAGCATCGATAACGTGGCAGCACCCGTCTTTGCCAGCAACGCTATCGGTGGCGTTGTTGGCGAGGGGACTGACGCACCGCACCGGTTTTTCCAGCATGACTGCAACCACGCTGCTTGTATTTCTCTACCTCGGCCGTGACGGGATCCTTGCCGACGAGTGGCTGTGACAAATAGCGATTTCTCTCCTTCGATGTGACGGCGAGACCGGTGCTCGCCGAGTTTCGTTTTGGAACGCGGACGAGCGAGACCGCGATTCGCGACAGAACTGGAACTGACCGCGGCCTCTAATCGTGGCCGTGGCCGCCGTGGCGGTGATTGCGCTGTTCCCTGAGCGGCGCGCTGGCCTACCTCCTGGCTTCACGGCATTTACAATGCCTCAGTCGGCCCTTGCGAGGTGACGGCCGCACTGTGGGCCACGGGCCGTGCACGCGAGTGGTGTTTGGCACCCACGAGCTGACGCGGACGGCGCCTGCTTCGAGAAGGCGCGATCGAAGCGGTTATCGACAACCCCGGTGTTCGCCACCGCACTGTGTGGTGACGACGGCGCGGCTTTAGGAGCGCAGCACGACTAAGAGTTCCCAACCGACCACATTCATATGATCGAAAACGCTGGCTCAGGCGACGACACTAGCGATGTGTCCAATGCCGCTTCTGCACGCAAGGGTCACTCTGTCCGACATCCGACAATTGTTGGATGTGAGACAGGGCGCCAAATCCGCTAACCAATGGCTTCAATTGAATTTTCCTCTCTGGCACGTTCTGTGCAGCATGGCTTGCGAACGCATCAGCAAGAAAATAGTGCCATGATCACACTCACTGAAAACGCCGTCGCCGCCGTCAAGGTCGCGCTTTCTCGCGCCGACGAATCGGCGGAAGGCTTTCGCATCATGGTCGAGACGGGCGGCTGCGCCGGCCTCAAATACTTGATGGGTCTGGAAAGCCTCTCGCGCGAGGGCGATGCGATCATGGAGACGAACGGGGTCAAGGTGTTCGTCGACGCAAACTCCCAGCCCCATGTCGCCGGCATGACCGTTGACTTCGTCACGGACCTGGAGTCCTCGGGCTTTGTCTTCGACAATCCCAACGCGCGGGACAAATGCGCCTGCGGCAAGTCGTTCGGCTAGCCGCCATCACGACAAGGATCGGCGCCATGCGGGAGGACACCGACAACGTCTACCTCTTCGGCGACAAGATCTATTTCATCAACGCGAACAATGTCGGCGCTTTGGACATCCCCAATGCGGCCGGCGAGGTCGGCGCCGTCGCCTGCGGCGGTGGGCTTAAATTGACGATGGGTTTCGACCGTAAGACGCAAACGATCACCGCCGCAACGTTCCAGACCTTCGGCCGCGGCTCGGCCATAACCGCTTCCTCGGCGTTTAACGAATTCATCGTCGGCAAGACCATCGATGAAGCCCTTCAGATCACCGATCAGGACATAGCGGGTTTTTTCGGCGCCCTGCCGCCGCACATGACATCCTCATCGCTCGACCGCCTCATCCTGGAGCGCGGCTTACGGCTGATGAGCGAGTTCTTCCGTGCTGTGAGGCAGGCTTTCGAGGAGACACCAGGATTCTCACGCCTCGTCCTCGTCAAGGCATCATCGCCATGAGCGACGTGATCAAACCATTTCTCGTAGTGATAGGCTTCGAGGAACCAGAGACCCTTCCCCGCAACCTTTCCCCACTGAACCCTAATTCTGTGTGGAGTTCGGCCGAAAGCGGGTCTCGACGGTGGAGCGAGTTGCAAAACGTGCAGTGCGGCATTTCCCACCTTTTGCTGCGTCTCGTAAGCCAGCAGAGGCGCTCCCTTGTTCGGCGGAAGGTCGCGTAAGCAATGCCATATGCGGTCAAGGAAATTTTCTACACCCTTCAAGGTGAAGGACGAAATGCCGGGCGGGCTGCCGTATTTTGTCGTTTCGCCGGCTGTAACCTTTGGTCGGGACGTGAAGGCGACCGGGCAAGAGCATTCTGCGGATTCTGCGACACCGATTTCGTTGGGGTAGATGGCCCCGGTGGCGGACATTTTGCCACCGCACAAGAGCTTGCGTTGGCGGTCGAGCAAGCCTGGCGCGGGTCGGGAACTGGGCAGCGGCTTGTCGTGCTCACCGGAGGGGAACCCCTCCTCCAGATCGATGAAGAACTCCTGGAAGCGCTGCATTCTTTGGCGTTTGAAATTGCCGTAGAAACCAACGGCACCATTCCCACACTCGCCGGCATCGACTGGCTGTGTGTCAGTCCGAAATGCAATGCACGGCTCGTGGTCACGGCAGGGGACGAGCTAAAGCTTGTATATCCTCAGATTGGCGCGGAGCCCGAACATTTCGAAGTTCTCGCGTTTGAGCACCTTTTGCTTCAGCCGATGGATGGGCCCGAGCGCGAGGCGAATACGACCGCCGCAGTGGCCTATTGTCTTGCCAACCCACGTTGGCGCTTGAGCCTTCAAACCCACAAACTTCTCGGGATCCCATGAAAATTACGCAAGCTTTCACCTTCGAGGCAGCGCACTGTCTTCCGCGGGTGCCAGAAACCCACCGCTGTCACCGCATGCATGGCCACTCATACCGTGTGGAACTGCGTCTGGAAGGGCCCGTCGATCCAGACACGGGCTTTGTCATCGATTTCTTCGATGTCGAGGCTGTGTTCGGACCGCTTCTGCAACGTCTCGACCATCAGTATCTGAATGAGGTTGAGGGTCTCGACAATCCGACAGCGGAAAACATTGCGGTCTGGATCTGGAATCAAACCAAGCCGCTTCTTGGCCAAATGTGCTCGGTAACAGTCTATGAGACACCGCTGTGCTGGGCTGAATACGAGGGTTGACCCGATGCAACGAGATCCGGGAACCGCACTCGTCCTTTTCTCCGGCGGCCAGGATTCGACAACCTGCCTGGCCTGGGCGCTGGAGAACTTCGAGCGCGTCGAGACAATCGGCTTCGACTATGGGCAGCGGCACCGGATCGAGCTCGATGTGCGGCCCTACCTGCTCGGGCGCATTAGAAAAGACTTTCCGGCCTGGCGTGGGCGACTGGGCGAGGACCACATGATTGATATGGCCGTGCTCGGCAAAATCAGTGATACCGCGCTCACGCGCGATGTCGAGATCGCACTGAACGCGAACGGTCTAACAAATACCTTCGTGCCTGGCCGCAATCTTCTGTTCCTCGGCTTTGCGGCCGCGATAGCTTACCGGGTGGGCGCGAAACACCTCGTGATCGGCGTGTCCGAGACGGATCGTTTCAGCTACCCGGATTGTCGAGATGACGCAGTTAAGGCGATGCAACTTGCCCTGAACCTTGGAATGGAGACGCGTTTCGTCATTCACACACCCCTCATGCAGCTCGACAAGGCGCAGACCTGGGCGCTGGCGGATTGGCTGGGCAGCGAGGCGCTGGTGAAGCTCATCTGCGAGGGAAGCCACACCTGCTATAGCGGAGACCGCGAACATAGACATAGCTGGGGTTTCGGTTGCGGGACCTGCATCGAGTGTAATCTTCGCGCAGCAGGATGGGAGCAATTCCGATCCTGCAAAGAGACACCCGTGACCGCCCATGAAATGACGTGAGTGCCAAGATCCACGCCGACGGTGGCAATCTGTCCGTAGATCGTTTTCTTCTCTTTGTGGTGTTCAGCACGACCAGAGTACGCGGCTTCGATACCGTTTCGAAGGGCTGTTCCATACCATCGACCTTTGCCGTTCGCGTGGTGCTGCTTTTTGGCAGCATTATGGCGAGCAGGTTGCGGTTGCTATCCTTGATCCCGGTCGGATTGACCGTGGAGCGTACTGCCAAGAAAAAGGAGAGCTTGTGGTTTCGACGAGAGGCAGTTGATGCCCGAGCCTGCCCTTATGTGGAGGATCGTCCATGCAGTCCGTCACCAGCATGGCCGCACCATTGGCATATTGAAGCGACGAATGACGACCTCATCGGCAATCGATGCCGGTGTCTGCGTAAGCCGACACGGGCGCTGGCGCCTGCGGCGAAGCGATGTTGCGGATATCCCTCCCTTGGCCTGCCTCGGCCCAACCA
Organism: Mesorhizobium sp. WSM4841; assembly: GCF_055811515.1. Classification (NCBI taxonomy): domain Bacteria; kingdom Pseudomonadati; phylum Pseudomonadota; class Alphaproteobacteria; order Hyphomicrobiales; family Phyllobacteriaceae; genus Mesorhizobium; species Mesorhizobium sp. WSM4841. The sequence continues at coordinate 94,750 of NZ_JBVVQC010000027.1, forward strand.
AAGGATTTCTGAAAAGCGCGTTCGAGCTGGCAATGCTCGTGCGTCCAGTGAATGCTCGCGCCGCCTTGATGGCGATCCTCACAGCCTCAGTGTCGATGTTTGACGAAATGGATTTGCTCGACCGCCGGAAGTCAGGATGGCGAAAGTGTTGTTGAGGTCCCGAAAGCGCTGTCCGTTGAGGTCAGCCAGATTGGCGCCTTCGCGTTGCAGCGCGCCGCGCGGCTTCGGATCGCACGCCGCTGCGCGCGCGGCTCGAGGAAAACGGGCGGCTGCGGGCGAACAATCTGGCCGATTGGGCGTCAGGCGGCGCGGAGATTTCTTGCAACATGTCAGGCCTCTCCTCGAAGGATCCGGAGACCTACGCCTCTTTCGCCACTGACATGGCATTTGCACTTGGAAGACGTCATTCACGAATTGCATATGGGAGGGGGCTAATGAACAGGCCAACGATCGCGGATCTGGCGAGAGCCGCGGGCGTAAGTGTTTCCACGGTCAATAGGCTTTTGCACGGATCTGGCACACTGCGACCGCAGACGGCGGACCTCATCTTAAGCGCAGCGCAGCAGATCGGCTGCCACAGTTCGGGGCCGCTGCACGAACGCAGGCGGGACAATCTCCCGGATCGGCACTTGAGCTTTCTCATGCAGCAATCGCACCGGCCGCTCTGTCAGATCTGGGCCGAGGCGCTTCTCAGTGCCTGCGCGCGACGCACCGATGCGGTTATTAAGCCAGACGTGCTCTTCGAGGACGACCCTTCCCCAGAAGCGGTCGCTGCCAATCTGCTCAAGATAGGCGAAAGCGCCGATGCAATCGCTGTGATCTCCGCCGATCACCCGCTCGTCGGCCAGGCGATTGACGAGTTGCGCGTCAAGGGCGTTCCGGTGATCGCCTACGTGACCAACCTGTCCGCCGCCAGCCGAGCCGGCTTTGTGGGAACCGACAACTGGGAGGCCGGCCGCACCGCCGCATGGTTTATCAGCCAGACGTCCGGTCGGCCCGGTAAGGTCTTTCCTCTCATCGGCAGCAACCGTTATCAGTTCCAAGACATCTCGGATGCGAGCTTTCGCTCCTGCATGCGCGAGCACGCGCCTGAGTTCCACGTCAGCGAAACGCTCCTGACCCATGAGGCGCCGAAGAACGCCTATGCAGTCGTTCGCAGGCTGATAGCGGAGGAATCGGAGCTCAGGGGCATCTTCGTCAATGGCGGCGGCATTTCCGGCGTCCTGCAGGCCATGCGCGAGCTCGCTGTGGAGCATCAGTGTAAAATCCGGATCGTCTGCCGCGACATCGGGCCCGAGACACGCAAGGGATTGAGCGAAGGCTTGATTACTGCTTCCTTGTGCCATCCCGTCGACAGGATGCCTGAAGAACTTATCGATGTGATGCTGCGCATGATCGAACGCACAGACACACGGTTAATCGAACAGCGGATTGTTCCGTTCGAGATCCTCACGCCAGAGAGCATTTGGACCTAAGAATCGGAAGAGCCAACGTCGTCCAGATAAGGTCATCATACCGCTGCGACGCGGCGTCGCTTCCTGTAGGAAAACTGGGGCGCAAAGGGCAGTTCGCATGATCCTCGTATGCACCGAAATAGGCCAGGACAACGAGGAGATGGAAATCTCCGAGGAAGACGATCCTGTCGAGAGCTGGACCCATGCTTTGCGCCAATGATTAGGCTGCTTCTGCGGCCGTCCGTACCGATTTGCGCGGCTTGTGGCGCGCCACAACTCCACCTTATAGCCACAACTCCACCTTGTGATCGAGTCGATCGAGGCTGCGCAGGAGGCGGTCTATAGAGAACTTGCCTGTTCGCCGACTATGGCCGCGTATGGGCTGTTTCATAGCAAGCATTTAATCTTACTGCGTCATAAATTGCTGACCTGACGTGGACTGTCCATGGCCCTTGTGCAACACGGACATCGTTGCAGACGGTTGGCCAGGGCCACGGTCAGGCGTCGCCTGATGGTCGGGATCGAGGTCGGGACATGCCGCTCTGGTCGGATCGGAGGATCCGCGGGGTCGATAACCGCCGGGAAGACCAGGTGTTTGGCGGCCCTGGACGCGAGTTGGAGTTGAGGGGGGAATCGTCTCCCGCAGAGAGACCAGGAAGCCATAGGCGGCGATGCAGAGGCTGGCGTGGTGGTGGAAGCCCCGCCACCCTCGGCCTTCGTAGTGGCCCAGTCCCAGTTCCTGCTTGAGCTCCTGATAGTCTCGCTCGATGCGCCAACGCAGCTTGGCGGCGTCGACCAGCTGGGTGATCGTAGCGTCGGCCGGCAAGGTGGAGAGCCAATACTTGCTCGGCTCGACCTCGCCTTCAGGCCACTCGATCAGGAGCCACTCTTCGGCGTGAGCCTCGGGCCGATTGTAGTCCCTGGAGGCCGGCCGCAAGCGCACGGCGGCGAAGCGGGAATTGAGCTCGGTGTTGGTTCCTTCACGCCAGGCGATCGTGCGCCAGGTCTCGGCGTCGAACTCCTCGGCCAGGGCCTTGGCCGAGATCGGCTTGTGATCGTCGGTTCGGCCGACCCGAGACGGCGGCCGGCCTCTTCCGCTCCAAGGCTTGGGCGGCAGCGGACTCTCGCCTGGACGCCAGACGCTGAGGGTCGGCTGAACGCCCACAACATAGGTCAGATCGAGCTCGGACAGGCCCGCGCGGAAACCGCCGTCGGCGCCATATCCGGCGTCGGCCAGAACAACGCCGGGCGCGACGCCCTCGGCCTTGGCCGTCTTGATCTGCTCGAGCGCGATCTGCGGCTTGGTCTGGAGCGTGATCTCTGCGGGAATCTTGGCCTTCTTGCGTTGTTCCGGATTCTCCGCCCAGATGTGCGGGAGATACAATTGATAGGCGATCGGAAGCGAGGCTGCGTCATTGGCGATCGATAGGCTAACCGCAATCTGACAGTTGTCCTGCTTGCCCAACTGGCCGCAATACTGACGCGCTACGCCCACCGAGTGTTTGCCCTTCTTGGGAAAGCCCGTGTCGTCGACGATCCACGCCCGGATCGGTCCACACTGCTCGATCCGTGGAAGGACCCAGTCGCGAACCCGTGCCAGCAAGGCCGCGTCCGACCACGGCGCCTGTCCCACGAAATGCAGCAGAGACTGATGCTTGGCCGCCACCCGCGACGGCGCCGTGACGGCCGCCAACGGCTCCACGCTCTTGCGCTCAATCGGCATCAGAAGTCCGAGACAGTAATCCTTCAGCGGCTCAGCGCGGTCGGCGTGGCCGATCACCCCCTCAAGGCATCGACATAGGCGTCGAACGCCGCTTCACTCTCCGTCGTCCAGTTGGCCATGGCGCGCTTCCCTGATCACGAATCAGCACGCTAACAAATCCGCGACAAGCGCGAATCCCCCGCATCCGCGACTTTCTGACTCAGTAAGATTAAGCCGATTTTGCTTGAGTGAGGTGCCGACGCATAATGGTGGCGCGGATCTCGCGGGCGAGCTTGGCTTTCCGCAAATCCTCTTCGGGATTGTCAAAGCCCAATCCGCAGACACGTTACCGTTGGTCATTGGCCGGTGATGTCTTCGGTCATGACTTTGTTCGTTTCTTATAGTTTTCGCGATAGTGCGTCTCGGTCGCCTTCAATCGCGCCTTAACGAGATCGATTTCGCGAGATCGATTTCGCACTTGGGCTCTCCTGCCTTTCTTCTGGAAGCAAGGATCTAAGACCACACCAGCGAAGCGACGGTATGGATGGCGCGACAAGTATCCCCATCTAATTCGACGGCCACCTCAAGGATGCTTCGGCGGCCAAATCCCTTGAGGGCTTTGACCGCCGGATGCTGCTCGCCCTTCTGGGGCATCGCTGATTGCGACACCCATCACGCACGGACATCGACCAATTCTGACGCCGCTCAGCCACTGAAAAAAAGATTCGGGTCAAACAGCCGTTTTTGCCAAGTGATCATATTTTCGTATGAACGCATTTTGGATCGAACGGTCCGTTCCAGCTCGGCGCAAAACCGTCTCAGATACCCGTCGATCGCGCTCTGCAAATCCGCCCAGTAGAGCACTTGGGCGCTGCTAAATAATGAGCCCAGTTTTGCTTTTTGAGAAGATATCCCTCTTGCTTGGCCGCGGCGGATATCCCGGTAAAAATTGGCTCAGTGCACCGCGCTTAGCGCTCGCTGGGCGGAGCTAGTCCGGGTTGCGAAGCCCGGCGAGCGCGGATCGTCTTGGGCGAACGGGGTGATCACGCGCGGTTCTTGAAGCGTCAGGATTCATGTCCGATTTCGATGATCTCGCAACAGTGTGTAAGACGATCGAGCAGTGCGGTCGTTGTCCCATTGAAGAAGGGGCCGCGGCCGCCGTCGCGGATGAGCGCCCGGGCGACGGCAATGGCCAGATGCGACTTCCCGTTCCGGGCCACCAATCAGCACGCCATCGGACAAACGCTATCAAGGGCATCTCAACCGCCGGGCGGCGGCGAAGAGGGGAAGAGGTGATGGAACGCAAGCTTGATGACGTGATCGCAGCCCTCCCTGAGTAGCGTCGGGAGCGTGTCGACGCACGTCTCGAAGAGCTAAGGACGGAGGTCGAGAGCCTCGGCGAGCTGCGCCGTGCGGCTGGCCCAGGCAGAGATCGCCTTGACCCTCAAGCTCAAGCAGCCCTCGGTCTCGAAGATCGAGAAGCGGGCCGATATGTATCTGTCGACACTCAAGGGGTACATAGAGGCGATCGGGGGGACAACCCGACCTCATCGTCGCCTCCCCTTCGCGCGCGCCCCTCTATAGCGCGGCGATCTGGGAGAGACCTCGTATTGCCTCACCGAGGAATGCTCCCGAGCAACGCTGCCGTTGCCTCACCCCTCGGTATAGAGCGGGTCGGCGATATATATAGCACCCAACCGCTCTCCACATGTAATGCTCAGCGCAAGGTGGACGAACCCGCCCGAAGGCCACGCGGGCCGGCTGAACGCGCCTTTTGGTCACAGACTGCCGAAGGGGACGACGGTCTCGTCGACGCTCGCAATAGGTATGAGCAATCCCTCGTTGAGCCGGATACCGACCTGCCCGCTGTCACGCTTGCGGGCGTTCGCGGGGGACCCCTCTTCCCTCGCCATGCTGGCCCAGTTCACCGCCACGCTGGGGTGTCCGACGATGTGCTGCCCAACGACGACCAGATCGATCACGCTTGGTCACAGCTTCCATACCTGATCAAGTAGATGCCTCCGCGCCTGCGCGACATCTTCGGTGGTTACAATTTATCAAATTTAAGGCGATCATCGTCGCGCCGCAAAATGACAACAAACGTTAAACGGCCATGTCTGCTGCCTTCTTATGCGGCTCCAGGACACATTGAACAGGCAAATACTGGCAAGCCTGTCAGCGCCACGACACACGTCGTGGCGGCAGTTAACAGCCCACTGCAGTTTCCCAACGGCCTTCGGACAAACTTGGTGTCGGGCGAAATGAGAAATTGACCCCCAGACGAAACGAAGAACTGACCCCTCGTTTTTGAGAGGATCAGTAGATGCACGATGAATTTCCATCGAAGCTCGCGTTGTCGAAAACGGTGCGGGTTGAGGAGATGCGGTCGGGGGAAGAAGTTTCAGCAATGGTGCGACTGCATGGGATTGGCTGGGGAGCGAAACGAATCGCGCAGGAGTTTGGGTGCGCGCGCAATACGGTTCGTCGCTACCTTCGCGAAGGCGGCGTTGTTGCCTATCGTCAGCCCCGGCGTCGAACAGCCTTTGATGGCCTGGAGGATTGGCTTCGGGAGCGGTTTTTCCGCCATGAAGGCAACGCGGACGTCATTCGCCAGGAGCTGGCGAGCGAACATGGGATTGTGATCGGGCTTCGCTCGGTGGAGCTGAGGGTGAAGTGCTGGCGCCGGGAATTAAAGGCGCAGAAGCGGGCGACGGTCCGCTTCGAGACAGCGCCCGGTCATCAGATGCAGATCGACTTTGGCGATACTGGGGTCTGGATCGGCGGCGAGCGGGTGCGGATCCATGTGTTTGTCGCCACGCTTGGCTATTCGCGCCGGATGCATGTCCGGGCTTCGCAGAGGCAGCGTCAGGCGGACTGGTTCGAAGGGATGGAAGGCGCTTTTCTGCGGTTCGGCGGCGTTCCCGCGGAAGTGCTGATCGACAATGCGAAGGCGCTGGTCGAACACCATGATGCGGTGACGCGAGAGGTCCGATTCAACACGCGACTGCATGCGTTCGCCCGGTACTGGGGCTTCACGCCGCGGGCCTGTGCTCCCTATCGGGCACGCACGAAGGGAAAAGACGAACGCGGCGTCGGCTACGTCAAGAAGAACGCAATCGCCGGGCGTCGGTTCGAGAACTGGGCTGCATTCGAGGCGCATCTGGACCGCTGGACGCGGGAGGTCGCCGACCAGCGTGAACACGGCACCACCGGCGTTGCGCCAGCGGAACGCTTTGCCGAAGAAGCCAAGGCGCTGCGCCCTCTGGCAGACCGTGCCCCATTCGGGCAATTGCGGGATCTGGTCCGCAAGGTCCAGGCTGACTGCGCGATCGATCTCGACACGAACAGCTACTCCGTGCCCTGGCGCCTGATCGGTGAGAGCGTCCAGGTCGTGGTTTTGGCCGGCCGCGTGATTATCCGCCATGCGGGCCAGGTCGTCGCAGACCACGCCCTTTGCCGTGGGCGACGACAACGGATCGTGGATCGCGCTCATTTTGTCGGTGTAGCCGGCTTCGAAGGGCCGGTGCGTGCAACTCCCATTGATGTCGCTCCAGCCGCCTTGCTGCGACCGCTCGCGGAATACGAGGCGGTTGTTGGAGGGGCCTGGTGATGACGACCGTTGATCATGACGTGCTCATCGCAACGCTCGATCGGCTGAAGCTGACGGCGATCCGTGACCAACTCGATACGCTGCTGGACGAAGCTGCCCGTTCGAAGATGACCTTGCGGGAAGCCTTGGCCTTCCTGGTGTCGCGCGAGATCGCCCGTCGCGACGAGCGGCGCATCTCCATGTCGAGCAAGCTCGCCCAGTTCCCGTTCGTGCGCGAACTCGACGGCTTCGACTTCGATGCCCAGCCTTCACTCGATCAGGGCCAGATCAGGGAACTCGCGACCTGCCGCTGGATCGCACACGGCGACACAGTCCTGTTCCTCGGACCGCCCGGAACGGGCAAGACTCATCTTGCCGTGAGCCTCGGCCGCGAGGCGATCCGCCAGAACTACAATGTGCAGTTCGTCACGGCAGCGACGCTGGTGGCGATGCTGGCCAAGGCACATGCCGATGGCTCTCTGGACAAACAGTTGACGACCTTGTCGCGGCCGAAATTATTGATCATCGACGAGCTGGGCTATTTGCCCTTCGAGGCCAATGCCGCACACTTGTTCTTCCAACTGGTGTCGCGGCGCTACGAGAAGGGATCGATTCTGATCACTTCCAATCGTTCTGTGGGCGAATGGGGAAGTGTTTTTGGCGACCCCGTTGTGGCCACGGCGATCCTGGATCGCCTGCTTCATCACTCAACGGTGATCACCATCCGCGGTGACAGCTATCGGCTCCGCGAAAAGCGCCCGGGGGGGGCGGGGGCGCCCGGCCGGGCCGGGCCCGGCACCCCCCCCCCCCGCCCCCCCCGCGGGGGGGGGGGCGGCGGGGGGGGGGGGGGGGGGGGGGCGGCGGCGGCCCCCCCCGCCGAGCGGTTGCATGGCGTCAGGCTCGAATGGTGCA